>DAOUHS010000001.1:0-12027 GCA_034428415.1 Dehalococcoidia bacterium
GGACGTATGAGAGTCCGTGTTGGGACTGGAGGAAGAGAAACCAGATGGGCAGCCAGAAGTGGAACCCGCGGACGAACTGGAAGAGGTAGTAGAGCGGAATGTTGCGCGCGAACGGGCTGGTTGGCGCCGAATCGGTCGGCGCCGGCTCGCTCATGAGCGATCTTGATGCGCGGCAACCTCTTCAGGCTCGGTCGAGCTGTCGGCGCCGTTGCTGTGGACGCCGTTCGAATGAACGCCGTTGGCCGCGCCATTCGAGGCGCCATTCGAAGCGCGGTTGGAGGAGGTCGCAACTGCTTGCGGAGCCGGTCTGAGACTGATTCGGCGCAGCGCGTCGGTCTGCTCGCGTCGGTGCGAGCGACGCCAGATCAACCAGAACGCCATGCCGATGGTGAGCACGACGCCGAGCGACAGGCCATAGGCGAAGCGGAAATCGATGCGGTCGGCGGAGGCGGAGATCAGCGGCACGATCAATGCCATCTGGGCGGCCATCATCAGCTCGAAGATCGAGAGCACGGTGGCGCGTTGGTCGGAGCGGATGCGGCGATTGATGTAGCCGGTCGCGATGGGCCGGATCGCGGCGTGGATGCCGCCGAGGATCGCAATCGGCACGATGATGCTGATGTGGTCGAAGATCAACATGGGGATGAAGAGGAATGCGCCGCCGATCATCAGGATCGGGATGGCGCGACGTTCGCCGACGCGGGCGACGAAGGGCGCGGCAAGCAGCGAGCCGGCCGACATGGCAGCGAAGCCCGGAACGATCAGCGCGCTCCATACGGCACCGTCGAGCAGTCCGTCGGACGGGCTTAAGCCGTGGTTGCGGAGGAAGGGCTGGACGAAGAAGTTGGGCATCTCGTAGGCGACGGTGACGAGACCGGCGAGCAGGATGATCCAGAGGATGGGCCGCTGTCGGAGGACGATGCGGACTCCGTCGAAGATGTTGCTGAACACTCCCTGTGGCGAGCGGTTGTCTGCAGTGGCGTCGCCTGCGGAGACCGGCGCGGCGTGGAGACCGTCGGGCCCGAATTCAGCTTCGGTGCGCGGCGGCTCGCGCAGGAACAGGGCGATGAATCCGGCGCCAGCCATCGTCCCGGCGCCGATCAGAAAGACGGTTTCGAGGCTCCAGAGTCCAGCCATCGGACCGCCGAACAAGGCGGCGGCGAGCAGCGCGCCGGTCATCATCGCCTCGGAGCGACCCATGTGCTTCTCGTACTCGCGGGTGCGTCCCAGGGTGCGGAGGGTGTCGAAGAGCAGGGCGTGTCCTGAGCCCGAATAGAGGGTCATGGAAACGGCCATGATCACATAACTGATCGCGAGTCCGACGAAGCCATCGGCCAAGACAAAGAAGACGGTCCCGGCCGTGAACATGAAGCCGCCCAGGGCGAGCGAGGTGCGCCGTCCCCAGCGGTCGGCGATCGCCCCGGTGGGGACCTCGAAGAGCATCATCGAGACCCAAAAGACGGCCTCCATCAAGCCGACCTGGGTGAGCGAGAGACCGCGCTCGTCCTGGAGGAAGATGATCCAGACCGGCACCCAGATCAGGAATCCAGTGGCGAACTGGAACAGGTAGTAGATCGGGATGTTGCGCGCGTAGCGCTCAGTCTGCGTCATATCAGGACACGGTGGGGTCGCCGGTTATCGCTGGCAACGGAGTAGATGGTAGAGAACCAGGTGGCGCGATTGCTCGATGATCAGCCGAGGTTCTGCACATTGCGGTACAGAGCGGTGTCGTCGCGGCCCTGTCCGTTCTGCCCAGCGCCGTTGGGATGCTGCAATGCCTGCGGTTTGGCAACGGACAGTGACCAGCGACGGATACGTTCTGTCTGGTCGCGTCGGTGGGCCAGATGCCAGAGCAGCCAGAGACCGCCACCGATGGTTGCCAGGGTGAGGAGGGCGAGGCCGAATGCCGCCGGGAAGGAGATGAGGTCGGCGGCGGGGAGGTACACCACCATGATCAAGCTCATGGCAATCCCGTGGACGAGCGACAAGATTGAAAGAACGGTGGCTCGCTGATCGGACTTGATCCGACGGTTGATGTAGCCATAGGTGATCGGTCGGATGGCTGCTGCGGCGATGCTGATCAGAAAGATCGCGCCCATGAGACCGAGATGATTCCAGATCGCGAGGGGAATCAGACAGATGGCGCCGAAGATCAGCATGGCGGGGAAGGAGCGGCGTTCACCCAACTCTCCGACCAGCCTGGCCGCGCCAAACATGCCGAACATCGTGCCGATGTACCCGGGCAGCAACAGCGCGGACCAGATGAATCCATCGGCGACGCCGGCCAGCGGATCAAGGCCGTGCTGCGCGACGTAGGGCTGAGTCACGAATCCGGGCATATGCAGCAAGCCCATGACCAGCGCGGCGAATGGGATCAGGAATCGGATCGGTCGGTTGCGCCAGACGATCCGGAAGCCCTCGATCATTTCATTGAAGATTGGCACTCCGGCTGTGTCGTGTTGAGCCAAATCGGTCGAGGTGTTGCGGATGTCGGATGGCGTTCCGTGCAAGGGGTCAGGTTGGAAATCGGATTCACGACGCGGCGGTTCGCGCAGCATCAGCGCGGCGACGGCGGCGATGAGGAAGACGCCTGCGGAGGCGAGGATGACGGGGGTGTAGCCGAGCAGATAGGCGAGTGGGCCGCCGATTGCCGTCGCCGCCACCATCGCCGCGAAGAACATGCCGTGCGAGCGCCCGGCATGGTGCTCGTACTCGCGCGTCCGCCTGAGGACCCGCAGGGTGTCGAAGAGCAGGGCATCGCCTGCTCCCGAGTAGAGGGTCATGGCGACTCCCATGACGAGGTAGGAGCCGAGCAGGATCGAGAAGTGGGAGGCCATCGCGAAGATGACGGAGGAGACAGCGAACAGGATTGCGCCAAGGGCCAGGGAGATTCGGCGTCCGAAGCGGTCGGCGATGGCGCCGGTCGGGACCTCGGCGATGATGATCGTGAGCCAGAAAAATGATTCGAAGACACCGACCTCGGTCAGCGAGAGTCCACGTCCGTTCATCAGATAGATGATCCAGATGGGCAGAAACAGCATGAACCCGGTCGAGCTCATGAACAGGTAATAGACGCGGATATTGCGCTGGAAGTGCTTCGGGTCGTATCGGGTCTGGGCGGAGATGAGAGCGGACATGCCCACCTAAGGTACGCGGCCAGCCCAGTGCCTGTCTGCGCTATGGCTGACTTCTGCTAGCTCTACTAGCTCTGCTAGCTCTGCTAGGCGGTCGGCGGCGGATCTGATTCCAGGAACGCGGATAGCGGTCATCGGTGGGGCGAATCTTGGTCGCGACGATGATGTCGGGCGGCGGATCGATCGGCGTGAGCTCGGCGCCCAGCACTTCCAGGACTCGGGACACGCTCTCGGCATCCGTCTCGGACAGCTCACCGGTCCAGGCGGCAGCGATTCCTCCTACTTGCAGGAAGGGGATGACCAGTTCCATGGCTGCGGCTGGGGGAGCGGTCGCCCGAGTCAGAGCCAAAGCGAATCGGGTTCGCAGGGTCGTATGAGCGGCAATTTCCGCCCGCTCATGGATTGCGCTGATCTGCGGTGCCTCGACTTCGGTGATCACTTCCTGGAGAAACGCCGCGGCGCCGGTACGGGATTCGAGCAGGGTTGCCTGGCGATCTGGTTCGCAGAGCGCGATCGGCAGACCGGGGGCTCCGTTGCCGCTGCCGATATCGATTATCGGTCCATGCGGGACGGGCAGGTCGGCGCTGATCAGTCGGTGACGTCCTGTCAGCGGTTCGATGACGTGCTTGGCGATAGCGGTCCGAGGGGTGCGGACCGAGGTCAGGTTGCGGGGCTGACGGAGAAGCAGATTGAGCCAGAGACTGAGCTGCGGGGCGATGGAGGGATTGAGATCCTGGACATAAGCCAGTCCGGCGCGTTGCAGTTCGCGGCGAATCAGTTCGGGATCTATCAGGTCTGACATCGGCAGGAGGGTTAGGATAGAGGTGTCGGAGCTGAGCGATGCTCTGCGTGCGCCGCGTGTCAGGCGCGGAAGACGACCGGGACGACTCGATCGCTGTTCGGGTGTTGGAGATGACGCATGACCCTCTTTGACGACGATCAGACAGCCGAGACACTGGAAGCGGCGCAGGACGACGTGGTGGAAGGGGATGCAGAGATCTTCGATGAGCCGGGGGGCGCGGCAGTCGCGACGGCGCCCGAGCCGGTTGCAGCGGCGATGACGCTGGGCGGGGCGGTGATGGAGTACTTCGCCTGGGAGGAGGAGCGCGAGGCGAAGCGGTCGAGGCGCAAGGGCAACAACACGTCGGCTGCGAAGCGCGGCGCATTCACGCTGGACGAGGCGGCGCGGGAGTCGGTGACGCGGTTCCTCTGGCATTTCGGCCCGAGTACGCCGATCTCCGAGCTCTCGCCGAAGACGATGGAGGGTTTTCAGGAGACGATCGGCACGAATACGATGGATCTCGCGGCTCGACTGCAGCCAGTGAAGGAGTTCCTGCGCTACTGCTGGAAGCAGGGTTACACGGTCAGTGTGGACGGCGAGGGACAAACGAAGACGCAAAATCTGGGCAACTTCCTGCGGATCAAGCGGGCGACCAACGTGGTCCGGGACACCTCGCGGTTCCAGCACGAGCAGGCCCAGACGTTCGAGATGACGGCCGACGGTCTGCACTTGTTGCACGACGAGCTAGAGCAATTGCACGCGGAGATGCCCGAGGCCGTGCAGGCGGTCGCGGCGGCGCGGGAGGACAAGGACATCCGCGAGAACGCTCCGCTCGAGGCGGCGCGCGAACACCAGGAGCGGCTCAAGTCGCGGATCGACGAGTTGGAGTACCAGATAGCGCACGCAGTGGTGCGGGACGAGCGGGCGACGGGTCGAGCGAAACTGGGCAGCCGGGTTTCGGTTGTCGAGGTCGACGATAACGGCGGATTCCTAGGCGAGGCCAGAGAGTACACTCTGGTCGGGACCACGGAAGCGAATGCAGCGGCGCGGCGGATCTCGGTCGAGAGTCCGTTGGGTCGTGGACTGCTCGACCAACCTGCCGACCGGCAGATTGAGATTCAGGCTCCGAGCGGTCGTAAACGGTTCCGCCTGCTGGCCGTCACGGGCTAGTGGCTCGCGGCCGGTCGATCATCGGAGCGAGACAACTCACGAGCGAGATGCCGCGCGACCTGAGCGCACCGGGTCGCGGCGAACATCCACGTCTTGAGCGTGCGCGCTGGGAAAGTGATGCCGATGTCCGACATCCCGACCATTGAGTTCACGATCAGCAACGCCAATCTCGATACGGGTCTGCGTGGTTATCCCGTTGGTACCTGCGAAACCAGCTACGTCGATCCGCAAGCGGGTGTGTCCTATGTGGGCTATCCGATCGCCGAGCTGGCTTTCCTGCCCGCCGAGGACATCATTCATCTGCTGTTCAACAAGTCGCTGCCGACCGACGTGGAGCGTCAGGCCGTGGCAGACGACATCGCCGAACGTTCGGAGGTGAGCGAGGAGACGCTGGCCGCGATATCGTCGCTGCCGATGTCCGGGCATCCAATGGACCTGTTCTGCGCGGCGATCCAGATTCTGGGGATGACGGGCAAAACGGAGGACTATTACGAAGACGCGCTGAACTTGGTGGCTCGGATTCCGACGGCGCTGGCGGCGATCTTCCGGCTGCGCGAGGGCTGGGGCGAGCTGATTGCCTCGGAGCCGGCTCGCGGGTACGTGAACAACTTCGTGCACATGCTGGGCATGCCCGGCGGCGACGAAGAGGCGCTGGCCCGTCTGCTTTCGGTCTACTACAACCTGCACGCCGATCACGGCGGGGGCAACCTATCGACCTTCACGGGGCGCGCGGTGGCTTCGGGTCTGGCCGACATGTACCGCTCGATGGCGTCAGGTATGAATGCGCTGGCCGGTCCGCGGCACGGAATGGCCAATCAGGACGCCTTCAAGATGGTGCACGAGGTGAACACCACCGACACCGCGAAAGCGACCGAGATCCTGCGCAAGCGGTTGGCCGAGGGCGGCCTGATCTTTGGATTTGGACATGCCGTGCTGCGTCGGGAAGATCCTCGGGCCAAGGTGCAACTCAGCGTCGGCGAAGAGCTCTGCCCCGACGATCACTGGTTCAACGTGGTCAAAGCGGTTCGCGAGGCGGGGATCGCGGTGCTGAAGGAGAATCCCAAGGTCTCCAACCCGTACCCCAATGTGGACCTGATCTCCGGCAGCCTCGTGAATGCGCTCGGTTTCACCGATCCTGACTACTACACGACGCTCTTTGGCTGGTCGCGGATCGCCGGTATCGGCGCTCAGATCGTCGATGAACGGACCCGCGCTCGAGGCGGACGTGGGGTGGCGATTTACCGTCCCCGCTACATTCCGATCAACCAGCCGGCGCGTTCGGTCTCGAGCTCGCAGCGTTGACGCGAGTTCTGTGGACTCTGCCAAGTCGGGGGATAGCCACTGTCGCGGGGCTGGGTTAGGATCGGAGATCGACCGCGTGCCCTGCTTGGGCGCGCCTGAGCGAGAGGCGAACAGACGGTAATGCCCACGCTGGAATCGGCGAGGCAGAAGCGCGCGAGCGTCCTTCAGCAGATCGCTGAAGCGTCGTACGGCTATCCCAACGACGAATTCCCCGATCGCGAAGCCACGACGAATTTTCCTGTGGAACAGATGGGTGTTCGAGTCCGGTCGGGCGGTTGGCTGTATCCCGACATCGTGGTCACCGACGAACCCGGGCATTTCATTGCCGTTGCCGCCGATCTTGCCCTGACGCATGAGGTCAACATCGACAGCGCTGTTGATCGCTGGAAGCCGCTGGCGCAGGCAGCGCCGCTGATTCTCTATGTGCCGATGGGTCAGAGCGGTCGGGCGATTCGGCTCTGCCGGATGAATGGGATCAAACTGCACAAACTGGTTGCCTATCGACAGCGGCCGGCCGGATTCGGGATCGACCTGCAAGAGGCCTACAGCGGCCCCGACCTGTTCAAACCGATTGCCTCGCTGCTCCCGCCGGCCTTGCGGCCGATGGCGTACCGCAACGAACGCAAAGCGGTGGCGGACTCGTATCTGAAGCCATTTCCGGCGTCGCGCAGCGGAGATGTGCCGGCCATCGCGGCTCCGGCGGAGCAACCGGCGGCGACGCTGGCGCTGCCTTCGGGCCTCGAGGATGAACATGGCCAGGGCGAGCACGAATCGCCCGAGACGCATCTGCCGCCGCGTAGCCTGGCGCCGATTCTGTTTGCGCTGGGACTGATTGTGATGGCGGCTGGCGCGATTTTCGTGGGCGAGCTGCTGAGCGTGGGGATCACGCTGATCGTTTTGGGCGCGGTTCGCTGGTTCATGGAGGACATGGGTTACTTCGAGGCCGGCGGTCCGGCCGAGTTTCGACAGCATCCGTTGGCGGTGATGCCGAAACCGTCGCCCCCGCCCGGGGTGCATTTGCCGCCGCCCAGCTTGTCTCCGTTGATCTTCGCGGCCGGGTTGATGATTACGGCGGCGGGCGCGGTGTTTACAGACCAGGTGCTGGGCGCGGGCGTCACACTGATCGTGTTTGGCGGCGTGGGTTGGTTCCTGGAGGACATCAAGGATTTCGAAGCGCCCGCCCATGAGGACGATCACGAGGAGCATCGCTCCGACGCGCCGCTGATGCAGAGCGCAGAGGGCGCCGAGCAGGGTCCGAGTTAGCGACCGCACATGATGAACAGATTCGAGATGAACCAGGGAGCGAAGGGAGCGGGGGCGTGAGCGCATACCACCGGCTGTGGCGAACTCGGATCGGCCGACTCACGCTGGTGATCGGCGCGGCGGCGCTGACGCTGTTGGCGCTCGGCGGGATGGTCAGCGCCCAGGTCGCGTTGCCGGAGGCGGTCACCGAGCAGGGTGATTCGATCCGCACGCTGTTTTTCGTGGTGCTGGCGATCGGCGTGATCGTGTTCGTGATCGTCGAGGCGATGATTCTCTGGGTGGTCTTCCGCTACAAGCGCAAGTCGGACGACGAGCTGCCGACGCAGGTCGCGCACAACGCGACGGCGGAGATCCTCTGGACAGGGATTCCGCTGGTCATCGTGGTGGTGCTGTTCTTCGTCTCTTTCTTCGTCCTGCAGGACATCCAGGCGGCAGCCGATACCGACGAGGATGTGACCGTCGTGGACGTGCAAGGTCGGCAATGGGCGTGGGCATTCAACTACGGCGTACCGCTGGGCACGGAGCTGGCCGAGAGTATCTCGAACAGCCCCGAGGACACCGAGATCCACCTGGAAGACCCGTCGCTGGTTGTACCGTTCATGACGCTTAAGCTCGGGATCGAGCACATGCGCGTGGTCGCTCGGACAGGTGACGTGATCACCGTCGATCGAGCGGTCAACGGCACGGTGCCGATCGGGCACCGGGCCGGCTCAGAGGTCATGCGAGTGTTCAACGGCACGGACACTGTTGCAGAGGGTCGTCTGCAGGCGGCCGACAACACGCCGATCGTGACGGTCCCGGTGGGTCAGATGATCCGCTTCAACATCGCTTCGGCCGACGTGCTGCACGCGTTCTACACACCGCAGTTCCTGACCAAGCTGGACGCGGTCCCGGGCCGGGTGCAGACGCTGTGGGTGCGGGTTACCGATACCGGCGACTTTATGAGCCAGTGCGCCGAGTTCTGCGGGCGCGACCACGCCCGGATGATCTACACGGTCCGTGCTCTGTCGCAGGAGGATTACGAGGCCTGGTTCGAGGACAAGGCGGGCAGCGCTCCGGAGCCGGTCGAGGGCGACTTCGGCGGGGAGGCAGAGGTGGAGCAGGAGGAAGGCGCTGCGGGCAACCCGGCGAACGGTCAGAACCTATTTTTCTCGCTGGGCTGCAACGTCTGTCACGGCGATCAGGGCGAGGGTCTGGTTGGACCGACGATCGCGATGACCGTTGTGCCGCTGAATCGTGTGGTTGAGCAGTACCGCGAGCCGCTTGAGGCGATGAGCGAGTTTCCGCCGGACCAGGTCTCGGACGAAGAGATCGCTGACATCTACGCCTGGCTGCAGACGGTCCCACGGCCGCCGGAGGCCGATGTCATTCCAAGCAAATTGGCTGAATTGGTAGAGGCCGGCGGCTAGCCCCGCCCACGGCGCGACGACGATCAGGGGATCACGCAGAGGGAGGCGACACGATGGCGACACTGGCGGGGGCACAGACCAGCACCTATGCCGGGGCGACGGCCTGGCGCGTGATCCTCGAGTGGTTGACCACGGTCGACCACAAGAAGATCGGCATCATGTACCTCTGGACCGCGGGGGCATTCGGCCTGGTGGGCATGGCATTCTCCCTGGTCATGCGCACGGAGTTGGCCCAGACCGGCACGATCATCTCGGCGGAGACTTACAACTCGATCTTCACGATGCATGGCAGCGTGATGATCTTCCTCTTCCTGCTGCCGATCGGCGCGGCGTTCATGAACTACTCGATGCCGCTGCAGATCGGCGCGCTGGACATGGCGTTCCCTCGGATCAACGCGCTTTCGTTCTGGATTTTCCTGTTCGGCGGGGTGCTGCTGACGCTCAGTTTCGCGGTCGAGGGTGGCACCGCCTCGGCCGGCTGGACCGCCTACCCGCCGGTCACCCTGGACACCGGTAACAATGCCGAACCGCCCGGCGCGGGGATGGACATGTGGTTGGTCGGTGTGATCCTGTTGGGTCAGGCATCGATCTTTGGATCGGTCAATTTTCTGGTCACGATCTTCAAGATGCGTGCGCCCGGGATGACGATGTGGCGTCTGCCGCTGTTCACCTGGACGACGCTCGTCACCGGTCTGTTGATCCTGCTCTCGACCCCGGTCCTGGCGGCCGCGCTGGTGCTGGGTTTCATCGACCGCAATGGAGCAGAAGGCGCATTCTTCGACCCGGCGAACGGCGGACAGCCGTTGCTCTGGCAGAACCTGTTCTGGTTCTATTCGCATCCTGCGGTGTACATCATGATCTTGCCGGCGATGGGCATCGTCTCCGATGTCTTCGGCGTGTTCACCCGACGGCCGGTCTTCGGTTATCGCTCGATGGTGCTGGCGCTGGTGGCGATCGGTCTGCTCGGCTTCATCGTCTGGGCGCACCATATGTTCACGACCGGCGGCGTATTCCTGCCCTTCTTTATGGGCGCGACCTTCCTGATCGCGGTACCGACCGGCGTGAAGATGTTCAACTGGATCACGACGATGTGGCGCGGATCGAACATCTTCCCGACCGCGATGCTGTTCAGCGTCGGTTTCCTGATGCTCTTCCTGATTGGCGGGATCACCGGCGTCTTCCACGCGGCCGTGCCTGTCGATTTCGCGCTGCACGACACTTACTTCGTGGTCGGGCACTTCCACTACACGATGTCGATCGCCGCGACATTCGGCTTCCTGGCCGGTTGTTACTACTGGTTCCCGAAGATGTTCGGTAAGTTCATGAACGAGGGCCTGGGCAAGATGCACTTCTGGCTGGTGTTCATCGGCGTCAACCTGATCTTCTTCACGCAGCTGCTGCTCGGCCTCGACGGGATGCCGCGCCGGATCAACGATTACGTCGACAACCCCGGCTGGGAACTGATGAACATGCTGACCACGATCGGCGCGTTCGTCTCGGCCGCGGGCATGATGGTCTTCCTGTACAACGTCTTTTACTCGCTCAAGTGGGGCGAGCGGGCGGGCTCCGACCCGTGGGAAGGCACGACGCTGGAGTGGGCGACGACCTCACCGCCGCCGGCGCACAACTTCGACTCGTTGCCGGAGATTCGCTCGGAGCGGCCGCTATTCGACCTGCGATTCGGTGAGCGTTTGCAGGACGACCCGCACTACCACGTCAACAACGGGCACAACGGAGGCGGCGGGAGTGGCGCTAAGGCGCCCACCGTGTCCACGCGGGAGGAGGGCTAGCCATGGCAGCTGGAGCCATCCCGCATAAGCGTGTGCACCCGGTCCGCAGTTTCCTCGTTGGCGACGAGCCGATGACGACCGGCCTGTGGGGGATCATCTTCTTCATCTTCTCCGAGATCATGTTCTTCGCCGGACTGATCGCGGCGATGCTCGCGCTACACAGCGACACGCTCTTCTGGGAGCCGACCAACGGTGGGCACCGACTTGAGGGCGGTGAGTGGCGACCAATCCTGTTCACCGTCCTATTGGTCAGCACGTCGATTCCTATGCAGTACGCCGCCTTCGCGATCCGTAAGGGCAATCGCAAGGCGATGTTGATCAACATGGGGATCGTGCTCGTGGTCGGCATCGCATTCATCATCAACCAGTACTTCGAGTGGCAGCACGCCGATTTCGGCATCTCCGACGGCCCCTACGCGGCGACGTTCTACACGTTGACTGGCTTCCACGGCGCTCACGTGATCGGCGGTCTGGTGTTCATCTTCGCGCAGTGGTTGCGCGGACTGCTGGGACACTTCGACGCCAAACGCAACACGGCGATTGAGGCCGCGACGCTGTACTGGCACTTCGTGGGCTTCGTATGGCTGTTGGTCATCTTCCCGCTCGTCTTTTTCCTCAGCTGACGCGGACCAGCCGGTGATCACCCGACCGCGAGCGCTGGCCGCGCTCGTCGCGGTCGCCTGTGCGATCACGGCGGCGTTGCTGCCCACGCTCGCGTCGGCGCACGACGGCCGCTATGCCGAGAACGGCGAACTGCTGACGGCATTGGGCGTCTGGAGCATCGATGCGCCCGGTCTGGCGATCGTCATAGTCGTCGGCGGGTTGTACGCCTGGGGCTACTACCGTCTGCGCCGCGATTCACCCAACTTCCACTTCCCGCGCTGGCATGCCTGGAGTTTCGCGCTCGGGTGGCTGGTCATGCTGCTCGGCCTGATGTCGCCCGTCGACACGTACTCCGACGACCTGTTCTGGATACACATGATCCAGCACGTGATGATCACGATGATCGTCGCGCCCTTGATGTTGCTCGGCGCGCCGGCAACGCTTGCGCTGCGCGCGGCGTCCGCTCGTGTTCGCACGACCTACCTGATTCCATTCCTCAATTCCCGGCTCGTGCGCGCCCTGACCTGGCCGCCGTCTGCGATCGTGATCTACATCGCCAGCGTCTGGAGCTGGCA
>DAOUHS010000002.1:0-10338 GCA_034428415.1 Dehalococcoidia bacterium
CGGTCACCGTAGAACTGGTCGGTGGGTTCTTCAACGATTTGAGCCCCGGCCGCCCTGGCATGTTCGAAGTGAGCGTCAACGTCGTCCACGTAGACGAGCACCGTGGCGTGGACCCCGCCAAGCGACTTGGGACTGCTCAGGCCGCCTTCCGGAAACTCGCTTGACAGCATCAAGGTTTCGCCGTTCATCTGCAGTTCGCAGTGGCCGACTGACCCGTCGGGCATATCGAGGAGCAGACCCTGCTCGAACCCGAAGGCGTTGATCAGGAACTCGATCACCGGCTTCGGATCGGCGTAGTTGAGATACGGGATGATCCGTTGAGTGCCCTCGGGTGGATTCTGGACCATGGTTCCGTCCTTTCAGACCGACAGGCGGCTCGTCGGCCGCAGGCGTTCGGCTGATTTTTTTTTCGCGGCTCCGATCATGCGAAACCCAGTGTTTTACGGGAGATCGGGTGTTCGTAGTGTTCGGTGGTGTTCGGTCTTGTTCGGTCTTGTTCGGTGCCGTTCGGCCGGTTTGGGCTCGGTTCATCGCGAGCGCGCTCGTCGGGACGATTGCGATGCGGGTTCGAGGCAGAGACAGCCATGCTAACCCTCGTCGCTCGAGATTTTGAGCATTTCCGCTGCGGACTCTTCGTCGGGAACGGTTCTCAGTTGCTGCTGGAAGGTCCAGCGGTGACCTTCGAGGTCCTCGACCCAGTAGGTCCTAGCGCCCCAGAACTGGTCGGCCGGCTCGGCCAAGATCCGTGCGCCTTCGGCTTGAGCTTTGGCGAAGTGCGCATCGAGATCATCGACGTTGACCGTGATCTGCTGATGGAGGGCGGGCAGATCGCGGGGCGACATCGTACCTGCTTGCTCGAAGGGCGAGGCGAGCATGATCTGCTCGCCGAGCAGACGCAAGGCGGCGTTGCCGATCCGGCCATCGCCGACCTCCATCCGCCTGACTTCCTCGAAACCGAAGACGCGGCAGAGCCAATCGATCGCGGCCGGGGCATCGGCGTAGGTGAGGCCGGGGACGATCCGTTGATGATCGAGTTGGTGCTCGTCCGGCATCGCCATCGTCCCTCTCAACCGTGCGCCGCTACAAGTCCGACGATAGCGCATATATGTTCTGGCAACCATGCGGTTTCAGACTGGGGTGGCGGACTTGACATATCCGTTGGTCGGAACCTGCGTCTCACTCGACGCCAAGGACGTCGAGGAGGGCATCGGCGATGGCCTGGGCGATCAGCTCTCGGGCCAGGGGATCGCGCAGCACTCGAGCATCAGCCTCGTGCGTGACGTATAGCAACTCGAGTAGCACGGTGGGCATTAGATTGCCTCGGATGATCCGCCCCGGACCAGTCTGCGACTCTGGATCGATCAGATCGATCGGCGGCTCGCCGACGGTGATGTCGCTGCGCCAGAGCCAGTGGTTGATCGCCGGAGCGAACGGGTCCGCGGACAGCCCCAGTGCGGATGGGTCGAAGCCCCAGCGACGCGCGACGTCGGCGTCGACCAGCAGGAACGGCGCGAGCAGGTAGATCGGATCGCAAGCGCCATTGACGAGTTCCCAGCAACTGGCGTCGTAGGTCAGGGCCGAAGTCTGATAGCCGTAGTCGAAGAGCGCACGTTGGAGGTAGGAGAGCAGTAGCTCCGCGAGGCGCAGGTTGGCGCCGTCGTTGGTCCAGCGAGGCAGATACCAGGCCTCGAGACCGCGATTGGGATACAGGTGGTTGGCGTTTGAATGGATTGAGACGAAGAGATCGGCCTTTGCGATGTGGGCCAGCTCGGCTCGGACCTGATAGTCGGGCCGCCAGAGGGCTTCGTCGAGATTGAGGAAGGGCCGGCCCGACGCTCGTCGGGTCAGCGCCACGTGTACGCCGTTCGCCTCCAACAGCTCTTCGATCCGCAGCGCAAACCGGAGGTTCGATTCGGCCTCCAGTACCCCGTTGTCCCAGGCTCCGGTGTCCACGCCGTGGCCGGGATCGAGCACCACGACCAGCGCGTCGTCCGCCAGCCCGCTGACGACGCCGGCTGCCTGCAGTTCCCGGTCGTAGCGCGGATCCTCGGGGCCGGTCCGCTCTCGGGCGAACCAGAGCCTTGGCAGCGCGGGCTGCGGATGCGGCACGTCGAGCAGCTGCGGCCGCGACAGCGTCCAGGTGCCGTCGGAGTTCTTGACGCTGGCCTGCCAACGAATCCGCTCGTCGGCCGTGCGACCGCTCCAGCGCATGACCAAGGTGTCGAAGCCGCGCGCACCGACGTCGCCCGAGGCTACCCAGGCCTCGCGTTGAAACGACCACAACCGGGTCCGACGTCCGTCGTTCGACCTGAGCAGATAGTCCCAGTCGTCCTGCTCGTCGTCGCTTGGATCGATATCGATCCAGACACGCAGACCGCTGTTCTGCCGGATCGGTCCCCATTCTCCCTGAAAGGCGAACTCGGTGTGACGCTCGCGATCGCGTTCCACGACCGAGGCCTCGATCGTGCGGATACGCAGTACGGGGGTCGGCGGAGGCGGCAGACTGATCGGGGGTTCGGGCCGGTCGCCTTCGCGGGTGACGCCGATCGCGTAGCTGCCGACCTGGAGGGCGTCCAAGGCGCCGACGGCCAAGACGGCGACGCCATCCTGAACGGGTTCCAGCAGGCCTGCGACCAGGTTGCCCACGCGATCGAGCGCCTGAAACGCGTCCGCGGCCGGGGGGCGCAGGCCGCCGCTCAGGCCGCCAATCGATCCCTGCACCGACCAGAGCCGGTAGCGGTTTCCGCTGGCGACGGGGAAGGCGAACCAGTCCACGTCATCGGGATGGTCGATCGAGGATCGCTCGATCAGAATGCCACGCTCGTCGAACCTGGCGGCACGCGCCGACGCCAGATCGGCGCCGACGTCATCGGTGTCGGGGCGGATGCTCAAGCGGTAGGAGCCGATTGCGCCGTTCCAACCCGAGACCTGCACGCGCCACGCCCCGCTGCGCGGGGCGGTCCAAATCAGCCGGCCGGCGGCGCCGGCCGATCGTGCTGCGACTCGCGCACTCGATCCATCGACCGCCGGTTGCCAGACGGAGATTCGGCCCGCGCGCAGGGTCCGAGTTTCCAGGGAGAGCACGTAGCTTTCGCCGGCCAGCGCAAACAGGACAAACCAGTCGACATCGAGCGGATCATTGATTTCGGCCTCTCGCACGAGCGGTGGGAATGCCTCGGCGAACGCGGGGCGGGATGCCCAAAGACCAGCGGCCACGGAAACGGCCAAGGTCGCGACGGCGATGGCCGCGATCCAGGCAAGCCATCGCTCGCGTCGTGGTCGCCCGACCGTCGTCGTTGTCACGATCTGAGGATATCGGTCGACTCGGCAGCCTCAGACCACGCGAGAACGAGAGCGTGACCGAGAGGTTGACGTCGGCGCTGCGCGATCCGTATCTGGCGCGATACCCAGCTTTCCGATAGCCTCTGACCCGTTGCGCATTTGCGCGCGCCCACTTGACAAGTAGCGACTGCGGACCGATCGAACGTTGACGGGCCGCCAGGGAGGACGACATGGATCTCGGACTGACTGAAGAACAGGAACTGCTGAAGAATTTCGCTCGCGATTTCCTGACGAACGAGTGCACGGAGAAGCTCGTTCGGGACATGGAAGAGGACGAGCGGGGCTACACCGACGACCTCTGGAACGGGATGGCGAACCAGGGATGGATGGGCCTGATCACGGCTGAGGAACTGGGCGGCGCCGGCCTCTCCTTCCTCGACCTCTGCGTCCTGCTGGAAGAGTTCGGGCGAGCGCTGGTCCCCGGTCCGTTCATCAATACCGTGTTGACCGCGGGCTTCGTCGAGGCGATCGGCAGCGACGCGCAGAAGCAGCAGTACTGCACCGCCGTCGCAGCCGGACAGCACGTGATGACGTTCGCCCTGACCGAGCCTTCAGCCCGCTTCGACAGCTCCGGCATTGAGGCGACCGCCGAAGCCGATGGCGATGGCTACGTGCTGAACGGCACCAAGCTCTTCATTCCCGACGCGCACGTGGCGGACACCATCCTGGTCGTCGCCAGGACGCCGGGCTCCGAGGGCGACGAAGGCGTTTCGCTGTTCCTGGTACCGGGCAACGCCGAGGGCCTCTCGACCACCGTCCTGCAGACCATCGCTGCCGACAAGCAGTGCGAAGTCAAGCTGGACGGCGTGCGAGTCGGTGGCGAGGCGCTGCTCGGCCCGGCCGGCGAAGCCTGGCAGATCATTGAGATCGCCAAGCGATACTTCACTGTCGCCTACTGCGCCTACCTCGTTGGGCTGGCCCAGCGCGACTTCGAAATCTCGGTCGACTACGCCAAGGAACGCATCCAGTTCGGTCGCCCGATCGGTTCCTTCCAGGCGATCCAACACAAGGCGGCCGACATGATCACGGACGTGGACGGGTCGCGTTTCATCATGTACCGCGCCGCATGGGCCGTGACCGAGGATGAGCCGGACGCCGACTTGCAGGTCGCGATGGCCAAGGCCTGGTGCTCGGACGCCACGCGCCGCGTGGTCGCGCACGGGCAGCAGATCCACGGCGGCATCGGTTTCACCAAGGAGTACATCATCCAGCTCTACTTCCGCCGCCAGAAGATGGCCGAGTTGATGTGGGGCGACGCCGACCATCACCGCGAGAAGGTCGCCGAACTGCTCGAGATCTAATCGCACGGATCCGGGAGACCCTGCGCAGCGCGCTCCCGCGGGAGCGCGCTGCAGCGTTTCAGTCGGAGGAATCGAGCCGCGATCGTTTGCGCAGGAACCAGACTCCGACACCGAGTCCGATCACGCCCAACCCGGCTGCGACGACGATCGCGGCGATCCAGGCCCAGAGGGGCGCCGAGTATCGACTGCCCGACAGCGCAGCATCCTGGGCCAGCGCCGGCGACCACGAAATCGCCCAGAACAGCGCGGCGAGGGCGAGTCCCCGGCAGGGGCTCATCGGATAGCCTCTGATCATGGCCCGCAGACGACGCCGGCGACAGGTCGACGGTGCTGAGCCGGCGGCTCCGAAAACGCGCTCGTCCATCGTGCGCCTCTCTTACCCAAATCAGGATACGTTGCGCCTGCGTACCTTCTGGTCACCCTTGCCCAACTGGGCCTATGGGGGGATTCCATCGGTGATCGCGGCGCTGATTGCGCTCGGCATCTTCGGCGGTTCCGACCCGATCGGCGCGATCATGATCGGCGCGGCGGCCGGCTACTTCGGAGGCGGCATCCTCTGGGCGATTCTCGGCGTTGTGGGGGGCGACGTCCTGGAGGTCGATTTCGATCTCTCCGAGGATATGGCTCGCGTCCGTCAGTCGATGCTCTGGGTCGTCAATCGAGAGTGGAGCTTCGAGCTGTACGACGTCGAGACGATCACGATGACGGAGCAGCGCGCGCGCCCAATCCTGCTCCAGTTCAGCGGTTCGCATAGCGCTCACATCGCCTTTGCCGACGGGAACCTGATGCGGATCGGCCGTTTTCCCACGGAAGCCGAGGCGCTGGATGTCGGTAACGCGGTGTCCGACTTCATTGGCGTCCAGCTCGAGCAGCCCGACGCGGACAACCGTCGGCGAGGTCGGCGATGAGCGCGACGCTGAGCGATCCTGAAGCGATCCGTGACGGATTCGTCGAGGTGATGGCCGATCGACCGGAGAAGCTGCAGAAGCACGCCAAACGTGTCGAGCGCGGCGCGCTGCGTCTCGCTGCGATACATGAACTGGACCGCGAGATCTGCGCCGCGGCGGCGGCGGGACATGATCTCTTCCGACACTGCAAGGACGCCGAACTGCTCGCGCTCTCGCGTCATTACCGTGTGCCGATCGGCGAGGACGAGCTGGCTGCGCCGATCGTCCTGCACGGCCCACTGGCCGCGGTCTACGCGCGCGAAGCGATGCATGTCGATCACGAGGAGGTCCTGTCGGCCATCGCCTACCACACGACGGCACATCCTGAGTATTCGCTTGAGTCGCTGGCCGTGTTTCTCGCCGACAAGATCGAACCGCGCAAGGTGCGGAGCGATCGCGGATTGATGGCCGTCGCAGCGGCGGCCGAACACGACCTCTACGCAGCCGCTGCGATGTTCCTCGAGCGGCGCCTGACCAGCCAGCTCCACAGCGGCCAAGCGCTGCACCCGCTCGCGGTCGCCAGCCGCAACGCGTTCCTGCGGCGCGCGCTATGACGACTGAGGACCACGCCGGCGAGCAGGGCGAGGCCGTCGGACGTGTGATTGACGCGGCGGCGAGCGAGATCGATGGGCACGACCGCGCGCTACGACCGACCCGGCTGGACGAGTTCGTTGGTCAATCGACCGTCCACGAGGCGGTCCGGATCGCGGTTGACGCGGCCCGCCAGCGGGACGAGGCGCTGGATCATCTGCTGCTCTACGGTCCGCCGGGTCTGGGCAAGACGACCCTGGCACGGATTGTCGCGCGAGAACTCGGCGTCAACCTGCGTCCGACCAGCGGTCCGGCGATCCAACGGGCGGGTGACATCGCCGCCATCCTGACCACGATGCAGACGCACGATGTGCTCTTCATCGACGAGATTCATCGCGTGCCGCGCTCGGCCGAGGAAGTGCTCTACTCGGCGATGGAAGATTTCCGGTTGTTCATGATGATCGGCAGCGGTCCGGCGGCGCGCAGCGTGCAGCTCTCGGTCAAGCCGTTCACGTTGATCGGCGCGACGACGCGCTACGCGATGATTTCCCCACCGCTGCGAGACCGCTTCGGCATCGTCCAGCGGCTCGACTTTTACAGCACCGACGACTTGGAGCAGGTCATTGTCCGCTCGGCTGAGGCTCTCGAGGTCGAGCTCGAGCCAACCGGCGCGCGCACCCTGGCCGAGCGGGCGAGAGGCACCCCGCGCATCGCCAACCGACTGCTCAGGCGAGTTCGCGACTTCGCCCAGGTCAGGGCCGACGGCGTGATCACGGACTCGGTCGCCGAGGAGGCCTTGCGAGGGTTGCGGGTGGACGAACTCGGTCTCGACGAACACGATCGCGGTCTACTGCGAACGCTGATCGAAGGTTTCAACGGCGGTCCAGTGGGACTCGACACGCTTGCGGCCGCCGTCGCCGAAGACGCCGACACGGTGATGGATGTCTACGAGCCGTACCTGATCCAGCTCGGCTTCCTCGCCCGAACCCCCCGAGGCCGCGTCGCAATGCCGGCCGCCTGGAGCCACCTAGGCCTCACGCCAACGGGGTCCTCAACCGATCAGGGAACGTTGTTTGAGGCGGGGTCAGGGTAGAGCGACTTAGTCGAGGGCCAGCGCCGGTTTGCTCTGGTCGGCTGACTGGCCGGCGCCATTTGTTCCGTTGCGACCGTTGGCGCTCGTCCGCTCCCGCATACGATCCAAGACGGCCAGCGCCGCATCCTCGTCGAATTCAACCGATTCCTGCGCCGCGTACATCATCCGGTAGAGCTTTGCGTAGTCGCCGTCGAGCGCCAACAGCTCCTCGTGTGAGCCTTGCTCTTTGATCCGTCCGTACTCCAACACGATGATCCGGTCGACGGATCGAATTGTCGAGAGTCGGTGGGCGATCACGAATGCGGTCCGGCCGCGCATGACACGAGCGATCGCTTCCTGGATCAGCGCTTCGGTCTGCGAGTCCACGTTGGCGGTGGCTTCGTCGAGGATCAGGATGCGCGGGTCGCTCAGAATCGCGCGGGCAAAGGCGACCAGCTGCCGCTGGCCGATGGACAGGTTCTGCGCGCGTTCGGCCAACGGCGTGTCGTAGCTCTGCGGCAGGCGTTCGATCCAGTCGTCCGCGCCGACCACTTTAGCTGCCGCGATTGCCTGTTCGCGGGTCGCTGCGAGGTTGCCGTAGGTGATGTTGTCGATCACGCTGCCAGAGAAGAGGAAGGGGTCTTGCAGGACGACGCCGACGCGTTGGACCAGCGAGGCGCGAGACACTTCGCGCACGTCATGGCCATCGATCAGCACCTGGCCCTCGGTGACCTCGTAGTTTCGTGTGATCAGCGAGGTGATCGAGGTCTTGCCGGCGCCGGTCTCGCCGACTAGCGCAACGGTCTCTCCGGGCTGGACTTCCAGGTCGAGGTCGAACAGCACGCGCACGCCCTCGACGTACTCCAGCGAGACGTTGTCGAATCTCACGTGTCCGGCGATGTCGGGCAGGTGCTTGGCGTCTTCCGCATCCTCAATTTCCGGTTCGGTGTCGAGCACTTCAAACACGCGCTCGGCGCCGGCCATCGCGCGCTGGAACATCGTGTACTGCAGGACCAGGTCGCGGACGGGGTCGAAGAAGCGCTGGATGCCGATCGCAAAGGCGATGATCGCGGCGACCCCAACCGCCTCGTCCAGCCCGCCGCCGCTCAGTCGGACCGCGGCAACCACGATGATCAGGGCCGTAGCCAGCGCGATCAGGATCTCGACCAGGGGCATGATCGCTGCCGAGAGCAAGCCCGCCCTGCGCGTCGCGCGCAGATTCCAGTTGTTGATCCGATCGAAGCGCTTGGCGTTCTCAGACTCCCGGTTCAGGCTCTGCACGACGCGCACCCCGTTGAGGTCCTCGTTCAAGGTCGAGTTCACCGCCGCAATCGCCACGCGCGTTTCCAGGAACGCCATCCGCGCACGCCGGCTCCAGAACACCATCGAGACAATCAGGATCGGCAGCACGGCAAACGCGACCAACGCCAGTTGCCAGTCGATCAACAACATCACGGCCATGATGATCACGAGGCCGAAGATGTCGCCAATCACCGTCAGCACGCCCGAGGTCAACATCTCCTGCAAGACCTGCACATCGGAGGTCACGCGGGACATGATCGCGCCGACCTCGCCGCGGTCGTAGAAGCGATGCTCCAGCCGCATCAGGTGATCGAACACATCCTGACGCATCCGTCTCAAGATTGGGTGGCCGACATTCGCCATCAGCCACTGACGCAGGAACTCAGCTCCCCAGGAGACCAGCACGATCACGGCGAACGCGATCGCGATCCGGTCCAGTTCCGAGAGAATTCCGTTTTCCAGCGCTCCCTGCAGCGCCCGGTAGACCACGAGTACCTGGATGTTGAACGCGACGGCGAACAGCGCGTTGGCGACGATCGCCGCGCCCAGGCGCTTCTTGTGGGGAGCGATGTAGCGTCCGAAGCGCCTCACGAGCTGCGGGTTGTAGAGCGAGCCGTATTCCTTATCCCAGCCGTCGGCCATCGATGCCGAACTCGCCCAAGCGCTGCGCGGGCCGTGCCCGCCGCCGCCCAGGTTGGACGTCCAGCCGCCGGCCATCCCGCCGCCCATCATGCCCATCTCAGCCGCTCCCGCCCGCCGCTGCGACCGCTTCGATTGGCGAGGAATGCGCCGACTCCTGGTCTCGCAGCTCCAAGTCGTAGATCTCGCGGTAGAGGCCACCCTGCTCGAGCAGCTCGTCATGCTTCCCGCGCTGCACGATCTGACCCTTGTCCAATACCAGGATCTGGTCCGCCTCGCGCAGCGAGCGCAGCCGGTGAGCGATGACGAATGTCGTCCGCCCGCGCATTAGCACGGCCATCGCCTGCTGGATTTCAAACTCCGTCGCCGCATCGACCGACGATGTCGAGTCGTCGAAGATCAACACACGCGGGTCCATCAACAACGCCCGGGCAATCGCGATCCGCTGCTTCTGACCGCCTGAGAAGTTGGCGCCGCGCTCGCCGACCCAGGTATCGTATTGCTCGGGCAGGCGGTCGATGAAGTTATGAATCCGCGCTAGCTTGGCCGCCGCCTCGATCTCCTCATCGGTCGCGTCGGGACGTCCGTAGGCGATGTTCTCTTTGAGCGAGGCGGCGAAGAGGAAGACTTCCTGCTGTACGATCGCCACCTGCCGACGCAGCGCCTCCAGCGGCCACTCGCGGACATCCTGATCATCGAACGTGACCCGACCTGCGCTCACGTCGTAGAAGCGCGGAATGAGGTTGACGACGGTCGTCTTGCCGCTGCCGGTCAGTCCCAGCAGCGCGATCAGTTCACCGGGTCGGGCCTCGAAATCGATGTTGCCGAGCACCGGCGAGCGCGGGTCGTAGGCGAAGTTGACGTTATCAAACTTGACGTGGCCTTGGGGCTGAGCCGGCGCCACCGCGCCTGGGTGGTCTTGCACTTCCGATTCCTGGTCGAGGATCTCGAAGATGCGCATCCCGGCGGTGGCCGCTCGGGGGACCATCATCACCATCCAACCGAGACCGCGAATCGGCATTTGCAGGATCGTGAGGAACATCAGGAACATGGTGAGTTCGCCTACGGTGAAGTTGCCGTTGATGACCTCACGCCCGCCGTACCAGATCGTGATGACGATGGCGGCGGCGCCGAACATCGTCATCAGGGGCATATTGACCGCCTGCACCATCGAGGCGTCGTAGGAACGCTGCTGCAGCCATCC
>DAOUHS010000003.1:0-3710 GCA_034428415.1 Dehalococcoidia bacterium
AACGTGACCGCTTCCTTGGGCATAAGAGAAGAGAGACCACCGAAGCTCACGCGGAAGCCGCGAACCTCTTCTCCGTCAATCACGCGGACCGTATAGAAAAAAGAGAGGGAGGGAAGAGAAGAGAGAGAAAAAGAGGAGGAAAAGCAAGGAGCGGAGAACTAGAAGGGTCGGGGTAACAACTGGGAGATCGAGTTGCGTACCCAGTAGCGAACAAACGCGCCCGCGTAGGGCGTGGGGTCGAAGACCTCATCCGGCATGATTCCGGCCCAGGGGTCGGCAGTGACATTGCGCACGGTGTTGCCGCAGGCCTCGCGTGACGAGAGTCCGACCTTGCCCAGGACGCGGAGCATGTCCGGCATCTGGTCGAGCGGGACGAAGTGTACCTGGATGTTTTGGCGGGTCGTAATGTGGCCCTTGCGCAGCGGCGCGAAGGTCTCGCAGACTTCCGCGAGGCCGTCGAGTTGATCGGCGGTGACGCCGCCCATGGGCAGCTTGATCCGGTTCATGTGTACGTCGGCCTGCCGCTGTCCGTACACGCCCTGGCGCAATCGGTAGAGCATGAACTCCACCTCGTCGCGCTGCTCCGCCTTGAACGCTGTGGCTTCCGTCTCGAAGTCGTCGAGCTCGTCATCCCAGATCGGGATTACGACTCCGGGAGTGTCGGTTCTGGATTCGGACATACCGTAGTACTCCAACTATGTTTGTTCGGTTTTCAGTCTATCAGCGAGGGAGGTGCTGTCTTCGAGGTTCGCGATTCAAAATCGGAAGCTACCTGCTCTCGGTAGGTAGCGCCGTAACTCAATGCCGGCGCGCCGATTGGGTATGTCTGCCGGGCGGCGCAGCCACCACCAACATCGCCCAACGAGGAGCAGCACAATCACCACGAACGCGATGGCAATCACCCGAGCGGTTGTGAACCAATCACTCCAGGGCGACGGCTCGGTGTACGGCCAGGAGAGTTGCGTGATGCGTTCCGCCTGCCGGTGGAAATCGTCGACAAACGTTCTCTGGTCCAGTTTGTAGGCGTTGGCTAGAGCAGTCTCGAACGAACGGCCTTCCGACAGACCGGCGAACAGGTTGCTCAACGAATCGGCGGGCCAGTCTTGCAGCAGCCAGGCAAGCATCGCCAGCGACTGGCTGACGTAGAGTTGCTGGTAGGCCTCGAGCGCTGGCCAAGTATCGAGAGCGTGGAGCGAGAAATAGCGGTCATAGGCATAGAGAGGATCGGTTGCAATTTTGCGCGCCGGCTGGAGCAACGCACTTTGCTCGCCACCCCTCACCCAATGTCGAAGCCCGATCCGGAGCCAGAGCGGAACTCGTTCCTGATGTGGGAACGCCGCTCGGTCGACCACGATGTCGCTGATCGCGCTGCGAATATGGTTGCCGTCTTCGCCAGCAACCAAGAACAGGGACGCGCCATTGAGTCGTTGCGGCACGGCGCTGAGAGCTGGTAGTTCCGGGTCAGGCCAGGCGATCAGACGCAGGCCGCCGACCGGTTCCTGGGTCTGGCGAAGCAAGGCATGGATGGTCTCGAGGGTCTGCTCGGCAACCAAGGCCAAGTGTTCGGCATGTCTGTCGCTGCGTGGGGAGAACACGGTGACTTGGTCGCCTTGTGCCACCCAACAATCTGCACGGTTGGTGAACCATTCCTTGACAATCCGCTCCTCACAAGACGGTGCGCCGTTCATGAGCCCGGTCGCGCCGACGAGGGAGAACAGCATCAGGCCAAGCGCAATCAGTATCGAGCGTCGACGCACGCGCCCCGGCACGATCAACCGCCCAGCCGCAGCGACGGATCGATCACAACGGTGCGTGCACCGCGCTCGTTGGTTGCACGAGCGCGGATTTCGTCCAGCGATTCCGTGGTATGGGTGAGTCGGCGGCCATCCATCATGACCGGCTGGAGGACAGGAACCACTTGCACCGGCGGTTCGTGGTTGAAGCGAGTGACGAGATCGGAGTCCGCCGTACGCCAAATCTGCTTTCGGCACGGCAAGCTGGGTTTGCCGACTGAGCGTTTAGCGACAGGACGTCCTTGATATTCGACCATCTTGTAGGCGGAATCGAGTGTCGCAGCATCGGGAGGTGCGACGATGCTGGTGCCGCAAGCGAACACATCGATTGGCACGTTCGCCTCGACCAGTTGCGCGATCTGGTATTCGTCGAGGCCTCCACTGGCGACGATCCGCACGTCAGTGAGTCCCATGGTGTCGAGCTTTATTCGGGCCTGCCAGGCCTCCTGGCCAAAGTCTCCGGAATCGATCCGGATCGCCCCAACCGATCCGGGCCCGAAGCGTTTTGCCGTCTTGATGGCGTTGGTCACGCCGGTCGTGGTCTCGAAGGTGTCAACCAGCAACGTTGTTCCCGGATAGCGGGAGACGAATGCATCGAATGCGTCAGCTTCGTCGCCCTCTGCCAGGACGAAGCTGTGAGCCATCGTCCCGGTGGTTGGAATGCCGTAGCGACGGCCCGCCTCGACCGATGAGGTCGCCTCGAAACCGGCAATGTAAGACGAGCGAGATGCTTCGATTGCGGCCTCTGAACCGTGGGCGCGACGGCCACCGAACTCGACGACCGGACGCCCCCCTGCCGCGTCGACGGCCCGTGCCGCCTTGCTGGCCACCAACGTCGGAAAGGCGATCTGGTTGATCATCGCGGTTTCAACAATCTGCGCTTCCGGCAGGGGCGCGATGACCTGGATCAACGGTTCGTGCTCGTAGACGATTGTGCCTTCGGGCGGCGCCCAGACCTCTCCCGTGAACCGGAGGTTGCGAAGTCGCTTGAGGAAGGCTGAATCGAATTGCGGCAATGTCGACAGGTAGTCGAGCTCGTCCTCGGTGAAGCGCAGGGTTTCGAGGAAGTTGAGGGCGCGCTCCAGACCGGCGGCTATCAGGTAGTCCCAGTTATGCGGCAGCTCGCGGACGGTCAGCTCGAATACGGCTTCATCGGTCATGCCGCGGTCGTAGTAGACCTGCGCCATCGTCAGTTCGTAGAGGTCGACGAAGAGTGCGGAGGGCGTGCTCACTCTGTGAACACTATTCGATGAGCGCCCCTGCTTCCGCCATGGCCTCGAGGGCGGCGTCGCCGTCGCCCGCCTGGAGATTCACGGCAGCAACGCAGGAGTGCGGCACAAGCACCTCAAACCCCAGCCGACAGGCATCGAGAACCGTCTCCTTGACGCAATAGTCGGTCGCCAGACCAACGACCACGCAGCGCTCGACCTCTGCCTCCAGCAGGAGATCTTCCAGCTCGGTCTGCCGTCGCTCACCGCTCGCCGGATCCCTGGTCGTGAACCCCGAGTAGCCGTCGTTCCCATCGACACCTTTGCGCGCGACAGGGCCCGCGCTCGTCGTCAAATCGGAGTGGAACGCCGCGCCCCAGGTCTCGCCGACACAGTGGACCGGCCAGATCCCGCCGTCGCGCTCGAAGTGCGGTGTGTGCTCGGGATGCCAGTCCTGGGTATAGACCACCAGTGCGCCGGCTGCGGTCGCGTCATCAATCGCTCGGTTGGCGTTGGCGATGACCCGGTCCGCGCCGGAGACGAAGAGCGACCCGTCCGGATGCGCGAAGTCGTTCTGGATATCAACGACGATCAGCGCGGTCTGCGAGTCGAAGGAAGGCAAAGGAATGTGTCAGAGGAGGGGGTTGGAGGCGACGACCGGATTCGAACCGGTGATAAGGGTTTTGCAGACCCCTGCCTTACCACTTGG
>DAOUHS010000004.1:0-4597 GCA_034428415.1 Dehalococcoidia bacterium
GATCCCGCCGGTCTGGATCATGTCGGGCTGGATCATGGCGACGATCTGTCGCTGGAGGAGGTCGAAGTAAGTGAAGGGGCTGTAGATCCGCTCTCCAGTGGCGATGGGGATGTTGGTGCCGCGGGCGACCTGTTCCATGGCGTCGATGTTCTCGAAGGGGACCGGCTCCTCGTAGACGAAGGGGCGGTATTGCTCCATGGCGTTGCCGATGCGGATTGCTTCGGCGGGAGTGAGGCGTCCGTGGACTTCGACGAGCAGCTCGACTTCGAAGCCGACGGCGTCGCGAACGGCGGCGAGGGTGTCGATTGCCTTTTTCTCGGCCTCGTAGCTGATGAAGAGGCCGCGGTGGTCGAAGGGGTCGCCTTTGAGCGCGGTGAAGCCCAGCTCGAGCTGGCTCAGTGCGAACTCGGCGGCGCTTTCGGGCGAGGGGCCGTCCCAGCGGCCGTAGGTCCAGATCTGGTCTCGCATCTTGCCGCCGAGGAGCTCGTAGACGGGAACGCCGAGTGCCTTGCCCTTGATGTCGTAGAGCGCCATCTCGATGCCGGCCTGGGCGCTGTTCTGGATCGGTCCGCCGCGGGTGAAGTAGCGATGGTGGAGAGTTTGCCAGAGTTCTTCGATGCGGAACGGGTCTTCGCCGATGATCATGCCGCCGTACTCCTCGACCAGCGAGGCGACGGCCATGGGTCCGCAGGTGGCGTCGCCCCAGCCGGTGATGCCCTCGTCGGTCTCGACCTTGACGAAGACGTAGTTCCAAGGCGGGAAGTTGAACATCGGGTGGGCGGTGGTGCCCGGCGACGTGGGGATGGCGCTGATGTTGGTGATTTTCACAGGTTGGTCCTTCTGCAGTTGTCGATGGCGCGAAGGCTAACGATCTATCAGTCCCGCATCCGGAGGGGCCGAGTGCGAATCCTCATCCCCCGCATCAAGTGCGCGGCAGGCTCTCGGTTGCTCTTCGTGCAAGGAGACCTTTGCAGCACTCCCAGATCCCTTCTCCCCCCTACGGGGGAAAGGGGGAGAGGAGACGCGCCCTAAACCAGCGCGCCTGCCAGTGCAAACTGCTCAATCTCCTCCTCGGAGAGGCCTAGCGATTCGCTGAGGACTTCGTAGGTATCCTCCCCGAGCAATCGGACACGCTGCAGCTCGCATGGTGCGGCGGACAATCTGAATGAGGCCTGCGGCGCCCGGTATGAGCCGAGTGCGGGATGATCCAGACGCTGGTAGAAGTTGCGGTGTCGGAGTTGCGGGTCGTGCTCGAGCAGGTCCTCGCCGGTCTGGACGACGCCGGCCGGGACGCCGAGGCCCTGGAGCGTGTGCATGACGTCGAAGGCGTCGTGTTGGGTTGTCCATTGCTCGACCAGGCGATCCAGTTCGTCCTCGTTCGTCTTGCGATCTTGGAGCGTGAGGAAGCGCGGATCATCAGCGAGCGAAGAAGCTCCCATGGCGTTGCAGAGCGATTGCCACTGGTCGTCGTTGGTGACCGCAATCACGCACCAGCGGTCTGCGGCGCAGCGAAATGCCCCATGTGGCGCGGCGTCGGGCTGTCGGTTGCCCTGTCGGTCGGCGACTCGACCGTTGACGGCGTACTCGAGAATGGAGGGCGTGAGCCAGTGGACTCCGGCCTCGTACTGGGAGAGCTCGAAGTACTGGCCCTTACGGGTGCGGCGGCGGTGATCGAGCGCAGCCAGGAGCAACGGGATGTTGAAGCGCGGAGCGATGAAGTCGGTGTAGGCGCTGAGGTATCCCGGCTCGCCCTCGGGCCAACCGGTCAGTTCATTGAATCCGGCGAGTGCGGCGTAGTGTCCGCCGCCGCCCTTTCCGTGCGCATGCGGACCGTACTGTCCCTGTCCGCTGGAACTGAGCACGATCACATCCGGGTTCAGCTTGCGCAGCGCCTCATGGCCCAGGCCCATGCGAACCATGGCTCCGGCGGAGAAGTTGTCGAAGACGACGTCGGCCCACTTGACAAGTCGGTGGGCGATGGTCATGCCTGCCTCGGTCGAGAGGTCGACGTTGATCGCTCGACCGCCGGTGCGGACCTGTGCGTACTCGCCGCAGCGTTCGGGATCGAGGACGTCGTCCTGGAATGGGCCGACGATTCGCAGGGCGTCGAGGCGGGCGGTGCTTTCGACGTGCACGACGTCGGCGCCGAAGTCGGAGAATGCCTTGATCGTTTGTGGTCCGACCATGAACCAGCCGAAGTCGGCGATCTTGATGCCTTCCAGCGGCCTGGAGTCCGGTGTGACGCCGTTGGAGGCTGCGCCACTGATTGGTGCGGGGGTGCTGGCGACCGGTTCGGGCGCGCTGGCGAGCTGGGCGAACACCTCTTTGTTGTGTTGTCCGAGGGTCGGCGCGGGATTGGTCTGGGCTGGTGTCGGGTGATCGCCCTGTGCGAACGGTCCGGGCATGCGGATGCTGCGACCGAGCGAGGGATGATCCACGTCGCGCCAGAATCCTCGGGCTTTGAGCTGTTCGTTGGTGAGCGTGTCGGCTGTCGTCGCGGAGGGGAAGAGGGCAAAGTCGTGCCGCACTGCGGCTTCGAGTAGTTCCCGCTTGGTCCGGCCGATGAACACGTCCTCGAATAGACGAGTGAAGTGCTTCCAGTCGTCCTCAGTGATCTGCCCAAGTTGCAGGTTTTCCCAGTCGATTGATTGCAGCTCGTGTCCCTCGCCAAGCTCGTTGAGCCAGGCAAACATCCCGCTCAACCGCTTCACGGAGCCTGGTCCGATTGGGGCAACCCAGATCACATACCCGTCGCGGCATCGCCAGGTCCACGACAAGTTGCCTTCACCTACATTCGGGCGAGCGTCCCGAGGGAGATTGCGGCCGGTCATGTCCCAGCTGCCGGTGATTTGATAGAGGCCTCTGGAGGTTGCTTCCTGGATCGAGAGATCGACGTGTTGACCTCGGCCTGTGCGGGCTCGTTGGGTTAGGGCAACCAAGGCGCCGATTGTGGCGTCTCCGCCGGCGTGGAGGAATGACTGGCAGTCGTCGCTGATGTGCGCGGGTGGGCCGGAGGATTCACCGGTGATCGACATGTTGCCGCTCATCGCCCAGAAGACGATGTCGGTGGCCTGGTAGTCGCGGTAGGGCCCGGTCTGTCCGAAGGGGGTGATGGAGACCAGGATTAGTCCGGGATTGGCCTGGGACAGCGCCTCATATCCGAGGCCGAGGTCGTCGAGGTGTCCGGGAGCGAACGATTCCAGGACGATGTCGGCTGATTGGGCGAGTTGGAGGAATCGGTTTCGTCCTGTGGGGTCGGAAAGGTCGATGGTGACGCTGCGCTTGTTGGTGTTCCAAGCGAGCCAGCGGAGACTGCGGTCGGGGCCGGGGATGTCGTCGACCCAGGGTCCACGCTGGCGGGCCGGGTCTCCCTGGGGAGGCTCGACCTTGATCACGTCGGCGCCAAGGTCGGCGAGCAGTTTGCCGGTGAATTGGCCTCGCTCGTTGGTCAGGTCGAGGACTCGGTAGGGGGAGAGCATTTCGGATGGGTCGTTCACGGCGGGGCCTCCGTGATCAATCTAGCAACTGCGCACGTAGGACTAACCTGCGCTGACGCACCGGCAGGGTTGGAGCACGCCATGAAGATCACTGAGATTGAGACGTTTGTTGTTGATGCGGGTTGGCGGCCGTGGCAGTTTGTTGCTGTCCGTACGTCGGATGGGATCACGGGGTATGGGGAGATTTCGGACGGGCGGACTCCCTATGGGATCGTGGGGACGATTGCTGATCTGGAGCCGATGTTGATCGGGAGTGATCCGCTGGCGGTTGAGGCTCGCTACTGGGACATGTATCGGATGGCTCGGCAGTCTCCGGGTGGGGTCGTGGCCAAGGCGATTGCGGGGGTCGAGCTGGCGCTGTGGGACATCAAGGGGAAGGCTCTGGGCGTGCCGGTGTACTCGCTGTTTGGCGGGCCGACTCGGGAGCGGCAGCTGATCTATTGGTCGCATTGCGGCAGCTCTCGGGCGAGCAACTTCCAGCGGATCAAGTGGCACAACGGCGACGATTGGGTGGTCGGGGCGCCGCCCGTGCGGACCATGGGTGACGTCACGGCGCTGGGCGAAGAGGTGCGGGCCAAGGGCTTTCATGCGCTGAAGACGAACATTCTCTTTCCGGGTGATCCGACCCGCACGTTTGGGTTGCAGCAGGATGTCGAGAACATCGATAGCAACACGACGCCGGCGGTGCTGCGTCATGTTCCTGAGTACATTGGCGCGCTCAAGGCAGGCGCCGGGCCGGATGTGCAGATTGCCCTGGACGTCAACTTCAACTGCACGCCGTTGGCGGCTCGCCAGATCTGCCAGTCGATCGAACACCTTGAGATGATGTGGGTCGAGATCGACATCTACGATGCCGAAGCTCTGGCTGATGTGCGTAGTCAGACGAGGGTGCCAATCACCTCCGGAGAGAACCTCTATACGGTCCGCGATTATCTTCCCTTTCTTGAGCAGCGGTCAATGGACAACGTGATGATCGATGTGTGCTGGCAAGGGTTCTCGCGGTCACGCGACGTGGCGCTGCTGGCCGAGAGCTATGAGCTCAACGTTGCGCCGCACAACTACTACTCGCACCTGGCCAGCATGCATGCCCTGCATCTCTG
>DAOUHS010000005.1:0-3741 GCA_034428415.1 Dehalococcoidia bacterium
GCAGCGTCTCGGCATTCCGCATTACACGCTCAATCTGGAGCAACCGTTTCGGAAGTTCGTGGTTGATCAGTTCATCGACGAGTACGCCAACGGCCGCACGCCGAATCCTTGCCTCAACTGCAACACCTACATCAAGTTTGATGCCTTCCTCGATCGCGCCAGGGCGCTCGGCGCCGACTGGATCGCGACTGGTCATTACGCCAGAACGGACGCCGGTCAGAAAGGTCGCCCTCAGCTGTTGCGCGGACTCGACCGGGACAAGGACCAGTCCTACTTCCTCTACACGTTGTCGCCCGAGGCACTGGCGATGACCTTGTTCCCCGTCGGCGGGTTGCAGAAGTCCGAGGTTCGGGCCGTCGCTGAGCGGCACGATCTGGCAGTCGCCGACAAGCCCGAGAGCGCCGACATCTGCTTCGTCCCCGGCGGCGACTACCGGGCAGTAATCGCGACCAGGGTCGCCGATCGGCCCGGTCTGATGCTCGACACCGAAGGCCGCGAGGTCGGTCGTCATCAGGGGGTCCAACACTTCACCATCGGCCAGCGCAAGGGTTTGCAGACCGGTGGCGGAGGCCAGCGCCAATTCGTCACATCCATCGACCCCGAGACGAACGTGGTCACCGTCGGCAGTGCCGATCACCTATTGGTCGAGCAAGTAGAGCTGTCCGATGTGCGCTGGTTGGCCGAGCCGACCGAACAGTTTCAGGTGCAGCTGCGCTATCGCTCAGCGCCACTGCCCTCCAGACTCGATGGGTCAAGTCTCACCCTGGACGAGCCGGCACGAGCCGTCGCGCGTGGACAGGCCGCCGTCTTCTACCAGGGGGACCGAGTGCTCGGCGGAGGCACGGTGGAATCGACGGCTTAGGGTACGCTCACCTCATGCCGCTGAGCACAATCACCGACATCCGCGACATCGTCATCATCGTCGCCGGCTTGCTCAGCGTGATCGCATTGATCGTCGTGATCCTGGCCACGATCGTCGTCGGATTCCTCTCCTTCCGCCTGCTCCGAGCGGCCCGCAAGACCTTCCAGGAAGGCGTGCCGCCGCTGCTCGAGAACGCGCAGGAGACGGTCAAATCCGTCAAGGGAACCGCCGAATATCTGGGCGAGTCTGCCGCCGAACCAGTGATCCGCGCCTACGCCACCGCCTCAAGAATCCAGAGGATGTTCGACGTGCTCAGCGGCAACTTCCGTCAGGGAGGCAGCTGAGATGGGCTTCTGGAGAGGTCTGAGGTGGGGTCTGTTCCTCGGAGTCATCGCCGCCTTGGTAGGCCGCATGGTCAGCGGAGAAGACAACAAGGACAACTGGGAACAGGCCAAGATCGCCGGAGACATCGCCGCCGCCCGAGTCGAGGTCGAGCAGCGGGAGAAGTTTGAGCGGTCTCGTCGGGGTGACGATTGGTCGCGGCCCTCCGCAACGCCTAGCTGAAGAGACTCAGCTGGGAGCTGACGTCAACGTCGCCGGAAATGATGGACGTATCCCACGTACCCAATACCAATTCGTTCGCTTCTGCGAGCAGATCTTCAGGCTCTCGTTTTGCCTTGCGCATGATGTCGCCTGCGATTCTGACTGCGAGCTCTGCACCTCGTGGGTTTGATGCGGCAAACATCAACTCGAAGAGCTGCGTGCCGGGACTCATTCGATCTTTCAGAAGCGGGAACTCCAGAGGTAAGACGGTATGGAATGCATCCGCCAAGTTTCCTCGGTAATGCTCGACGATTTGCGAGAAGCCCTCGGGCGACTCCAACCACGAAAACTCATCCGAAAGAATTGGATCAGTTGGAGGTGCATATAGAGACCTCCATTGCCCGTTCCCAAAGATCCGATCGAGACGGGCTGCGATGCCGCTGACCGGCTCACCTCTGCGACGCAGCAACCTACGAATCGCTCCGACAGGGAACATGAGCATCAGATCGCACTTTTCCGAGTCAGCCACTTTCTCCACCGTTGTCCAACTCACCTCTGTCGCAAATGGGTCGATAAACACGACCGCTCGGTGGTCATCTGTCATCTCTCCGATGAATTCTGGGATGTGCTGGTTTCCGTCACCGAGTTCTGCCCGCGCATTTGCGTGCGCTCGTCCCTCAATCATCTGGCGAAGGGCTTGGACGTTTTCCTGCTGATTGTCGACGAACATGTGACGATGAAATCGCCGGTTCTCCACCTCCAACGCGATCTGAGCGGAGCCCTTGATTGTGTATCCGGCAAATCTGCCGTGTTTGATACGCACTTCCCCACTACCCGCGAATCCGTCGCAATACCAGAGATTGAAGCCCTTGTCGCGCAGTACTCCCGTGAATGCATTCATGTATTTCTTGAGAACGACCAACTTCGTGATCGTCCAATCGCCTCCATAGATGTTCTCAAGTTCAGTGGAATCGGTCACAGATCAAACGCCTCTGGCATCTCGGCACAGTCGGCTCCGTCTAGCCGACGCCCGGCTAGCTTCTTTCCAACCCGTCTACCGCATTCATCGTGCGCACCCCACTGCTTGAAGAAGAACGGTACGTTCGCTTCGGCGCACTGATCTCGAACGCCACGAACCCATTCGGGATCCATCGCGCGAGCGCCCGGGCCGCTTTCACCGCCGGCAATCACCCAGTGGATCTCATCAAGATCAAGCTCCAGCGCGCCCAGCAATGGCTCACACGAAAGAAACCGCACCGCCGCGGGAACCTTCCGAAGATCGTCAACTCGGCAAGAGAACCTCTGATTCTCCACCGACACGCCCATCCACACATTTGAGGGCCAGGGCAGCGACGGTGCTAGTTGAGCGAGCCGCTCCGATCGCTTGGTTAGCACCTGGAAACGGTGACGCTCGGCGGACTCCATCACCTCAAACACCTGCTGGATGTAGTCGTCCGACACAGCCTCGTGAAACAGGTCGCTCATTGAGTTGACGAAAATCGTCCGCGGCTTCTTCCAGCGAAGCGGCTGATCCAGGCGCTCAGGTCGGAGTTGGAGATCGAAGCCGTTCTCATATGGATGGCCGGGAACACCGCGAAACCGCTCCGCAAAAGTCTTCGCGTAGCAGTGAGCACATCCAGGGCTGATCTCTGTGCAGCCGGTAACCGGATTCCAAGTCGCTTCGGTCCACTCAATCGGAGATTTCTGCATGGCGCACCTCTCTTTCCACACTATCCACAATGCGTATCATAGAACATATATACTTACAAGGCAACTCTCATTGTCATAGACGCCATCACCGCCCACCCCTTAGCGTTGTCGCCGAGAGTGGACAGATTTGCTGTGGAATTGAGATTAGTCATGATCCCTCCCAACGAGACCTTCGACGGCACGTTCCCATTCGAGCCGCACTTCACCGACGCCCCCGGCTTCCGCATGCACTACGTCGACGAGGGCGAAGGCGAGCCGGTCGTCCTGCTGCACGGCGAACCGACCTGGGGTTACCTCTATCGCAACTTCATTCCCGGCCTGTCAGAGACGAATCGGGTGATCGTGCCCGACCACATGGGCTTTGGCAAAAGCGAAACACCGCAGGATCGGGAGTACACGCTCAGGACGCACGTCGGCAATCTGGCCGCGCTGATCGAGGAGCTCGACCTGCGAGACATCACATTCGTGATGCAGGACTGGGGCGGCCCGATGGGCTCTCAGTACGCCGTGCGCAATCTTGATCGGGTCAAGCGCCTGTGCGTCCTCAACACGATCATTCCCGGTTCGCGGCGAGAGCCTCCGGGGGCACCCGTGAGCCCGTGGTTCCAGTGGATCGGCAAGCACCA
>DAOUHS010000006.1:0-2376 GCA_034428415.1 Dehalococcoidia bacterium
AGCGATCGATTGACGCACCCGAGAGCTGCGTTGATCGCCTGGTCTTCGCTTCTGCTGCTTTGCGCAGTCGCGGCTGTGGCCTGCTCAGACGACATTCCCGAGTGGTCGACGAACTCGGAGACCATAGAGACTTCCAGACTCCCGACCCAGACCTACGTACCGTTGGATGGTGTCCGGTCTCCCCTTCGAGGCCCGCTCCACTACTCATCCTGGCTTCCGCAGCACGTCCATGCGTATTCGGGAGTCAGCTACTTCATCGCTGAGCCGGCCGCCAGTTACGGCGTCCTCGGGTTCGCGGTTGCCTGTACGCAGGGTGGACTCGAGTTCCACATGTTCGGTCCTAAAGAGACCGCTGCGGATTCGTTTGCGGTCGAAGTCAGGATTGACGCCGACAGCGCTATACACCAGCGCTGGCAAGGGGTCCTCTCTCGTGGATTGGAGCTGACCGGTGAAGATGCGCGATCGTTCTATGCGAAGTTGCGTTTCGCTGCGCATCTGTCAATCGCAGTCCCCGAACTCGGCATCGGCCCAGCCAAGGTACCGGTCGGTCAGCTATTCAATACCCCACTGCAAGACAATCTTGACTACTGCGGCGACTATCACCCAACCGAACGGCGCGTCGCCGAGCCGACACATGTGCCGTTGACCGGCGTGAGCGGCGCAGTCTCGCCTTATCTGACATATGAGGCCGTCGAGAGCTCATTCGGCAGTAGAAGTATTCTTGCCTCAAGCGTCCGAATCGCACCGCTCCAAGCGGATGAGTCCGTGCCTGGTCTGCGACTCGTCCTGCTGTGCAGTGCTGCCGGGCAGCTCTTGGTTCGAATTGAAGGCCTGAATCGTGAGCACGCGTCCAACGATCCATTTGGGTTCATCGTGACGATGGATGACTCAAACGCAACGAAGAGTGAATTGTGGGTCTCAGGCGATGGGGAGAAAGCCGTCGCCGATGTCGAAGAAGGAGGACTGCTCGTTGGCATGTTGCTGGCCGACTCATTGACGCTACAAATCCCGGATCTGGCAATCGGACCGGTGGTGTTTGACCTGACTGGCCTGTTTGAAACTCCAATCCAAAGCAACCTGGACCATTGCGGCGCCTACGCAGAGAGAGAGTCCAGTCCTTAGGAGAACGCTGCTTCGTCGGACTTCCTAGGGAACCCGACCAATCGCTCCGTCGTCTAACCATCAGGCGCGCTAGATTCTCGCCACCGATTGACCGGAGCTTGTCATGAACCAATCCCGACTCTGGCTGCTTGCTGTTGTTCCGATCCTGGCGCTGGGGATTGTTGCGACGCAGCATTTTGCCCTGGCTCAGTCCTCTGATTCGGGGTCTCTGCGTGGGTTCACCGGCTGCGGCGACCTGCATGAGCACTACGTGAAGCTGGCTGTGGCGTCGGCGCAGGAGGAGCAGTACATCGAAGAAGAGGAAGAAGAAGCGGCGCAGGAGGAGTTTGATACCAACTTCCCGCAGACTGGCGGAGGCGAGGATGCGGTTGCTAGGGATGAGGCGGAGTCCGTTGCAGCCGACGAGGGTGAGGTTTCCGAGACCGGCACCAATGTCCAGGAGCGTGGTGTTGACGAGTCGGACCTCATCAAGACCGACGGCACGCATTTCTACATCCTGCGTCCGCAGTCGCTGCTGATTGCTGAGATCACGGAAGCGGGGCCGCTGGTTGAAGTTGGGCGGATTGAGTTCTCGGACCTCGGGCATCGACAGGAGCTGCTAATCGGTAGCGGGAAGGCGATCGTTGTTCGCCAGCTCAGCGGCATTATGAGCACGCTCAAGGTTGACGACGGAGAGCTGATCCGGCCGGAGCACGAGCTGAACTACTTCCGCGAGCAGAGTGAGGTGCTTGAGATCGATATCAGCGATGCCGCATCGCCGACGGTGTTGCGCGAACTCAACCTTGACGGGCGCTTCCTCAGCGCCCGTCTGGTAGGTGATGACTTGCGAGTCGCGATGCAGCACAGCTCGGTGATCCCGTTTGTGTCGCCCTGGTCATTTGGTTGGCAGAACCGTTGGACCAATGCCGAGCAATACAACGAGGCGCTCCGGGACGCCTTCAATCTCGGCCAGTGGTTCCCCTTGTTCGGTTTCCAGGACCATGCCGATCTTTCGTTCTCGCACGGCTATGCGGTCGAATGCTCGCAGACGTTCGCGCCTGAGGATCGTCTGCCGACCCGCTGGGGCGAGCCGCCAAGCACGGCGTTCATGCTCTCGTTTGACCTGACCGAGGGCATCGGCGAGTGGGGCAGCGTCGCGGTGCTGGGCATGGCGACCAACCCGACGGTCTACGCATCGCGGGATTCCCTCTATCTCGCCGCGCCGACCAACTGGTGGCGCGATACCGCCATCCACCGCTTCGACATTTCCGACCC
>DAOUHS010000007.1:0-4600 GCA_034428415.1 Dehalococcoidia bacterium
GGTTGCTGGAGAACCAGATATCCACCTCGACCGGGCCGGCCACGTCGACCGCTTCGGTCAGCGGTTCCGTCGTGTAGCAGAGCACATCGTCCCGACTCTCTGTCCGAGTCTGATCGCGCGGACCCGGCAGACCAATCGCCTGTTGCAGCGTCGAGCCGCCCTCGGTGATCACCGGCTTGTAGCCGCTGTACATGAACTCATCCCAGCGCATGTCGTCATCGGGACGCTCATCGACGAGGCGGCCGTCGCCGTAGTGCATCGTCGCGCCGCCGTCCGAGGCGAGGTACAGCGAACGCTCTTCTGCGTTGGGAGGCGGCCACGACTCGTCAGTCCGCCACTCATTCGCACCCACCAGGAACCAGCGCACGCTGGGCAACTCCCGCTCGGCGCCCTTCAGGTGCCGGTTGAGGAACATATTGATGTCTGCAATCACATTCGCCGCCGCTGCCGCGCCCGTCGGCCCAAACTCCATCTCGCCCAGCCAGCGGTCATAGTTGGTGTGCGCCCAGGGCCCCATGATCAGATGCTGTTCCGGATTTCCGTCGGCCGAGATCCCGCGGAAGTTGCGCACCGTCCCGATCCCGAAGATGTCGAACCACCCGCCGATATGCAGCATCGGCACCTGGAATCGCGAGTAGTCCGCCGAGTGCCGCACCGACTCCCAATACTCGTCCCGCGTCTCATGTTCCAGCCACTCATGCCAGTACTGGGCGACGCCTTCCTGTGAGATGCCGGGCATCGTGTTCAGCGGTCGGCTGCCCAACAAGCGAAAGCCGTTGCCCATCACCGCTTCGGTCATCTCCCCAGCCGCCTCCAAGGGCCGAGAGTGATTCTGCTGCAGATAACCCGTCGCCGCCACTCCACTACCCCACAGGCCGACGAAACCCAGTTGGAACGCGCCGCCCTGGTAGGTCCAGCCGTCGTAGTAGTCATCCGCCGTGATGATTGGAATCGCGCAACGCAGAGACGGCGGCCGCTCACGAGCCGCCAGCATGGTCGTCGCACCGACATATGACGGCCCGTAAATCGCCGTGTTGCCGTCGCACCACTCCTGCGCGGCGATCCACTCGAGCGTGTCGTAGCCGTCCGGACCCTCCTGGTGGAACGGCTTGAAGTCGCCCTCCGACGCGTAGCGCCCGCGGCAGTCGCAGACCACCACCGCGTAGCCGCGCTCGGCCAACTTGAGCGCGCTGGGCATGACCGCGACTAAGCCGGCGCCCGACTGCTCCTTGTCGTAGGGCGTTCGGGTCACGATGCCTGGTACGGCCTGCCCCGGCTGATCAGCACCCTCCGGGCGATAGAGGTCAGCCCGCAGGATGACTCCATCGCGCATGGGGATCTCAATGTTCTTCTGGACCAATACTTGCTCGACTGCCACAGCTACCTCCGATGTGTACGCGACTATGCCGAACGCTATGCTAGGAAACGAGACTCGGATTGGGGCGAGAGATGACCACCAACGTGGACGCCGGCGAACTGGGCATCACCTTTTCGGAGGTTGCGCGTTCAAAACTGCTTGAAGTCTTGACCGGTTATCCGGAAGAAGTCGCCGGACTGCGCCTCAAGATCACCGGCCGAACCTCTCAGGGCTATGAGCACGTCTTGACGATCGTCGAAAAAGGCTTCGAACCAGAAGGTGACCTGACGGCTCAGTACCCGGGTTTCAAGCTCTACGTCGAAGGCGACCGCATCGAAGACCTGCGCGGAACCGCGGTTCACTACGAGTTCAAAGGCCCCAACGTCTCGGGTCTAGAGTTCAACAACCCCAATCCAGTCTGGCGCGACCCATTGGCGCTGGAAATCCAGAGAATCTTCGACGAACAGGTCAACCCGCAAATCGCCGCGCACGGCGGCTTCGTGCAACTGCTCGAGGTCCAGGGCAGCAAGGCCTACATCGAGATGGGCGGCGGCTGCCAGGGCTGCGGTATGGCCAACGTCACGTTGAAGCAGGGCATTGAGGTCGCGGTCAAGGAGCAGCTGCCCGAAATCGAAGAGCTGATCGACATCACCGACCACCAGTCGGGCGAAAACCCCTACTACAAACCGTCCAAGAAGTAGTCTCCCTCTCTCGTTCTCCCCCTTGCAGGGGGAGACGCCGAAGGCAGAGGGAGTCCCTCGGGCCCTACAAAGGTGGACTGTGGCATCCGTCCTCCTGATTTCCACCTACGAGCAAGGTCACCAACCACTCGGCATCGCCGCCCCCGCCGCAGCCTTGATCGCCGCCGGACACGAAGTCTCTGCCCTCGACCTGGCCGTCGAGTCAGTCTCCTCTGAACACCTGCAAACCGCTGCATCCGAGGCCGACCTGATCGGCATATCCACGCCGATGCACACCGCTGCACGGCTGGGAATCCGCATCGCCCGACAACTGGAGGAGTTCTCAGACAGGATCGTCTTCTACGGTCTCGCCGCCAACTCGCTCGGAGATCTGGGTCTCGGCCGAGCCATCAGCGGGGACACCGACTTACAACTCGTCCGCCTTGCTGGAGGCTACACACTGTCCAAGATCCCTCTGTTCGACCGCGAATCGCGGCTCGTGCCGGAACGATCGATCCTGCTCCCAATCGACCAGTACGCCAGTTACCAAGACGCAACCGGTGCATCACACCCCGCCGGCTACGTCGAGGCCACGCGTGGCTGCGCTCACCGATGCACCCACTGTCCGTTGACCCCGATCTACGCCGGACGCCTCAGGCTCAATGGCGCAGAGACCGTCCTCGCCGACATTGATCAGCAAATCGAGATGGGTGCCGAGCACATCACCTTCGGCGATCCCGACTTCCTCAACGCGCCCGACCTCGCGATGGAGTTACTCCGTCGTGCCTCGGAGAAGCATCCAGACATCACCTTCGATGCCACGATCAAGGTCGAGCATCTGATCGAACATCAGGAACTCCTGCCTGAGATGTCATCGCTTGGCGTCACATTCATCACCTCGGCCTTCGAGTCGGTCGACAACCAACTGCTCGAAATCCTCGACAAGGGCCACACGGCCTCGGACCTCGACGTCGTGCTGGACCTGACCGAACGGGCGGGCATCGCCATCCGACCGACCTGGCTGCCGTTCACCCCTTGGACGTCGGCCGAGCACTTCCTCGCCCTCCTCCGCTTTGTCGAGACCCGACAACTCGTCGACGTCACCCCGCCGGTCCAACTGGGACTTCGGCTGCTGGCGCCGTCCGACTCGCCACTGGTCGAGCCAATGCGAGAGATGGGCTCGCTGGTCGCCTACGACGTCGACGGGTTGACCTGGAACTGGCGTCACGAGGATCCAAGGATGGACGGGTTGCAGCGCGAGATCGCCTCACTAGCCGAGCGCCAGGCCGCATTCACCGAAATCAAAGACGCCACCTGCCGCACGCTCGGCGCCGACCCGTGGCCCGATGCGCCTGCACCGCACGTTCATCGCCCCGGCCTGACCGAAGACTGGTTCTGTTGAGCCGAGCCCACCGGGGACCAGTTGGCCCCCTTGAGCCTCTCGGACGACGGCGCTGCGATCAGCCTGATCGAGTTCTAGATTCCTTCAAGTTGTCTCAACCGATCGACCAGCAACTTCGCATCGTCGAGCACCGCTTGCTGGTGCGGTTGCAGGTCTTGGCCGCCAGCGGTCGCCGAATTGTCTTCAAAGGGATCGCCGGCGATCGACTGCTTGCCGCTCAGTTCCTCCATCACGGCCAGGCCGCAGAAGGGCACGTACGTCGGGCTGTAGCCGCCCTCATGGCTGAGCACCAACCGACCCGCGCACAGCTCGTCCGCAGCTTCCATCAGCAATCGCGTCATCTCGCGGAACGTCTCCGAGTAGGCCATCATCCGGCCGAGCGGGTCGTACATGCCGCCGTCGAAGCCCGACGGCACCAGGATCAGATCCGGCTTGAACGCCTGCAACGCCGGCGCCACGACCTGCTGGATCGTCTCGACATACGCGCCGTGACCGCTGCCCGGAGGGAGCGGGATGTTGATGTTGTAGCCCTCTCCGTCGCCTTCACCCTGATCGTCCATCGCACCGCTGTTGCGGGGATACCACTCGTCCTGATGAATCGACATCGTCAGCACGTCCTTGCGGTCATAGAACGCCTGCTGCGTGCCGTTGCCGTGATGCACATCCCAGTCGAGCGTCGCCACCTTCTCAATGCCACGTTCCGCCAGCGCATGCATCGCCGCAATCGCAACATTGCCGAAAATGCAGAATCCACGTCCCCGATCCCGCTCGGCGTGGTGTCCCGGCGGACGCACCAGGGCGTAGGCGTTCTCCACTTCGGCATCGAGCACCGCGTCAACCGCTGTAATCGTCCCGCCAGCCGCCAACAGGGCAATCTCATAGCCGCCATGCGAGAACGGCGCACCCTCGCCCGCGTCGCCGCCGTCGCCGGCCGACAGCTCACGCACGCGATCGACGTACTCCGGCGTGTGAAAGCGCATCACCTGCTCAAGGTTGGCCGAACGAGGCTTGAGCGGCACCAACTCCTCCGAGAACTCGGAGACCTCCAGCAGGTTGTTGAACCGGCGCTTGGTGTCCGGGTTCTCCCAGTGCTCCCAAGCCTGCATCCAGCGCCGCAGCTCAGGGTCGAACGCCCGCGTCCGACCCGTGTCGTGCCACATG
>DAOUHS010000008.1:0-4589 GCA_034428415.1 Dehalococcoidia bacterium
ACAGTCTTCGTGAGCAACTCGATTCGGCCAACGGCGGACCAGACGCCGTTCGAGTACTGCTCCACTCGCTGGCATTCGGCACACTCGGTCCTTACATCGGAGCCAAGGAAGATCGACCAATCAACCAGCGTCAGATGGAAATGACGCTCGATGTGATGGCCAACTCGGTCGTCTATTGGACCCAGGACATGGTCAGCCGCAATCTGCTCGCAGAAGGCAGCAAGATTTACGGCATGACCTCCGGCGGAGATATGAGAGTCATCCCCCAGTACGGCGCCGTTTCCGCCGCCAAGGCCGCTCTTGCGGCGCACCTCCGACAACTCTCCGTCGAGCTCGCACCGCAAGGCATCGCCGCCAACGCGATCAAAGCAGGCATCACCCACACTCCGGCCCTTGAGAAGATCCCCGCCGGCATGCAACTCCTCGATTTCGCCCAGAATCACAACCCCTCAGGCCGAGTCACCGAGCCTGCGGACATCGCCAACGCGATCATCGCACTCAGCCTCGATGACTCAAACTGGGTCACCGGAAACACCATCAACGTCGACGGCGGCGAAGACATCACCGTGCTCTAAAGGAGTACTGAGCCCACTCAAAGCGGGCTGGGACGGTCCCAGCCCGCTGCTAAACTGACGCCGGATTTGCGAGGAGTTTCACATGAGTGATCCAATCAGGGGACAAACGGCAATCTGCGGTCTCGGCATCACCGAGATGGGCAAGGTCTACGGGCACGATGCGTCCTGGTTCGCAGGAGAGTCAATCCGTCTGGCAGTCGAAGACGCCGGCCTGCAAAAGGACGACATTGACGGATTGCTCGTCAACCCTGGAATCACGGGGATGATGGGCACCGGGATCAGCATCCCGCTGCAGGGCTACCTCGGACTGCGCAATCTGCGCCTGCTTAATCACATGAACTCCTTCGGTGCGACCGCCTCGGCGATGGTCCAGTACGCCGCCATGGCCGTCCACCACGGAATGGCCAACTACGTCGCCTGCATCTTCTCTGACGCCCCGCTGCAACAGGGCGGCTCCGCAGGCGCCGCCTACGGAGGAGCCGGACGCCGCGGACCGACCGGTATGGCCTCGCTGATGCCTGCGTTCGGCTTCTATGGCGCCAACACCTCCTACGCCCTCGCAGCGCGTCGATACATGGAGCGCTTCGGAATCACCAACAATGACCTCGGCCGAGTCTCCGTCACTCAACGCCGATACGCCGTCGACAACCCACACGCGACGATGCGCCAGCCGTTGACGCTCGAGGATTACCACAACTCCCGCTGGATCGTGGAACCGTTCCACCTGCTCGACTGCTGCCTCGTCTCTAACGGCGCCGTCTGCACAATCGTCACAACCGCCGAGCGCGCCGCCGACCTCAAGTCCTCGCCCGCCTACGTCTGGGGCATGGGACAAGGCCACCCGGGCAACTTCCCTCACGCCGAAGTCGAAGTCGGCACGACCTCCGGCGCAACCATCGCCGGCGAGACTGCGTACAAGATGGCCGGCGTCGGACCCGAAGACATCGACATCTGCGAGTTCTACGACTGCTATACCTACACCGTCCTACGCACGATCGAGGACTACGGCCTGGCCAAGCCGGGCGAGGCAATCGGCCTCTACCCCGAAGACCCTGCCGACCCGGAGGCCGAACTTCCGGCCATCAACACCGGCGGCGGCCAGCTCTCGTCCTACTACATGTGGGGCATGACCCCAATCTCCGAGGGTGTGATTCAGGCTCGCGGCTCCGGCGGCGACCGACAGATCGAGAAGAACGACATTGTGCTCTGCTCCGGCAACGGCGGCACGCTCGACACGCACGGAACGCTCATCCTCTCGCCCAACGCCAACTAGGAAACGACTCACCGCCAATGGCCTACGACAAGCCGCTTCCCAACCCCGACGAGAACACGCAGCCCTTCTTCGACGGCCTCAAGGACCACAAGCTGCTGCTTCAATACTTCCCCTCGGCCGACCACTACCAGTTCCCCTACAGCGACCGCTGCTACAAGGACTGGTCAACCGATTGGGAGTGGAAAGAGTCTGAGGGCAACGGCGAGGTCTACACCTGGGTCCGTATGCACCAGCTCTACCACCCGTCCTGGAAGGCCGAGATTCCCTACACCCTCGCAGTCGTACAACTCGACGAGGGACCGCGCATGCACACCAATCTGGTTAATGTGCCGGTCGAGGCCATCCACGTCGGCATGCGCGTCAGAGTGGCATTCGAGGACGTGACTGAAGATTTCACCCTGCCAAAATTCGAACCCGCCTAAGCTCCTGCGTCGTTGATGTCTGACCCCGAGCCCAACACGCGACCACCGCTCGACGGCGTCCGCGTCGTCGACTTCACCTGGATCGTCGCCGGTCCAACCTGCACCCGGTTGCTTGGCGACCTCGGCGCGGAAGTGATCCGAGTCGAAAACGAGCAGACTCTCGACTCTATCCGCTTCGGGCGCCCGCATCCGAACGGCTTCGATCCGCCCGACTCCGGCGCGATGTTCAACTGGCTCGACCGCAACAAGCGCTCGATCACAGTCAACGCGCGACACCCCGACGGCCTGGACCTGATCAAGCGGTTGATTCGAGTCTCCGACGTCGTCGTCGAGAACTACTCGTCGCGAATCCTCGAGAACTGGGGACTCAGTTACGACGAGCAGCGCGCCGAGAATCCCGAAATCATCTATGTCTCGCTCTCCGGCTTCGGACACTCCGGACCGCAACGCGACTACTCAACCTGGGGACCGACCGCTCAGGCGTTAAGCGGCCTGACCGCCATGTCGGGACTGCCCGAAGCGCCCGAGCCCGCCGGATGGGGGTATTCCTACCTCGACCACATGGCCGGCTTCACAGCTGCCGCCGCAATCACGGCGGCGCTCAAGCATCGTCGTGACACCGGCCAGGGCCAGTGGATCGATCTCTCACAGGTCGAGACCGGAATGGCGTTGACCGGGTCGGCCACGCTCGACTTCACCGTCAACGGACGCCGATATCGAGACACCGGCAATCCGCCCGGCAACCGCTCTGTCTGGCCCCAGTCCGCGCCGCACAACACTTATCCGACCGCCGGCGACGACAACTGGATCATGATCTCCTGCACCTCAGACGCCGAATGGGCGGCGTTCTGCGATGTCAGCGACCATCCGCATTGGCGGGACGATCGCCGATTCGCCACACTGCCGGCCCGCCTCCGCCATCAGGACGAACTCGACGAGCAGATCGGCTCCTGGACCGCCGGCCAGGACGGCCGCGCGCTCATGCAACGGCTGCAAGCCATGGATGTGCCCGCAGGGGTGGTACAGAACGGTGTCGATCTAGTCGTCAACGACCCACAGATGAAGGCTCGCGAGTGGACGGTAACTCGCGACCACCCGGTAATCGGCGAGCACCTGACCGACGGCCTCCAGATCCGCTTCTCGCGCACCCCAGCCCATCGGGACCGTCCCGGCCCGCCACTGGGAGAAGCAAACGAATACGTCTTCAGCGAGCTATTGGGACTCAGCGACGAACGGATCGCGGAGCTGCAGATGAACGGCGCAATGGGCTAGCCATGGGAGCGCTTGACGGCATCACAGTGTTGGACTGCTCCGATCCCAGGGGACACTTCGCCGGCAAACTGCTCGCCGGCCTTGGCGCGGATGTGATCAAAATCGAACCGCCAGACGGTGATGTCGGCCGCACGTACGGACCATTCCTCGACGACCAACCGGGTCCAGACCGCAGCCTCTACTGGTGGAACTACGCCGGGGGCAAACGCTCCCTCGCACTCGACTTGCAAAGCTCGGATGGAATCGAGCTCTTCCTGGAACTAGCCGCCGACGCGGACATCGTCCTCGAGACCTGCCAAGCGGGACGCGATCGCCCCTTCGACCCGGTTGCGCTGTCTGAATACTTGCCCGAGTTGATCGTGCTCAGTCTCACGCCCTTCGGACAGACCGGACCCTGGCGAGATCTGGCCTGGTCGGATGCCGTGGGACTCGCCCTCGGAGGACCGATGGGTAGCTGCGGTTATGACAACATCCCGGGCACGCCGCCCATCCGCCCGACCGAACATCACGCCGCCCACATCTCCGGATACTTCGCTGCGACCGCCGCCTGCACCGCCTTGTACGAGCGCCAGGAAAGCAGCCGCGGACAGCACATTGACATCGCCATGCATGAGTGCATGGGCTTCACCATCGAATCATCTGCCCCCTGGGCGCTCTACGAACAACACCCGCTGATCCGCCAGGCCGGTCGCCACGCCGGTCCGCAACCGACCGAGCCATGGCAATACCCCACCGCCGATGGTCGGCTGATCAACATCTTCGGTATGCCACGCTCCGAGGCAAGCTGGCTGGCGCTCGTCGCCTTCATCCAGGACCATGGAATGGGCGAGAACCTCTCCGATTTCGAGCTCCTCGATGGCCGAAAACGTCAACTCGGGCTTCAGCAGCCGACTGTCGCCGTGATGCTCGATGACATTGCCAAATTCATCGCCGCGCACGACGCGGAAGAGATATACGCTGGCGCACAGGCAGCCGGCGCCGCTTGGAGCATCATTCGCACGCCGGACGAGTGCCTCGCCGATCGACACTGGCACGCCCGAGGCTTTT
>DAOUHS010000009.1:0-5650 GCA_034428415.1 Dehalococcoidia bacterium
TGGACGACCTGGTCGAGGCGCTGGACCATGGAGAGATCGCGGGCGCCGGGCTCGATGTGTACGAGATTGAGCCGTTGCCCGAGGGCCACCCGCTGTGGAAGTTGGAGAACGTGATTCTGACCCCGCATATCGCCGTTGCCGACGCAGAGAACATTCCCGAGCGGCGATTTGAACTGATCCTCGAGAACGCGCGCCGGCTTGTCGAGGGGCGCGAATTCGTTAACGTCGTCGACAAGGAGAAGTGGTACTGACGCCACTGCACAAACTCCCGCTCCTCCTCGCAGGGGGAGCTGACGACGGCTGAAGGGGGTCGATCATGAAAATCGTGGAGATGTACGGCGACTCGCGCGTCGGCCTGATCGAGGTACCCGAACCGGAGGTGCGCGACAACTGGGTCATCGTCAAAGTGGTCGCCAGCACGATTTGCGGCACCGAAGCTCGGAGCTATCAGTACGGCGGCCGAGAGTTCAATTCGCACTTTTACAACTCGGGACACGAGGCGGCCGGCATCGTCTGGAAGGCCGGTCCAACCGCGAAGATTGCCGAAGGCACACGTGTCGCCGTGATCGCGCACATGGGCGAGCAATGCGGCCAGTGCTTCTTTTGCTATCAGGGGCTCTGGCTGCTATGCACCAATCTGACCGAGGGCGGCGAGGAATACCTCGGTACCCACGCGCAGTACATCTCGCGCCCCGACACGCACTGCATCCCCATGCCCGACGATGTCCCGTTTGAAATCGGCGCGATCCTGGTTGATGCGGTCGGAACGCCGTATCGCGCGATTCGTCGGCTGGATGTCAATGGATTCGACACGGTGCTGATCACCGGTCTGGGCCCACTCGGGGCTTCGGCGGCCATCATCTGCGAAAAACTCGGTGCGCGGGTGATCGCCAGCGAGCCGGCTGAGTTTCGCCGCAGCATGGCTCGCGAGTACGGCGTCGATGTGGCCATTGATCCCGTGTCGGAAGACGCGCTGCAGCGGGTCATGGAGCTCACTGACGGTCGCGGCCCCGATGTGGCGCTCGACTTCACCGGCTACACCGAGCCGCAGATGTTGTGCGTCGACGCGGTTAAGGTGGGTGGTCGGGTCGGCTTCATCGGACTCAAGTACGACGAAACCCCCGACGGTCCCGTCCCGCGGCCGTCGCCGGTCACCGTGGCCGGCCACCTGCTGCCCAAGGAACTCACCCTGATCGGAAGCTGGAGCGTCGCGCCGCACGAGATGCTGGAGCTGTACGAGCTCGTCCAGAAGGGTCTGCCGGTCGAGCAGCTGATCACGCACCGCTTCGGCATCGACGAATCGCAGGAGGCCTACGAGACCGCATTCAATCAACGCGGTTGCAAGGTGATCATCGATCCCTGGGCCTAGCGAATCACCTCTTCGACCAGAAGCCTGGTGAACTCTTCCTCGGTCAGCCCGAGTTCGTTTCGGTAGACCTGCTCGTTGTGCTCTCCAAAGAAGGGAGCGCGGCGGATCGGCAGACGCTCACCGTTCCAGAGAAACGGCTGGTTCTGGGCCATGAACTTGATCCCGACCGGGTGGTCGAACTCGTGAAAGAAGCCCTTCATTGATGGATCGGACTCGACCAGGTCCTCGATGTCCTCATTCGGACCGGCCGGCACTCCGGCGGCCTCGAAGCGCGCGGTCGCCTGCCAGACATCCTGAGCGCACGTCCACTCGGTGATCGCCGCTTCGATTTCGTCTTCGGCTGCCTGCCGGCCCGCCAGCGTGCGTAGGTCGCTACGAGCAGTGAGATCGTTGCGACCGATGACGTTGCAAATCTCCAGCCAGTCGACCGTGTCACGAGCAGACAGCGCCAGCCAGCGATCATCGCCGGCGCAACGGAAGAGTCCGTGCGGAGCCATCTCGGGCGAGCGATTGCCTCGGCGTTCAGCAGTGACGCCGTTGGCGAGCTGTTCGATCAACTCGGTGTCGAGCAGGTGGATGCCGGCCTCGTACTGGGGAATCTCGATCTCCTGACCGACGCCGGTGCGATCGCGCTGGATCAGGGCGGAGACAATCGCGGTCGCGGCGAGCGGGCCGAGCGTGAAGTCGGTGTGGAGCAACACGCCGGTCGGCTTGCGATCAGCCGCGCCGGTGTGAGCGGCGAGTCCGCAGAGCGCGACCACGCTATTGCCGATTCCCTTCCACGACGCCTTCGGTCCCCAGGTACCCATCACCGGAAGACTGCAAACGACGATGCGCGGGTTTATCTTCTTCAGGTCGTTGAAGCCCAGTCCGAGACGCTTCATCACGCCGCCGGTGAAGTTGTCGGTCACCACGTCCGCCTCGCGGATCAGGCCATAGGCCACGCGCAACCCGTCGGGCGCGCCGAGATTGAGGTTGATGCTGCGCTTGTCGGTGTTGCAGTCCTGGAAAAACGCGCCGGTCTCGATCGTCGGAAGGTCGTAGGCCGGAAGGGCGACGCGAAGCGTGTCGATTCGGGCGTCGGATTCGACCTTGATCACATCCGCGCCGAGATTGGCCATCAGCTCAGTTGTCAACGGCCCCGCCGCCTGCCAGCAGAAATCAATCACTCTGATGCCCTTTAGCGGTAAGTCACTTGTCCCGATGCCGCGAGCGGGTTGTGATCCATTGGCACCCTTCTCAGCTGCAACCGGCGGCTCCCGAACGGTCCTTTCTCCCTCCGCCCGGCGGGGAGAGATGCCGAAGGCAGAGGGGGGTCCAACAACCAGACCGTTCGCCACCAATCCCTCGTACTCGAGCGCGTCCACCTTTAGCAGCTCCGACAGCACATCGGACGAATCCGCGCCCAACGCAGGCGCCGGTCGACCGACCGGCTGGTATCCAGTCGAGTGAATCGGCAGCCGAGGCAAATCGATTGCGCGATCAAACTGTGGATGCTCGACGGACATGAACGCGCCGCGCTCGTGTAGGTGCGGATCTTCGACGATGTCGCGGGCCGAGTTGACCGGCACCGCCAGGAACCCGCGCGATTGTCCTTCGTAACAGAGTGCTTCGCGGTCCAGCGTGGCGCATGCGCGCTGGAAGGCCCGATGCGTCTCGCCGCCCCATTCGGGAATGTAGATATCGCCCGGATACTCAGCCCCGATCAGCCCGTCGTATCCCGAGCGCTCGTAGAGCCACTGACCGAATGCCGCCCAGCGAGCGTGTGTGTTTGGCGTGATCCCGAACGTGAGCCATTTGCCGTCTTTGGCCTGTACCAACGAGGAGATCTCGCCTCCAGGGCGGAAAGCCTTTTCGCCCATCTGTCGCCACATGTTCTCGTTAGCGAAGTGAATCGTGGTGGAGAGGATCGCCTCCTGCAGCGAGATGTACGCATGCTGCGGCCGCGTACCGTTGCGGCGGTCGTAGAGCATCGACACACCTGTCGCTGCTGCCACCTGACTGGCCTGCTTGTAGGCCAACTTGCCGGCCGGGTAGTCGGGCGCGACATCGGGGAAGCCCAGGCCCTCCATGAGTCCGCCGGCCGCGACGCCAACGATGTCGGACGCGGGCAAGTCCTCGCCGCCGCGCCGTGTGACGACATCGATGACGCCGAGATGAGGTTGCACGCGCTGCAGTCGTTCGCGGTCGAAGAATCGGCGTGCCTCAATGGACTTGTCCAGCGGAGCGAGCACGACGTCTGCCTCAGTCAGCAGGCGATCGACCAGATCCCATGCGCCGGGTGAGTCAACGTTGAGCGCCAGGCTGCGTTTGCCGGCGTTGTAGAGCAGATGCCGCAGCCCGCTCTCGACATCGGTGCGACCATCGAGATGCGGACCGTTGATTCGGAGTGCGTCGCCCGTCGCCGATTCGACACGGATCACATCCGCGCCAAAGTCTGAGAGCCAGCGAGCGCCCAGTGCCAGGCACTCGTCGCTCAGGTCGATGACGACCGAGCCGGAGAGAGGAAGGTCGGAGAGGTCGGAGACTGCCATCAGTCCAGATTAGGTTCGTACGGGTGTTGACGGTACAAGTCGCTCATCCGGTGGCCGATGAGTTGCATGCGCAGGTCGTCGTCCAGTTGCGGCCAGAGCGAGCGATTGATCGATTCCTTGACCACGCCGAGATAGCCGTGCCGTTCCTGACCCATCGTCGCGAGACGATTGGCCAGTTCGTCCACTTCTTCTCGCAACTTGCCGGGCTCGGCCACTTTGGTCACCAGGCCTAGCTCTGCGGCTTCGACGCCGGAAATGAACTGGTCGTCCAGGATCAATCGCGTCGCATGCTTGAGTCCGACGTACTTGGGCAGGAACGCGGTGGCCGAAATGACCATGCGCAGTCTGGCCTCGGGATCGGCGATCGCGTAGTCGGATGCCAGCATCAGGTCGAAGCCGGAGCCCATGCAATAGCCCTGCACCTGGGCAATCACAATCTGCGGGATTCTCCTGAGTAGCGATTGCAGCCGGAAGTAGGGATGCCGCTCGAGATTGAACGCGGCGATGTGCGGCGCGTGGTACGGATTCTGCCACGGATAGTCGGGAATAGTGCCGTCACCGCCCTCGGTCACGTCGTCGCCCGAGCAGAAAGAGCGTCCCTCGCCGGCAAGTACCAATACCTGTACGGCTGGGTCTCGTCCGACTCGGTTGACGATCTCGACCATCGCATCGCCGACCTCGGTGTTGATCGCGTTGTGTCGTTCGGGACGGTTGATTGTTAGCCGCGTGACCGGCCCGTCCTCGACGATGAGCTCGCTGTGCATGTCGTAACTCCAGTACCTGACGCGAAGGCTAAGTCACTGAGCATGCGCTCGCTGGTACCTTCGCGCTAACCAAGTCCACTACAACTGGAGACAATGTCATGGCCGAGAGATTGAACAGGGTGATCGATCTGATCGAGTCTGGCCAGCCTGCCTTCGGACCGTTCGTGCCGGCCGGCTCGATCCCCGATGCGACCTGGATTGCCTCATCAAACTACGACTTCGTCGTGTACGAGCTCGAGCACAACGCGTTCAATCTGAGCGATCTCAGCCTCTCGCTGCAGTACATGCTCAACAGGCGCCAGATCCTCGAGTCCGGCTCGCTCGCCCCGGCTGTCACGCCGATGGTGCGCATCCCTGTCAACGGCCGCGAGCAGAGCCAATGGATCGTCAAGCAGGTGCTCGACATCGGCGTGTACGGGATAGTCTTCCCGATGATCAATACTCCTGATGACGCTATCGCGGCGCTGCAAGCGGCTCGCTACATCCAGGCCGAAGACGCGCCGGATCAAGATCCCGTCGGTCGGCGCGGTCACGCGCCCGGCAACGCGCTGCGCTACTGGGGACTCGACCAGCCGGACTACTTCGACCGGGCCGACGTCTGGCCGCTCGATCCGAGCGGCGAAATCCTCCCGATTCTCCAGTGCGAGACGATCGAGGGCGTCAACTACCTGCCCGCCATCCTCGACGCGGTGCCCAAGCCCGGCCTCATCCTGATCAGCGAAAGCGACCTCTCGGTTTCGCTCGGTCAACGAGGCCAGCCCGGTCCCCTGGTGGACGATGCCGTGAGGCGAGCGCGCGAGGTCTGTCAGGAACGCGGAGTGCCCTACGGATCGCCGCAGGTCGACATGGCCAACGTCGATCAGCGGATCAGCGAAGGATTCAGCTTCCTCATGCCGGGCGCGGCACGAGTCTCTGAGGCGCTGAATCGAGGTCGGGAGTTGGCCGGTCGGTGATTTCTTCCGCATCGAGCACACCCAATCCTC
>DAOUHS010000010.1:0-5184 GCA_034428415.1 Dehalococcoidia bacterium
CGAACTTCAACTCAAAGGTTCTCGATGTTGTCCAGGTTGGTGGGCCGGGCTGGATTCGAACCAGCGACCGAGCGGTTATGAGCCGCCTGCTCTGACCCCTGAGCTACCGGCCCCCAGGGATCTGCCAGTCTATCGGGGTGCTCCGATACCCTCCGGCCATGAGTTGGCGAGTCGGCTTCGCGGTAGCGATCGGTCTGGCGGCGCTGATCGTGCTCGCATGCGGGCCGACCGGCACCTCGTCGATCGGGTCCGGCAGCGGTACCGAAGTGATCGCGCCCGCGACCGAGCGTCCCCAAGGCCTTGACGGCTACCTACAGCTAGGGGACGACGTTGAGCCCGTGTCGTTCCCCTGGTCTGAAGTCACGATCCGGCGTTCAACTGGTGACCTGACGATCGGCGTCCTGGTCGCGGACACCGGCGAGCGCCGGTCTCGAGGGTTGATGTACTGGACCGACCTGCCGGCGCAGACGGGAATGATTTTCATCTGGGAGGAACTTCGCCCACGCTCGGGCGGGTTCTGGAATCGCAACGTCCCGATGGACCTGCAGGCTGCCTGGCTGGCCGAGGACGGGACGATCCTGGGTTTCAGCACCTTGCGCGCGTTCGACGAAGCGATCAAGCGTCCCCCGGACGATTACTATCACGTGCTGGAGATGCCTAGCAGTCGATTCCAGGAACTCGGTGTCGGCGTGGGCGATCGGGTATTGATCTCACAGACGCTGCTATCGCGGTAAGGGTCTCGCGAGTGAATCGCCGCCCTACCGCGTCGTACTTAGCGTGATATTGTGCCGAGAACGACTGGCCGCATCAGTGCGCGGCCGCGAGCAGAACGGAACGCAAAATGAAGCGAATACTCGGTGTCGGGGCGTTGCTGGCCGTTTTGGCAGCAGTCGCAAGAGTCGTCATGGGTCGTCGACGCGATGAGGAGGACGAGGCGTAGCACCGCGATTCGTCCTCGCCCTCGATCAGGGAACATCCTCCAGCCGCGCGCTCGTTTGGGACGAGCGCGGCCGCGCCATCGCCGGCGCACAGTACGACCTCGGATCGCAGTTTCCCCAGCCAGGCTGGGTTGAGCAATCTCCGCGTGACATCTGGAGCAGCCAACTCGCGGCCGCCCGCGAAGCCGCAGCGAAGGTCGGCGTCGAGCAGATCCGCGCGGTCGCAGTAGCTAACCAGCGAGAAACTTCTCTCCTCTGGACGCGCGAACGCCTGGAGCCGGTCGGTCCGGCGATCGTCTGGCAATGCCGACGCACATCTGATGTCGCGACACGTCTGCGTAGGATCAGCGGGGACGAGATTCGACTGCGCTCCGGTCTAGTGCCGGACGCGTACTTTTCCGGTCCGAAGTTCGCCTGGCTGCTCGACCACGTCCCGGGAGCGCAGCAACTCGCTCGAACCGGTGACCTCGTCTGCGGCACGGTCGACACGTGGCTCTTGGCCAACCTGACCGGCGGCCAGGTGCACGCGACCGACACGACGAACGCCTCTCGCACGATGCTCTGGAATCTGCGCAAGGGCAACTGGGACGATCAGCTCTGCGAGTGGCAGTCAGTGCCGTCGCCGTTGCTGGCCGACGTGTTTCCCAGCAGCCATGAATTCGGACTGACCGATTCGAAGTTGTTCGGCAGGCCGGTGCCGATCATGGCAGTGGCGGGAGACCAGCAGGCAGCCCTCTACGGCCACGGGATTGTGTCTCCAGGTTCCGCAAAGTGCACATTCGGAACGGGCGCCTTTGTCCTGTCCCATGCGGGATACTCAGCGGGATCAATCGGAACGACGGACGGCTTGCTGCTGACCGCTGCCGCTGATCGCGGTCTCGCGCTCGAAGGAGGCGTCTTTACAGCCGGCGCCGTAGTGCAATGGCTCCGAGACGAACTGGGGCTCGCCCCATCCGCGCCCGAGTTCTCCGCGCTGGCGGAATCGGCGAATGGCTCGGCCGGCGTGTCGTTTGTGCCTGCCCTGGCCGGCTTGGGCTCGCCTCACTGGGATCCGGACACTCGGGGGGCAATCTTGGGCATTACCCGAGGCACGACGCGAGCGCAGATCGCACGCGCGGCCTTGGAATCGGTGGCGTTTCGAGTACGCGAGATCGTTACGGCGATGGAGTCGGGCAGGACAGTCATCTCTGAACTGCGCGTCGACGGTGGCATGGCCGCCAACGATCTGCTGATGCAAATCCAGGCGAACGCGCTGCAGCGTCCGGTTGTGCGACCCTCAATCCAGGAGACTACGGCTCTCGGCGCAGCTCGGCTTGCGATGGAGACGGCAGATCTGCGCCCGCTGTTCGAGATGGGCGAGCAACGGTTTCTGCCGAACGGCGAGCTTGAAGCCGAGTTTGCACTGTGGACGCGGGCTCGACAGGCCGTGCAGGCGCAAGCTGGGAACTGAATACACTCGAATCGACATGGCAACCGCAAACTACGACGTCATCATCATCGGAGGCGGGATCAATGGCGCGGCCACTGCAGCGTCGGTTGCCGCGCGCGGCTATCGGACACTCGTTCTGGAGCAGGACGATTTCGCCTCGGGTACCACGTCGGCATCGACCAAGTTGATCCACGGCGGGTTGCGTTACCTAGAGACCGGAGACGCCCGGTTGGTGCACGAGTCGCTGCAGTCGCGGGAGCGGTTGCTCCGGGAGCGACCGCATCTTGTGCGTTCGATGGGGTTCATCCTGCCCGTCTATGAAGGCGACCCGCGACCGCCGTGGTACATCCGGACGGGCCTGGCGCTCTACGACCTGCTCTCGCCGCGCAAGGTGTCGCCCTGGCATTCCTCATTCTCGGGACGCGAATTGCAACGGTTCGAGCCATCGATCTCGACCGACAATCTCAAGGCCGCATATCTCTTCCACGACGCCCAGGTCTGGTCGCCCGAGCGTCTGACGTTGGAGTACTTGGCCCAAGCCCGCGCTTCTGGGGCGGATCTGCGCAATCACGCAGCGGTCGACTACATCATCGTCGATGGTGGAAGGGCGCGTGGCGTGGACTTCCACGATGTCCTGACCGGTCGCCGCTCGACGGCGTCTGGTCGGCTGATCATCAACGCGGCTGGCCCGTGGGTCGACGCCGTGCTCGACGCGACTGGGCGGGAGATGCACCGGCGAATTGGCGGTACACGGGGGTCGCACCTGGTGGTCGCTCTGAACGGACGCGGTCCGAGGCATGCGGTGCTGGCCAGCGCTCGTTCGGACGGACGACCGATGTTCGTCACGCCTTGGCTCGACCATCACCTGATCGGCACCACCGACGTACATGACGACGAGGAACCGTCGGCTGTGCGAGCAGCGGGCTGGGAGATCGATTACCTGATCGCCGAAGCGGCACGCGTGCTGCCGGGGCTCGGAATCGAGCATCGCAATGTGCTCTACGCCTACTCAGGTGTAAGGCCCCTGGCGCGGGCTGGCGAAGGTGTGTTTGAAGGCGCGATCTCCCGAAGGTCGATCATCGTGGACCACTCCACTGAAGGGGTCGAGCGGCTTGTCTCCGTTGTCGGTGGCAAGCTCACGACCGCCGAGGAACTGGGGCGAAAGGTCGCCGCTGCGATTTCGCAGCAAATCGGACGGCCGCGTGCTCGTGGAATCGCCGCGCTGCCGCAGACGCCAACCAGTCGAGCGGTGTTCTTGCCGCCCGAGACGCAGGAGCACCTGCGCATGGTCTATGGGCCCAGGGTCCCAGAAGTGGCGGCCTATGCAGCAAACGACTCCGCACTTGCCCAAACGATCTCGCCGCACCATCCCGACATCGGGGCGCAGGTGGCCTATGCGGTGGAGCACGAAGGGGCCCGGACGGTTGCTGATGTGCTGCTCCGGCGAACTGCCGTCGGGCTGACGGGGGATCTTGGTCGGAGTGCTGCGCGGCCGACGGCGTCGATCATGGCCGGCCGGCTTGGCTGGTCGGAGGAGATGCGGGAGCAGGCCGTGCGGGATTACTTTGCCGAGTTGCATCGGCGGTTCGTGATCATGGATCCGTCGGTTTCGATCCCGCCGGCCGAGGAGTTGACCGGGGATGTCGGAGAGGCTGGGAGCTAGGCAAGCTTCGCCTGCCAGCGGTTGAGTCGCAGCGCGTTGGTTAGCACTGAGAGGGAACTGGCGACCATCGCGAGCGCGGCGGCGATCGGTTCGAACTGTCCCTGTTCTCCGAAGAGCCAGGTGAGCCCGCCCGGGACGCCTCCGGCTACATCGAAGATGGGCACGGCGAGACCTGCGGCGAGCGGGATCAGCAGGATGTTGTAGGCGAAGGCGAAACCGAGGTTCTGGCGGATGACGTTGCGCGTGGCTCGGGCCAGCAGGACTGCCTCGGCGGCCCGCTTCGGATTGGATTGCATCAGCCCGACCTGGGCGGTCTCGAGCGCGATGTCGGAGCCGGTGCGCATGGCCAGCCCGAGGTCTGCCTGGGCCAGGGCTGGGGCGTCGTTGACGCCGTCTCCGACCATGGCGACGCGGCGATTTCCTGACTGGGTGGTCGATATGACGTCGGACTTCTCGGAGGGAAGCGTCCTGGCGTGGACATCTCGAATTCCGACCTGCGCAGCGACCGCATGGGCTGTTTGCTCGGTGTCGCCGCTGACGAGCATGGACTCGACGCCGTGTTGCGACAACAGAGCGACGGCGTCGGCAGAACCGGATTTGATCTGATCGCTGAGTCGGATGACGCCGCGCAGTTGGCCGTCTTGGGCGACGTAGACAGGGGTCTGTGCGCTCTCTGTCTCTGAGACTGCGATTCCCAGCTCCGACATCAGCGAGGCGTTTCCGACCGCGATGTTGGATGCACCAACCGTGGCGAGTGCGCCTCGACCAGGTTGGTTGCGGAACTCGCTGACAGCCTCTGTGGCGATTGCGGTTTCCTCGGCGTGCGCGATGATCGCGGCTCCTAGCGGGTGCTCCGAGTGCTGCTCGACGGAGGCGGCGAGCCGGATGAGTTCCTCTTTGGAGACTCCGATTGGGTCGACCGAACTGACCTGATGGCGACCGCTGGTCAGGGTGCCGGTCTTGTCCCAGACCACGGTGTCGATCTTGCCGGCGGATTCGAGCGCTTCGGCGTCGCGGAAGAGGATGCCCAATCGTGCGGCACGACCTGATCCGGCGGCGATGGCGGCGGGTGTGGCCAGTCCGAGCGCGCAGGGGCAGGCGACGACCAGTACGGCGACGGCGCTGAGCACGGCTGAGGTCCAGCTGGTGCCGTC
>DAOUHS010000011.1:0-5674 GCA_034428415.1 Dehalococcoidia bacterium
GCCATCGCCAACTCGGACATCGGAATCTGGGCGACCAGCAGACCATCATCGTCGTGCACGTAGACGAACGTGTACTTGTCCCGGTCTACTTCGATCTGCCGGACGGCGTTGCGGGCAGCTTCGACGAGCGTGTCTTGCTGCACGAAGGGAACGGCGGCGACCATCAACGCTCCGGCGGTGTCAGGCGCCTGGGCGAGCAGTTCGTCCTCGACGACGGGAGTCTCGAGCGTCTCAACGACCGCCTGCGCGCGAATCAATGGGAGTCGGCGGAGCGTTGCCAGCGCCTGCTGTGGATGGACCTGCCTGAGCACGAAACTGAGCGTCTGTACTCCCAGACGGGTAGCGACTCGGCCCGCCTCGACCGGGGTCATCTGGCGCAGCATCCAGGTCACCGTGTCCGGCGACATGATGCCGAGAATGATGTCGCGGCTGGTCCGCGGCAGGCCGGCGATGATCAATCCCATGTCGGCGGGATGCAGGCTGTGCACGAGCTGTAGCGCGCGCTCCTCCTGCCCCAGGGAGATCAGACGCCGAACCTCGGCCGCGATGTCGGAGGCTTCCTTGAGCGTGATCGCCAGCCCCAGGCGGAGCCCGGCTGGATGGGGAGCTGCTCCGTTGGTGTCGTTACGTTCCGTCGCCATCGGATGGTCTCCCTTCGCCTGGCCACTGGCAGCGATCGGTAGCCCAATGTGTTGCGCGGCAGCCGAACCGTTTAGTGCAAGGCCTCTAGTGCTCTCAGGGCAGCACTGAATCGCTGGTTGAGATCCGTCAACCGCCGTGCGTCCACCTTGTTGGTCGCCGGGTCATGCCAGTCTGGCGACAGATACCAACTGCGGTTCATCTCAATCTGGACCCAGGGCATTCCGCCGTTGCCGAACTCTCTGCCATGCCAGCGGCTGATGTAGCCGCCCTGGAAGGGATCGTTGAGTCGAATCGCTGCACGTGGACAGTCGAACGACTCCGATAGAGCATCCGCCAGTGCTGACAGCAGCTCGTCCGGCGCGGTGGCGCCGTTGGCGTTGCTGAGGCAGAACAACGGTCGCGGCTCGCCGGGATTGGGCGCGATCTCCGGGGCGAACTCAGCCATCGAGTGGCAATCGATCCCGAGTCGCACCTCGGGCCGCGCGGCGAGCGCTTTGAGCCGCTCGTGATACGGCCGCCAGTAGCGTTCGAGCAGCGTCACGGCGAGGTCTGCTTCGGGCGGCCCGCCGCCAGGCCAAACGGAGATGCGGTCGGCGGTGAGCGATTTGACCACGCCGTCGGGATTCTCCGGCGGTCGCACGTCGAGTCCGCGATTGAGGTCGACGAACGCCCTGCCAATGGTGGCTTGATGAACGGCCACGACTTGATCTCCGAGGTCGTAAATCTCGCGAGTGCATGCGTCGCCGTCGCTGAAGATGTCCGCGGGGGTGAGGCTGGTTCGTCCCGCCGCTTCCTCCGGCACCTGGTCGCCGCCGTGCGGAATCGAGAGCAACACCGGCAGCGTCATGCCAGGTGCGCAATCGATCCGGGTGCGGCCGCACTGCCGTCGCGACGCGGATCGGCCGACCCCTGGAAGCCTGCTCCGCTCTGGCGTCGCAGTACGGCTTGGACGCAACCGAGATAGAAGGCATAGGCGTCGTGTTCGTCGATTCGGTATCCGGCCTCCCGCAGCCGTTCAACCACCGCCGGATCGAAGCGCTCCGCCTCCAGGCTGATCTGTCCGCCGACGGAACAGTGAATGCGCGGCGCATCGATCGCCGCATCGAGCGGATAGGAACCGTCGACGATCCGGCTCAAGACCTGCGCCAGCGACGAGAAGATCCGCTCGCTGCCGGGACTGCCCAGCGCAATCCAGGGTTGACGATCGTGGAAGACGATCGTCGGCGCGGCGGTCGACCAGGGCACCGCGCCGGGCCGCAGGTAGTAGGGGTGCGACGGCTCTTCAGTGTCCAGGGCCGAGAGGTAGTTGTTATAGAGGAAGCCCAGCCCGTCGGCGGCGGCCTTGGAGCCGTAGACCAGCTCGATCGACTGGGTCACCGCAACGGCGTTCCCGTCCGCGTCCATCACCGAGAAGTGGGTCGTCTCGCCGAACTCGTCGACCTCAGGGTCGACTGTCGGCAGGCTGGCGTCGATGTCATCGCGGATGGAATCGGCCAGTCCGCGAGCGTAATGGCGGCTGAGCAGCACCTTGTTCTGAACCTGCGCGTAGCTGTTTGGGTCGTAGGGCCGGTCGATGCGCCGCAGGAACGCCTTGCGCAGCGACTCGGCCAAGAAGTGCAGATTCTCAGGCGTAACGTCGCGCAGCGCGACCGTCTTCAGATGATTGAGCATCATCATGACCAGCAGCAGCACACGTCCCGCGCCCGGCGGCGGCATCGTCGCCAGCGTGACGCCCCGGTAGCGGCGGCGCAGCGCCCGTCGGACGATCGGCCAGGGGATCAGGGCCAGGTCGTCGGCGCGCAGAAATCCGTCATGTTCCCGCATGTCACGGTCGATCTGCTCGGCCACATCTCCCTGATAGAACGCCTCGACGCCGCCGCGCGCGATCAGCTCCAGCAGGTTCGCGAGATCGGGTTGGCGAAAGATGTCACCGCTCTCGTACGGCGTCTCCCCGTGCTTGAGGAAGTAGCGCGCCGCCGTCCGCCCAAACGGCCGCAGAAAGTACCTGAGCTCCCGCTCTTGCAGGTCTCGTTGCAGCGCTGTGATGGCATATCCGTCTCGCGCAATCTCGATTGCGGGAGCGATAATCTCGCTCCACGGGAGACGGCCGTAGCGACTGTGCAGCCATCCGAGCGTGGCAGGCGTGCTCGGAACCGTCGTCGCCCGATAGCCGAGTCTCAGTTCCCGCTGGCGCTCGATTCGCTCCGTGTGCGCCAGAGACGGCACCCGGCTCGAACCATCAATGGCCGTCGTCTGGCCGTCGAAGTGGAGCAGCGCAACGGTCTGTCCACCGAGTCCGCTGGCTTGCGGCTCACAGACGCCAAGCGCGAAGCCGACCGCGCAGGCCGCGTCGACGGCATTGCCGCCTTCCGCGAGGATCCGTGCACCGGCGTTGGTCGCGTCGGGAAACCCGCTCGCGACCATGCCCCGCTCATCGGTCGCATTCCGCGCCGGCGCGCCGGGCGGGCTGGGATGGAATCGACCCTCAACGCGTCGTAGTCGCACGCGCTCTCCTTCTGCTGCTGGACGGACGCAGTTCCATGATGGTCAACGCGAGCAATGTCGCGCGATCGACCAGCGAATGCCGCAAGATGTACTCGTCATCGGTGCGCGCGGCGCCGCCGATCGGGCCCATCCCGTCGATTCTCGCTGCGCTTTCGGGCGTGAAACAGATATCTGCGGCCGCCCAACGATAGCCTGAAGTCACCCGGTGGCTGAGGTTGTTGGACACGCGTTGAATGGTGGCCAACAGTTCGGCGTCGCGCTCAGTCGGCCGAAACGCGGGACGGCCCGGTCGGGGCGAAACCAACATGCGCACGCCGGAGCTGGTTCGCGCATTCGCGATCCGCTCGACCCGGCGATCGAGGTCTTTCCCGGCCTCCGGATCGGTGAAGCGGATCGTGAGTTGGGCCTCGGCCCGGTGAGGCAACCGACCGCCGCCGGCATCGAAGCGCATCTGCGTGATGTGGGCATGGACGCCGTTGACCGGCGCGATCTCAAACTCCAGGGAGTCGTCATCGCCGAGTGACTCCTGTGGCGGGTCACGACTCAGTTCTTGGAGCGCGTTGATGCGGCTGGTGAAGTGCCGCACGACCTGTTCGGCTGAGACGCTGCGGCCGCGACGGCGGAATTCCGACTCAAGACTGTACCGGTATTCGCCGGCGCGCGCCGCGATCAGCGCGCCGTTCGGATCGCCTGCTTTGAGACCGATCACATTGGACGCCCGAGCCGCCGCCGTTTCGATGAGTTGGCGGCCTCCGGCGCCGGTTGAACCGCCGTCGCTGGTCAAGAGGACGGCGATGCGCAGTTGCCGCAGCCGGCGGATATGCCGCAGACCGCGCAGCGCGGCGAGTGCAACGGCGATGCCGCCCTTCGATTCTGCTGCTCCGGTCCCGTAGATCCGGCGGTCGTCGGCGCGGAACGGCGCCCATTCAGAGATCGGTGCTCCGGTGTCCAGATGCCCCAGCAGCAGCACATCGTCAGTGTCGTACATGTGATTGCGAGCCAGCACCGCGTCGCCCAGCCCGATCCGCGCATGCCGTTCAACGCGAAAGTTCAGACCCTCCAACTGTCTGCCGACCCAGTCACCCAACTGGTTGACCCGGTCGACCGCCTCGGTCGGCGTCCGCGTCTCGACCATCCGCTCGACGTTGTCCTCGATCGTCGCGCCGCTGCTACGGATGTACGTCCGCAGCCGGGCGCTCGGGCGGTCACTGCCATCGGGTCGTGGCTCGGCACGCGTGGATTGTTCCATCTCCGACAACCGCTCGGCGCCGAAGTAGCGGATCGCTGCGACATCGAGCATCCGGTTGACCATCGAGTCGTAGGTATAGCCGGCGGTCTGCGCGGCATGCACGTACGTGCCTGTCAGGCCAAGCGAGGCCATCGAGTTGATCTCAAGGATGTAGGGCTTGTTGTCTGCGTCGAGGCGCAAGTCGACGCGAGCGAAGTCAAAGAGTTCGAGGCTGCGGAAGGCGCGTTTGGCCAGCTCGCGCATCTCCGCGGTCTGCTCTTCATCCAGCGGCGCCGGACAGAGTTTGCCGCGCGGGGCGCGCAGCTTGTCCGAATCGGTCTGGATTGCGTTGGGATCGCCTGCCAGATCGATCGCAACGATTGGCAGCACTTCGGGGTCGCCGTTACCGAGCAAGCCGATTGCGAGCTCGCGTCCGGCGATGAATTGTTCGACCAGTACGTGCTGGCCGAACTCGTTGATGATCGTGGACACCGCTTCGCGCAGGTCGTCCTCGTTCTTCACGATGGTGATGCCGTACGAGACCGCCTCCATCTTGGGTTTGACGATCAGTGGATGTTCAGGCGTGCAGATCAGATCCTCGAACCGGTCGTCGACCGAGGCGAAGTTCCAGAACTTGGCGGTCGGCAGCCCTGCGGCCTGGAACATGATCTTGGCGATCACCTTGTCCAATGCCATCCCGTGCGCCTGCGGTCCCGAGCCGACATAGGGAACACCGAGCATCTCGAGCATCGCCGGCAGGTGCGTGTATCGCGACACGCCCTGGATGCCGTAGGCCATATTGAAGACCATGCCGGGACGCTCGCCGGCGATCACGCGAGGCATGAAATCCTGTAGCCGCTCGACGACGTGCATGTTGCCGTCGATGATCCGCACCGTGTGTCCGCCCGACTCCAGCGCTCGAGCGACGCGCTCCACGGTACGTGGGTTGTATCGCTCACGGTTCTGGGGTCCGAACACATTGATCACGCCGCCCGGGTCGCTGTTGTGAACGACTGCTACGCGCACGAGTCCCGCTCTCAAACTAATGCGGCCGGTGAAGGCCTCAGGATATGATCTGCCTCGGTGCACACTCAGGTACGGCGGGGCGTAGATTGATGAAGCGCCGCCTCGGCGGCTCAAGCCAGTTTAAGACGTTTTCGATTGCGCTCGGCGCGGCCCGGCCGCATGGCAGTGGTGACGACGAGATCAATGATCTCCAGCCCGAGATGAGATTCCGAAGCGGCGACCATCGCCTCCCGCACGGCCTCCGAAGTCGTAGGCACGACCGTCGCCCGGCTC
>DAOUHS010000012.1:0-2426 GCA_034428415.1 Dehalococcoidia bacterium
GCCAACGAGCCTGCCGGCTCGGAAGCCTGGTGGTTGGGCGAGAGCGATCTCCACGGTGTGCCCACCGACCATGGCGTGAGCCTGTCCCTGTCCGGCCTGGTCAATGACCGCCACCAGGGTCCTGTCTGCGTACTTGATCTGCTGACCGCAGACTGGAGGCTGCAGCCGCCTGGCGGGCCGTTCGTGAGCCCGTCATTGATCGTGAGCAGGCAAGCGAGTCCGATCGTCAGCCGGGATTGGTTGCCTCTCGCAAGGTGACTTCGCCCGCAATGAAGGTCCGCTGCCCTCCGCTGTCGGTCTGCACGATCAATCCGCCGGCATCGTCAACGCCGACCGCTGTGCCCTGGACCGCCTCGCCGGTGGTCAGCATGACCGTGACTTCCCGGTTCAATGTGTTCAAGCGCGACACCCAGGCGTCATGCAGTTCAGATGTATCGGCCTGCTGGTAGCGCTCCTCGAACGCGTTCAACAGGGCGGCGAAGACCGGTTCCCGCTCCTGTCGCGAACCGACTTCAATCATCAGACTGGTGGCCGGGCGGTCGATCTGTGTGGCCCAGGGCGCCGGGTCGAAGTTGACGTTGAGCCCGATCCCAATCAACGCGTAGCTGGGTTGCCCCTCGCGCCATTCCGCTTCGATCAGGATGCCGCCCATCTTGCGGTGCTCCATCTGAATGTCGTTGGGCCATTTGATCCTCGGCTCAAGTGGCGTGGTCTCACGTACGGCGTCGATGGTGGCGACGGGGCTAACGATGCTGAGCCGTTTGAGTCGCTCAATGTCCGGCCGGACGATGATCGTGGTGTGGATGCTCTGTCCCGGCGGCGAGACCCAGATCCGACCCTTGGTGCCGCGACCGGCGGTCTGTTCGTCGGCGACAACGACCGAGCCGTGGGGCGCGCCATCCTCGGCCAGGCGGCGGGCGTCGTCCATCGTCGAGGTGGTCTGGACGAAGTAGTGGAGTTCCTGGCCGAACTCGGAGGTCGTGAGCAGGGATTCGACCCGGTCGATATCGAGGCGTTGGTCGGGGGAGAGGAGGTCATGTTTGGTCATGCGGCGAGGCTAGCGAGTTAAACGGTACGACCCCGAGCTGGGCGGCCCGGGGTCGTCGTTGTTCGCCCAGGAATCGGGCGACGGTTCTGAAAGCGCTTAGGAGGCGCCCACCTCCACTACGCTGCGTCGTCGATACCTGGGCGAAAGTTGACTATGTCCCAAGTTGCATCACCTCCTTTCCTGCCTCAGAGGCTAGCACGGAAGTGAGCGCGGCAACAATCGTCGTCAGAGAGCCGAGGTCACCTCGCGGACCGAATCCTCAACGATGTTGAGAATCTCGTCGACCTCTTCCTCAGTCGCGATCAGGGGCGGCGCCAACAGGTAGCCGTCGTTTCGGACTCGGCTGATCAGGCCTCGGCGCTGGCAGGCCTGGAGCAGCTTGGCTCCCATGGCGTCGGCGGCGGGGAAGGCTTCGTCGGTTTCGGGATCTTTGAGGATGTCGAAGCCGCACATGAAACCGAGACCTCGGACGTTGCCGATGTGGGGATTCTCGGTCAAACGCTGGAGGCCGGAGAGGAGCTGGTCGCCGCGAGCGGCGGCGTTTTCGACCAGGTTCTCGTCCTCGAAGATCTGCAGGTTGCGCAGGCCGACGGCGGCGCCAGTGGCGTGACCTGAGTTGGTGTAGGCGTGCATGAACTTGCCGGGGCCGTCGGTGATGGTCTCGTGGACTTCTTTGGACCAGATGGCTGCACCCATGGGGACGTAACCGGAGGTGATCGCCTTGGCGATCGACATCATGTCGGGCTGGACGTCGAAATGCTCGAGCGCGAACCACTTGCCAGTGCGGCCGAAGCCGGTGATCACTTCATCCGCGACGAGCAGGACTTCGTAGCGATCGCAGACCTCGCGCAGGCGAGGGAAGTAGTCGTCGGGCGGCGGGTAGACCCCACCGGCGCCCTGGACGGGCTCGGCGATCACGGCGGCGACGCTGCCGGGGCCTTCTTGCTCGATCGTGGCGACGATGTTGTCGATCATCAGATTGCCGCTGTCGATTCGGCCGCCGCCAGTCGGCGTGGCGTTCGGTGTGGTGGCGTTGATGATGTCGGGCACGGGTCGGCCGAACTGGGGCTTGAAGACCTGCATCCCGGTGGCGGCGGTCATCGCGACGGTGTTGCCGTGGTAGGCCTCGACGCGGGTGATGATTTTCTGCTTCTCGGGGCGGCCCTTCTGGATCCAATAGAAGCGGGCTGCCTTGACGTTGGTCTCGTTCGACTCGGAGCCGGAGTTGGTGAAGTAGACCGCCTGCATGTTGTCGTAGGCGAGCTCGATCACCTTCTTCGCGAGGCGGATGGCCGGTTCGTTCGTGTAGCCCTCGTAAGAGTTGGAGAAGCCGAGCTTGGCCATCTGCTCATTGGCGGCTTCGCCGAGTTCTTCGCGG
>DAOUHS010000013.1:0-11181 GCA_034428415.1 Dehalococcoidia bacterium
GGCAGGTCTCCGAAGAAGGCGTGCGGGACGGTTGTTTCGTTGTCGATCTCTTCGGGCAGCGCATTTCCGACGCTGAGCAGCCGCTCACTCACAGACGTGACTTGCAGCCGCAGATCATCGACATCGGACGCCGGGGCTGTGATTTGGCCCGGCGGACCTTTGATCACTGTTGCACCGTTTGCCGTCGCCGCGATGATCTCGGCGATGTTCGGCGAGGCGGTGATCACGTGGCGCATGACCTCGGCGATGGACCAGGTCGACTCATCTTCTGAGTCCATCGTGCCGCCAGGCGTCCAGTCGGCCTGCTCCTGGGTGACATCCTGGATGGCGTCGATCAGCGCGAAGCGGGCGTTCGCCATCCGCAGCCAGATTTGGTCCCAAGGCATGGTCTGCGCGCCATCGAGGAACTCGGCGCGCATGCGCTCGCGGAAGTCCGGATTGCGGACGTCTGCCATGAGGCTCAGTTGTCCTGGGTGATTGCAGCGATGAACTCGTCCGAGGTCACCACGCCGTGCGCGTAGGCGGGCCAGTTGACCTTGATCGTCGCGTCCATCTCGGCCTCCGAGAAGGCGGCAATCGCGTCCGAGAGCAGAGTCGCGTGGAAACCCAGCTCGACCGCGTAGCGACCGGTCGAGTCGATGCACGTGTTGGCCCGGTTGCCGGCCACCACGATCCGGTCGATCCCTCGCTTGCCCAGCAGGAATTCCAGGTCAGTGTTGGCGAACCCGCTGGAAGTCCAGTGCTCCTGTGCAATCACGTCGCCTTCCTGCGGCGCGACCTCGTCGATCACCTGGACGCCGAAGCTGTCGGCTTGGAAGATGCCAAAGCGCTGCGCGCCGAGGTGGGCTGGCGCCGGATGCTTCCAGCCGTCGTAGTCGCCGCCGCTGTTGCTGTGGTGGTTGGCGTAGACGACGAGGATGCCGGCGGCCCGCGCCGCCTCGGTCACGCGCTGCAGGTTTTCGACCGTGTTGGCGGCCTCGGCAGTGGCCTTGGTCATCGGGTAGAGCTTGCCGCCGGGCTTGAGGAACTCGTTGAGGGCGTCGACCAGCAGCAGAGCTGTTTCAGAGGCGGGAAACGTAGGCGTGTTCGGCATAACTCATTCCAATTCGTTGTTCAGTCGCGGCGTCAGGATACAACCGCGACTAGCGAAACTCGGGCACAATCTCCTCGATAAACCGATCCATCTGCTCCGTCCGTTGGAACGCGTTCGATCCCAGCGTGAAGTCGGGAATGATCAGCTCGTCGACCCCCGCGTCGATGTAGGCCTGAACGGTTTGCTTGATCTCATCGTTCGATCCGCCCAGCACAGGTCGACCGCTCGCGCGGACCCGCCCCAGGACCTCCTCGTTGTCGGTCATCATCAGCAACATGCAGGCCGAGCGCTCGATCTCGGCCGGGTCTCGGCCGACATCTTGGCAGTGAGCGTCGAGCACCGACTGCTTGTGGATCAGCGTCTCGGGCGTGCCCCAGACGTTCCACTCGTTGGCGTACTGCGCCGTGATCCGCAGGGTGCGCTTCTCGCCTCCGCCGCCGATCATCAGCGGCAGCGGCGTCTGGATCGGCTTCGGCTCCAGCGGCGCATCGACAAGCTGGTAGTACTCGCCCGTAAAGTTGGTCTTCTGGTAGCGGAACAGCTCCGTCACTAGCTGACAGGCCTCTTCAAAGCGGTCCATCCGTTCCTTCAGAGTGCCAAAATGGATTCCGTAGGCGTGGTGCTCGTTCTCCTGCCAGGCCGCGCCCAATCCGAGTACGAAGCGGCCGCCGGAGATGATGTCGATCTGCGCCGCCATCTTCGCGGTCACGGCCGGATGCCGGTACGTGTTCCCCGAGACCATGTGCCCCATCTTGATCCGTGGAATGCGCGAGGCAAACGCCGCCAGCGTCGTCCACGACTCATGGCACAGTTCGTCCGAGGCATCTTCGCCGACCGGTTTGTTGGGCATGAAATGATCGGCGAACCAGATCCGATCCCAACCCGTTCGTTCGGCGTGTCTGGCCACGGTCAGTACTTCGGCCCAGGGATTGGAAGGGCCTGCCCAGAATCCAAATCGCATGATGCTCATCTCTCGAAGCTGTGACTGGTATGGCGGCAGGCTAGCGAACGACCAACTTCGAGCGGTTGCGTCGATCGGTTAACGAAACGGCAACCACTTGGCGCTTGGCAGAGCGCGTACCATGGTGTCGGCGGATTGCGGGCAACCGAGGCGGTCGCCGCGTTCATGGCCTTCGAACAGCGTTCGGTTGAGAGGCCGTGTCATGCGCACGTTGTTGGTCGTGGAAGATGAACGCCCGCTGGCGGAAACGCTGCGGTTCAATCTCGAGATGGAGGGCTACCGGGTCCGGACCGCCGAGGACGGCATCGAGGGACTCTCGATGGCCCGTGCGCTGCAGCCCGACCTGGTCTTGCTGGACCTGATGCTGCCGCGTATGGACGGACTCGACGTACTGCGCGGCATCCGCGAAACATCGCAAGCGCCGGTTCTCCTGCTCACCGCAAGAACCTCCGAGGCCGACCGCGTCAAGGGACTCGACCTCGGCGCCGACGACTACATCACCAAGCCGTTTTCGCTGGCTGAACTCAAAGCTCGCGTGCGCGTGCATCTGCGCCGCAAGCAGGATGTGTCGGTAGATGTGCGAGAGCTGGAGTTCGGCGAGTTCAAACTCGATCTGAACCGGCGACTCTTGACCAAACACGGTGAGCCGATCCCATTGCGGCCCAAGGAGTACGAGTTGCTCGCCTACCTAGCGCAGCGCGATGGTCGAGCGTTCACTCGTGACCAGTTGCTGAACGACGTCTGGGACATCTCCTTCGCCGGCGGGACACGGACAGTCGACGTCCACGTACGCTGGTTGCGCAAGAAAATCGAGAATCCGGACGGCCCGCCGCGCCACCTGATCACGGTGCGGGGAGCGGGGTATCGATTCGAGCGCTAACCGTGCGTACGGCCGCTATTGGTGTCGCTGCACTGCTGCTGGGAGTCGGACTGCTCGCTTCGGCAGTATCGACGATCGGCGGTGCAATCGCCCTCGCTGTCGGCCTCGGATTATGCGCCACCGGTCTGAGATCAATGGCCCGCGCCACCGCGCAACTCCGTGAACAATCGGCCGGCCAATCCCAGGCCGCCGAGCGCTTGCAGGACGAACTCTCGGCCCGAACGGCTGAGCGCGACCAACTGGAGCGCGCGCTCGCGTCTACCGGCGACATGGTGATCGCGCTCGACGCCGACGCCAGGATTCGATACCTCAATCCCGCCGCCGAGCTCGCCCTGCGCTCCGGCGATCGCGACATGATCGGCTCTCCGCTGTTGGAAGCGGTCGAAGACCCGGACCTCTACGGGGCCGTCCGCCTCGCTATCGACGAGGGCACGCCGGCGGTGCTGGTCGTCTTGCGTGCGGAGAGACGCTTCCGCACCGTCGTCGCGCCGGTCTCGGCGCTCGCGCAATCGGGACCCTGGTCGGTCGTGCTGGCGATGCACGACCTCTCGGACCTCTATGAGGCGGAGATCGCGCGTCGCGATTTCTTCATCAATGCCTCCCACGAACTGCGGACGCCGCTCGCCTCGATCTCTGCGGCAGCGGAGACGCTCGAGGTCGTGAGCAAGCCGAAAGACTCGGAACGATTCCGGTCGATCATCCAGTCCGAGGCCGAGCGCATGAGCCACTTGGTCGAGGAGATGCTCGCGCTCGCCCGCCTCGAGTCCGGCCTGACCGAACCCGAGATGGAGGTCGTCGGCATGGAGTCGCTGTTGGAAGACGCCGTCGAGAGCATCAGGCCACAGGCCGAACGCGAGGGACTATCAGTCACCTGCTCCGCTCGCAACGGATCCGCCGAGACACTGATCATGGCCGACCCCGAACTGGTCGAGCGCGCCTTGCTCAATCTGCTGCATAACGCCGTCAAGTTCACCGACGAGGGCGGATCGATCGAAGTCCTCTCCGAGTTCGGCGATGACGCCGATCCGGCCCCCATGGTCTGGATCCAGGTGCGCGACACCGGCATCGGAATCGAGCCGGCCGAGCAGAGCCGAATCTTCCAGCGCTTCTACCGGGTCGACCGCGCCCGTCAATCCGGCGGCGGAACCGGCCTCGGCCTGGCAGTCGTCCGCCACATCGCCGAGGTCCACGGAGGCGCGGTCTCGCTGCAGAGCGCGCCCGGCGTCGGTTCGACCTTCAGCTTCAGTGTGCCGCTCGCGCGACAGAGCTGAGCCCGGCCTGTGGGAGACCGGTGCGTTCCCCCTCCCCCCTCCTCGCCCCGCAGAGACCGGTACATCATCCTCTTTCTGGTGCTCTCTCCTTCTCGGAGAGGGAGTGAACGATCAAGCGCAACTCGACCATTTGCGCACAGGTCACCTGTCGGCAATAACCCACTCTTAACGGCCCGTTATCCGCATGGTTAACGCGAACTCGATCACAGGACTGAAGCTGTGCATCGCGCCTGATGCGCAAGGTGCGCAGTGTGGCGAGCGCTCAGGAAGAGCGAGCCACGAGTGGTGTGTCCGGCATCGAGACTCGCCGGTCACAGAGCGAGAGGAGCGTGATCGTCTTGGAAATCGCAAACAACAGGCTGTCAACGCGGTGGCTGCCGCTGTTGATCGTCGCCCTGCTGGCGGGAGCCCTGCTGCTCGTCGCCTGCAGCGGAGATGACGAGCAACAGCAAACAGCGGCCCGACAGGACCAGCAACAGGCTCAGCCCGCGCCAACCGGCACCGCCGAGGACCAGCAACAGACAGAGCAGCAGCAGGCGGCCGTCGCTGCGTCGCCGACCCAGCAACAGCAACAGGAGACCCGCGACCAGCTGTCAGGACTCGAAGGCGAAATCCAGGTCGACGGTTCCTCGACCGTCTTCCCGATCACAGAGGCCATGGCCGAGGAGTTCGGCAACCTCACCGAGCGTGGCGTGCGCGTCACCGTCGGCGTCTCTGGCACCGGCGGCGGCTTCAAGCGCTTCTGCGCCGGCGAGACTGACATTTCCGATGCTTCCCGGCCAATCAAAGACTCCGAGGTCGAGCTCTGCACCGAGGCCGGCATCGACTTCATCGAGGTCCCGGTCGCCTTCGACGGTCTGACCGTCGTGATCAACCCAGACAACGACTGGGTCGACCAACTGACCGTGGCCGAGTTGAACCACATCTTCCGCCCGGACGACTACGCCACCTCATGGGCCGACGTCCGCGACGGCTTCCCCGACCTGGAGATTTCGCTCTACGCCCCGGGCGCGGACAGCGGCACCTTCGATTACTTCACCGAGGCGATCAACGGCGATGGCGGTGTCCACCGCTCCGACAACACGACCTTCTCCGAGGACGACAACGTCCTCGTCCAGGGCGTGGCCTCCGACCGCGGCGGCATCGGCTACTTCGGCTTCAGCTACTACGCCAACAACGCCGACAGCCTCAAAGCGGTTCCCGTGATCAACGACGCCGGCGTCGCGATCACGCCGTCCAACGAGACCATCAACGACGGCTCCTACAACCCGCTCTCGCGACCGCTGTTCATCTACGTCTCGGTCGCCTCGCTCGAGCGTGAGGAAGTCGCCGCCTTCGTCGAGTACTTCCTCACCGACGGCACCTGGCTCGTCGACACCCCCGAGGTCGGCTACGTCCAGCTACCGGCTGACATCTACGCCGCGGCGCTGGCGCGCGTGCAAGGCCGCGTCAGCGGCTCGGCCATGGCCGCCGCCGTGGAAGGCGCATCGCTGGGCCAAATCTTCGGTGTCGAAGGTTCGCAGCCAATGGTCGCTGACCTCTCAACACTCGAAGGCGAAATCCAGGTCGACGGTTCCTCGACCGTCTTCCCGATCACCGAGGCCATGGCCGAGGAGTTCGGCATCCTCACCGAGCGCGGCGTGCGCGTCACGGTCGGCGTCTCCGGAACGGGCGGCGGCTTCAAGCGCTTCTGCGCCGGCGAGACCGACATCTCCGACGCCTCCCGCCCAATCAAGGACTCCGAGGTCGAGCTCTGCACCGAGGCCGGCATCGACTTCATCGAGGTTCCGGTCGCCTTCGACGGTCTGACCGTCGTCATCAACCCCGACAATGACTGGGTCGATCAATTGACCGTGGCCGAGCTCAACCACATCTTCCGGCCGGACGATTACGCCACCTCGTGGGCCGACGTACGCGACGGCTTCCCCGACCTGGAAATTTCGCTCTACGCCCCGGGCGCCGACAGCGGCACGTTCGACTACTTCACCGAGGCAATCAACGGCGACGGCGGCGTCCACCGCTCCGACAACACGACCTTCTCCGAGGACGACAACGTCCTCGTCCAGGGCGTGGCCTCGGACCGCGGCGGCATCGGCTACTTCGGCTTCAGCTACTACGCGAACAATGCCGACGCGCTGAAGGCTGTGCCGGTCATCAACGACGCCGGCGAGGCGATTACCCCCTCGAACGGGACGATCAACGACGGCTCCTACAACCCGCTCTCGCGACCGCTGTTCATCTACGTCTCGGTCGCGTCACTGGAGCGCGAGGAAGTCGCCGCCTTCGTCGAGTACTTCCTGACCGACGGCACCTGGCTGGTCGACACGCCTGAGGTTGGCTACGTCCAGCTGCCTGAGGAGATCTACGCCGCCGCGCTCGACCGAGTGCAGAACGGCGTCGTGGGCTCCGCGATGGCTCAAGCCAATGGAGACGCCGCCCTGGCGGCAATCTACGGCGCGGAGTAACCGCAGCCCAGCGAGGCATGGCCTCTACCCCTGCGCGCCCCGATTGATCTGCATCCTTTGCAGACCGATCGGGGCGCCGCGGCGGCTGCAGTGCATCCCCGGACGCGGTTCCCCTGCTGACTTACTGGTTGTTAACCCTGATGTTCGGTTGAGCAAATAGTTTGCTCCCATCACCTGCCTTCCCACGACCGGGCAGACCCTGCCTGATCGGTAGCGAGACCCAACATGGCAGCACGGCAGCCCAACGAGCCGCAAGCGCAACCACCGCAGGACACCGTCCGTTCGCTCTTGGCCGAGCTCTGGCGCGACCGACTGCAACCCTCGCGCCCTGGCAGTGGCCGAGAGACCCCGGCCGGCCGATTCATTCACGGTGCCCTGTTCCTGACCGCTACTCTCTCCGCCTTCGTTACCATCGGCATCGTCCTGGTCCTGATCTTCGAGACCGTCGAGTTCTTCCGCGAAGTTCCGTTCCTCGACTTCTTTGGCTCGACCAAATGGTCGGCCCTCTTCGCCGAGAAGCAGTTCGGCGTCTGGGCGCTGGTCTGGGGCACGGGCATGATCGCCCTGATCGGTCTGGCCGTCGCGATTCCCCTCGGCCTGATGGCGGCCGTCTTCCTCAGCGAGTACTCCCCGCCCCGCGTCCGAGCGATCGTCAAGCCGATCCTCGAGATCCTCGCCGGCGTCCCGACCGTCGTCTTTGGCTACTTCGCCCTCGTCTCCGTCTCGCCCGTGATTCGCGACATCTTCGGCCAGGACGTCGGCATCTACAACGCGCTCTCCGCCGGCATCGTCGTCGGCTTGATGATCGTGCCGATCATCGCCTCACTCTCCGAGGACGCGATGAATGCGGTGCCCCGGTCCCTGCGCGAAGGCGCATACGCGCTCGGCTCAACCCGCATGGAAGTCTCCCTCCGCGTCGTCCTGCCCGCCGCCTTCTCCGGCGTCGTCGCCTCGATCATCCTCGCCGCCTCACGCGCCGTGGGCGAGACCATGGCCGTCACCATCGCCGGCGGCGGCAACCCGCAGTTCGGCGTCAACCCCCTCGAAGCAGTTCAGACCATGACCGCCATGATCGTCCAGCTCTCGCTCGGCGACACACCGACCACCTCGATTGAGTTCAAGGTCCTCTTCGCGGTCGCGATGACCCTGTTCGTGCTGACCCTGGTGATGAACATCGTGGCGCAGTGGGTTTCGCGCCGCTTCCGGGAGGAGTACGAATGAGCGCCGCAGCTCCGACCGCCCGATTTACTTCTTTCGCCCCGCGCGTGCGCTTGCGCCGCAGCGTCTCGGTCGGCTTCATGGTCTTCGCCTTGCTCGCGATTGCCATTTCCATGATCATGCTCGGCGCGTTGATCGTCGAAATCGCCGTCGACGGCGCAGCCCGGCTGTTCACCGATGGCGGCGCGGTCGAGCGCGAAGCGCGCGGCGGCGGCATCATCAGCGATCTGCCCACACCCGACGGCATGGGCTGGATGAGTTGGGCCCTGCCCGTCGCGATCGTCCTGCCCTTCATCGGCCCCCGCCTGGTCAACAGCCTCGTGCCCGGACTGCCGCAGCTCGCCGAGCGCCTGATCGGCCTCATCGTCGTCGCCCCGGCCGCGATCTTCGTCCACATCCTCTACGTCCGCTTCGAATCCGCCTACTTCGTCGAGTATGCCAAGGCGGTCGGCATTGACGGCGCCAGCGGCAACCTCTTCCAGCTCTTCGCCGAGGCCTCCGGATTCCAGTTCGTGCGACTGCTGCTCATGGGCATCGGTATCCCCCTGGCCGTCCTGGCGACCGGTTGGTTCTGGTCGCACAAGATGCGCAAGCCGTCACTGATCATCCCGTCGATCATGATCCTCGGATGGATCGTCTACCTCTTCATCGACCCCTGGTTCCTCTCCTCCTATCCCTCGCGCAAGCCGGCCGAGGCAGGCATCTTCTCCGCCGTCACCGGCACCCTCTACATGATGGTGATCACCGCGGCCGTCGCCTTTCCGCTCGGCGTCGGCGCAGCTATCTACCTCGAGGAGTACGCCCGCCGCAACTGGTTCTCGCGCATGATCCAGGTCAACATCTCCAACCTCGCCGGAGTGCCATCGATCATCTACGGACTGCTCGGACTGCAGGTCTTCGTCCGAGTCCTCGAGTTCGAACGCTCCGTCCTCGCCGGAGCCTGCACCATGGCCCTCCTCGTCATGCCGATCATCATCGTCTCCGCCCAGGAAGCCCTGCGCACCGTCCCGCCCTCGATGCGCGAAGCCGCCTACGCCGTCGGAGCCACCCGCTGGCAGGTCATCCGTTTCCACGTCCTGCCCTACGCCTTCGGCGGCATGCTGACCGGCAACATCCTCGCCATGTCCCGAGCGATCGGCGAAACCGCCCCGCTGATCGCGATCGGCGCACTCACCTTCATCGCCTTCCTCGCCGACTCACCCACCGACGACTTCACCGTCCTCCCGATCCAGGTCTTCAACTGGGTCGCCCGTCCCCAGGCCGGGTTCCACGAGATCGCCGCCTCGGCCATCATCGTCCTGATGGTCATCCTGCTACTGATGAACGCCGCCGCGATCATCATGCGACAGCGGACGCGCACCGACTGGTAGCTAGACTGAGACAGGCAACGGGAGCCGCACATGTCACGAAACTTCTTCAACCTGATGCGGTCGAGCGCACCCAGCGCGACTGAAGCAGCAGCGCCCGAACGCGCGACACCGCCACCGCCTCCCAACATGCAGCAGGACGCCGCTGCGGGCAGCGTCCACCTCGACCCGACCCTGGAGGCCGTGCGACACGACTTCAGCGAAGAAGTGGACATGGCGCTCGAGGTGAAGGAAGTCTCCGCCTTCTACGGCTCCTTTCAGGCAGTCGAGAAGATCTCAATTCAGATTCCGCGCAACCGCGTCACCGCCCTGATCGGCCCCTCCGGCTGCGGCAAGTCCACCCTGCTGCGCTGCTTCAACCGGATGAACGACCTGATCCCCGGCGCGCGCATCGAGGGCGTGATCGACTTCGAAGGACGCAACCTGGTCGATCCCAACATCGACGCCGTCGAAGTCCGCCGGCGGATCGGCATGGTCTTCCAGAAGCCCAACCCGTTCCCCAAGTCGATCTACGAGAACGTCGCGTTCGGTGCGCGGATCAACGGCTACTCCGGCGACATGGACCGCCTGGTCGAGGACGCGCTGCGGCGGGCCGCGCTCTGGGATGAGGTCAAGGACGAGCTGGACAAGTCCGGGCTCGCCCTGTCCGGCGGTCAGCAGCAGCGGCTCTGCATCGCCCGCGCGATCGCGGTGCAGCCCGAGATCATCCTGATGGACGAGCCCGCCTCCGCCCTGGACCCGGTCGCGACGCTCAAGATCGAAGACCTGATGCGCGAGCTGGCCGAGGACTACACGATCGTCGTCGTGACTCACAACATGCAGCAGGCCGGACGCGTTTCCGACTACACCGCCTTCCTGCTGGCGGGCGAGGAACGGGTTGGTCGGCTGGTCGAGTTTGGCCCGACGCAAGAGATATTCACCAACCCCCTCGACCAGCGAACGGAAGACTACATTACGGGCAGGTATGGCTAACCTGCGGTTGATGGCGGGATCGAGTCATGTCCGAACTGCGAGGCCGAGATGTCAACCGTACGGCTGACGTATTCCGCCGATCGGGCTGACGTCCTCGACCGCCTGCGCCTGCAGCACGCCCGCGCCGACCGTTCGATCGTCGACGCTATGCAGGCGTTGCTGCGTCGCGACCTCGTCCTGGCCCGAAGGGTGAGCGAGGCGGACGAGGAGGTCAAGCAGGTCCGCTACGCGATTGAGGAAGCGGTGACCACCATCATCGCGCTGCAGCAGCCGGTCGCGGGCGACTTGCGCGAGTTGATGTCGATCGTTGCGATTGCGCTCAATCTTGAGCGGATCGCCGGGCACGCCGAGGGCATCGCCCGCAACGCCGTCTTTCTGGAAGGCAACCCGGTCGCCGCGACCGAGCCCGACCTCTGGCGGATGGCCGACGTGGTCCGCGAGATGCTTCAGTCGGCGACGCGATCCTTCCTTGAACGCGACCAGCGCCTGGCGCGCCTGACCATCGAGCAGGACGACGAGGTGGACGAGCTGTACAGCGACATCCACGGACGCCTGATCGCCCGTCTGGCCGGGGCCGAGGGCGACGCCGAGGAGTCGGACGCGATTACCCACGTGCTCTGGTGCTCGCACAACCTGGAGCGGATCGGCGACCGCGCGTTGAACATTTGCGAGCGCACGATCTTCCAGGTCACCGGGCGCTTCGAGCGCCAGCATGGGATCGATAACGGCAGCGAGTAGGGCGACCGGCACGTTGCGCTCGATTTAGCCTGCTGAGATGGAAGCTCTGGTCATTGCCCTGATCCGGATCGCCGGGTCGTTGCCGGTCCTGCGCTGGGCCTTTGTCGGCGGCCTGATCGCGGTGTTCGTCGACCTCTCCGATCTGTTTCTGCGGCAAGCCATCGATCTGGGCGGACTGTCCAACTACCAGGAGTGGGACAAGTGGGTCGACCAGGT
>DAOUHS010000014.1:0-5381 GCA_034428415.1 Dehalococcoidia bacterium
GTGATCGACTCCGGCAAGCGCAACGCCAGCCGGATCGCGGAGCCGCAGGTGTTGGAGCGGATCGCCAATGACGTCGATTTTCTGATCACGGCGGTGGGTGATTGAGGTTCCTGCTCAACGTGCAGTGTGCACGACGGCATCACCTTCGAGCAGTACGGCAAGCCCGGGCTGGTGCTGTGCACGCACCCATTCGACCCGACCGGCCGAATGATCTCGCAGACGCTCGGCGTGCCTGACTTCAGGTATGCGCTAGTTGATCACCCGATCGGGAGTGCTGGGATTGAAGGCCTACAGGCCCGCGCCCTCGACGCGTACGAACAGGGACGCTTGATCCTGCTCGGTTCCTAGTCTCAAGCGCTCCGCTCCCGGGGTGATTCTTGATTCACTCCGGCCCAATCAGCTCCCGACCGATCAGCATCCGCCGGATTTCGGAGGTTCCCGCGCCGATCTCCAGCAGCTTGGCGTCCCTGACGTAGCGCGCGACACGGCTCTCGCTCATATAGCCGTAGCCGCCGTGAATCTGAACCGCCTTGTCCGCGACGCGGCTCGACATCTCAGCCGCATAGAGAATGGCCGCGGCCGCTTCCTTGTTGCTGCGAATGCCCCGGGTGGCGGATTCCTCGACCAGATGCGCGGTGCGATAGACCAGCCAGCGCGCTGCTTCCAGCTCGGTGTACATGTCTGCGAGCATCGCCTGGATGAGTTGGAAGTCGCCGATCCGCTGGCCGAACTGTTTGCGGTTGCGCGCGTATTCGATCGCTTCATCGAGCGCCGCCTGGGCAATGCCTAGCGGCTCTCCAGCCAAGAACGCTCGCTCGACCGACAGTCCCTGCATCATGACGCCCGCGCCCGCGCCTTCACCGCGTAGCACGTTGGAGGCGGGCACGATACAGTCCTCGAGGATCAACTCCGCCGTTGGCGATCCGCGGTGCCCGACCTTATCCAATACCTGTCCCACGCTGAAGCCGTCATACTTCGACTCGACAATGAACGCAGTCACACCTCGCGAGCCGGCTTCCGCGTCGGTCTTTGCATAGAGGACGAGGGTGTCAGCGACCGAACCGTTGGTGATGAACATCTTCGAACCGTTCAGACGATACACATCGCCATCACGGACGGCGCTCGTGCGAATACCCATCGCGTCGGAGCCGGCCTCCGGTTCGGTGAGCGCCAAGGCGCCGATCTGCGTGCCGTCACACAGGCCTGGGAGGTACTGTTCCTTCTGCCGCTCACTCCCGTTCGTCGCCAGGTTGTTGGCGCACAGGTTGGCGTGAGCTCCGTAGGAGAGGGCGATCGAGGCGCTGGCCCTGGCAATCTCCTCCGTCGCGATCACGCCAGCCAGCAAGCCGGCATTGGAACCGCCATAGCGTTCCTCTATGGTCACGCCCAGCAAACCGAGGTCTCCGAGCATCGGCCATAGATGGCGAGGAAACCGATCATCGCGATCAATGTCGTCCGCAATTGGATCGATCTCGATCCGAGCGAAGTCACGTACTGTTTGCTGAATCAAACGTTGTGCTTCAGTCAGTTCAATCATCGACCCGTCTCCGTCCAGTGCCTCGCGCGGGCAAGCCGACCTGAGCATACAGCCTGACGGCTGCTAGACTCGGCTCATGATTACGCTATCCGACCGCATCGCCCAGTTTTCCGATGGGCTTCATGCTGCCCAGGGGGAGATGCTTCAATGCGATACCTGGGATGAGATCTGGCAATACGCTGATTCGCTGAGCAACGAAACACCCACAGTATCGCCATCTGCATATGAGCAATTGGATCGCGGCGACCTGCCTGATGTTAACGATCCCTTACGCTCGATTGCGGACCGTGCAGTGGGGTTAACAGTAGCAACACTCGCGATCGCCGAGACCGGATCAGTACTATTGATTGAACCGACCCCGATCGACCGGGCCGTTTCACTACTAACGAAACATCTGATCGTGGCCGTCGATGGGGACGAAATCGTCGACCAGCTCAGCGACGGATTCAACTGGCTCGCGAGTCGGCCGAGAGCGGCGGCCTATGCCACCTTCGTCACCGGACCTTCGCGCACGGCCGACATCGAGCGTTCGCTCACGATCGGCGTGCAGGGTCCGAGCCGCATGACCGTGGCGGTGCTCGGATGAGCGCCTCGACCGCACCCTTCAAGGTCCGCTACCAGCGTTCGGTCGGCGATCCAGATCTCAAACCGCGCCTGCTCGAGTTCCAGCGTTCCTGGCGCGAGAGCCGCGACGCTCAAGTGCGTCGGCTGGAACAGCGAACCGAGCGCTCATTCGACGAACTGCGCAGAGACTTCGCTGCCGTCAAGGATTCGACCCTTGAGCGAATGGACGATTACATCGCCGAGTTCCGGGCCAATGCTGAGGCTGCCGGGGCGACCGTCGTCGAGCTGAGCACGGCCGAGGATGCGATCAACTACATCGCCGGCGTGTGCAAGTCGCGCGGCATCGACCTCGTCGTCAAGAGCAAGTCGATGGTCTCGGAGGAAATCGAGCTCAACCACGAACTGGAACAGCGCGGCATTACGGCGATCGAGACTGATCTTGGCGAATGGCTGTTGCAGCTCGCCGAGGAGCGGCCCTCGCACCTGGTCATGCCCGCGATCCACCAGAAGCGGCAGTACGTCGCGGAGATCCTGGGCAAGGAACTCGATCGCGATTTTGACCCCGACGACATCCCGGCGATGGTCGCCAGCGCTCGCGACGGCCTGCGGGGGCACTATCTGTCTGCCGGAGCGGGACTGACGGGCGCCAATGCGCTAGTCGCCGAGACCGGCAGCATCATGGTGGTGACCAACGAGGGCAACATGCGTCTAGCTACGTCGCTGCCCGATGTGCATTTCGTCACGGCCGGGATCGAGAAGCTGATTCCGTCCTGGGCCGACGCCGAGCGCCAACTCCAACTGCTGCCTCGTTCAGCCACCGCGCAGACGCTGAGCACGTATACGACCTGCATCACCGGAGCCCAGCCGGGCAAGGAGATGCACATCATCCTGCTCGACAACGGCCGTCGCGCCATGCGTGACAGCGATGTCATTGGGGACGCGCTGCGCTGCATCCGCTGCGGCGCTTGCGCCAATGTCTGCCCGCCCTACCAGGTCGTCGGGGGACATACCTTCGGTCACATCTATACGGGTGCGATCGGCCTCGTGAACACCACGTTCCACCACAGCATCGAGGACGCCGCCGGACCACAGGGTCTGTGCGTCTCCTGCGGCGCCTGTGAGACGGTCTGCCCGGTCGCAATTCCGCTGCCGAAGCAGATCCTCGAGGTTCGCCACCGCAGCCACGAGGCGGGACACGCGCCGCTTTGGGAGCGGGCTGCCCTCCGACTCTGGGCCAAGCCGCGTCTGTTCCACCACTTGATGGGTCTCGCAGCTCTGTCTTCAGGGCTAGCGAGCTTGGTCGGACTCGTTCGGCGCGACCATGTCCGCCTCCCGCTGCCGAAGCGGTTGCGTTGGCGTTCGATCCCGGCCTTGCCGTTGCGCAGTGGTCAGACCCTGATCAAGAGCCGCGCCTCGCAAGCAGTGATTACTCAATCTCCTGCAGCCGGACGCACGGTCGACCTGTTTGCGCAATGCCTCGCCGACCGACTCATGCCCTCGTCAGTCGACTCCGCTGCGAGGCTGATCGAAGCCGGCGGAGCCACCATCAACCTGCCTGAGTCACAGCATTGTTGTGGTCTCCCTGCCTTCGACGCCGGCGACCGGGCGACCGCTCGACGCATGGCGAAACAGACGATTGAGGCGCTGGAAGGCAGCGACAATTCAGTCGTTACGCCGGCGCCGAGTTGCGTCATCGCCATGCAGGAGCACTGGCCTCAGCTCTTCAGCGACGAGCCCGAGTGGCTAATGCGCGCCGAAGCGGTCAGCGGCCGAGTCCACGATCTCGCTGCCTGGCTCGATGGACCGGGCAGATTGCCCGATGGCTGCTTGACCGCAACAGTGAATGGCTCGTGGACGGCGCACCGATTCTGCCAGGCGTCTAACCGAGGCGAACCCGGGGCGAGGATTGACCTGCTCGTGGAGCGTCTGACCGGGGACTCGGCGCGGCCGCTCGATGAACCGGATGTCTGCTGCGGATTTGGTGGGCTGACTTCGCTCGCGGCTCCTGAGGTTGGCGAGGGGATCCTCGAACGCAAACTCGACTGTGTCGCTGCGAGCGGCTGCGACACGCTGATCACCAACAATCCCGGCTGTGCGATCCATCTGCGCGCCGGGGCCAACGCGCGAGGCGACAGCCACGAGACGCTGCATTACGCCGACTTCTTAGCTGCTCGCTTGCCCAGGAATCTGTGAGGCTGACAGATGCCGACCGTCATAGATGTCCATGTTCACCTCTGCCGCAATCCGGAGCAGGAGGCGATTGTCTTTCCTCGCCGGGGTCTGCCGCTGGAATGGCGCTGGGCCAACGGCGATGCCTGCGGCGAGTACATGACTCGCAATGATGTTGAGGCGATTGTCGGGTTGAACTACATGGTCGTGCCGGAGATGTTCGAACAGCAGCGCGCCCGGCGCCCTGAAGCATCGGCCGAGGACCTGTTGGCGATGCTTCATGACCGCGTGCGCAGTTTCAACACGTGGACCCTGGAGCGGCAGGCAGAGGACTCTCGGATTCGCACGTTCCTCTGCTGCGACATCGGTACCTGGGTCGATACGGACCTGTTGATGGAAGAGCTGGAGCGGGGCGTCGCGATGGGCGCCCGCGGTGTGAAGATGCATCCTGGTCTGGGTCGCTACTTTCCCGCCGACGAACGGATGATGCCGCTCTACGCGCGGCTGGAGGAGCTCGGATTGCCGATCCTGAGCGACACCGGCGCGCTGCGCGGAGGTCCTGGCGACGACGTGTACGGCATGCCCGACCACTTCATCCCCGTCTTCGAGCGTTTTCCTCGACTGCAGTTCATCATGGCTCACATGCCGGGGGCCTACTGGGACCAACGCATCGACATTGGCAAACGTTTCCCGCAGGTGCTGTTCGACACGGCCGGAGGCTTCGACGATGGTCATTTCACCTGCCGAGACGGCCGACGAGCATGTGCGCTTGAGGATGCGGCTCGTTTGATTCGGACGCTGGGAGTCGAGCGGGTCCTCTTTGGTTCGGACGCGCCAGGCGCGGATCAGCAGCCGCAGGTGTTGCAACTTCTGCGCAGCGGCCTGAGCGACAGTGAGTTGGACCTGGTGCTCGTAGCGAACGCTCGGCCGGTATTGGGTTTGGACTGACATCCACTCGAACCCTGTTCGTTGTTCCCTCGTTCCCCTGCGCGCATCGCGTGGAGTTCGTCTCGAGAGGCTTTGCGGAACACGGCGAGCATGCCGCGGCCAGCGCGGCATTGACGAACTAGTGGGAAGCCACCTGTTGCGCGCGGAACACGCCCTAGACTCG
>DAOUHS010000015.1:0-3843 GCA_034428415.1 Dehalococcoidia bacterium
CGTACAGGGAACAGCGGCGCTGGTCGTGATCCAGGTGGATCACATCGCGGTGACGTACCTCGCCATCCTGATCTTCGGCTTCACCATCGGCAACGTCTACATGCTGCAATCGTTGCTCACTTCGGACGTCTTCGGCTACGTCAGTTTCGGGGCCGTCTACGGCCTGATCGCGATGGCCACTCAGATCGCCAGTGGCTTCGGCCCTTGGATGATCGGAGCGCTCGAGGATCTGACCGGCTCCTACGAGGTCCCATTGACGGTAGTGGCCATCCTCACCTACGCCGCCCTGATCCCGATCTACTTCGCCAAACCGCCGAAGGGAGTGATCGGCAGGGCGATTAGCCCGCTCCTCACAAGGCCGGCCCCGCAACGAACCGGTCAGTAACTGATGCGAGACCAGCTAGAGAACAAACGTGATCTTCGACCACGCCTCCCTGAGCGCCGCCTCCACCTCGGCCGGATCCTCGCCCCTCGCGAAGATGAACCCCGGATAGTCGGCGCCATCCGGCAGCGGGATCAGCACGTCGCCGACCCGCGCCTCCATCTCAATATCCTCGATCAGCGGCACGGCGGCCGCTTCGTCCAGCCCCAGGATCGCCCGGATCCGCCCTCGGCCCACGATCGGCATCATCATCACGCCGGCCGCCGTCGCTTCTCGGTTCAGCGTCTCCAGCGGAGCGTTGATCGCATGGCGCAGAACGATTTCCTCGAGCGACATCCCCGCCCCAAAGCGAAGCGTCCGAGCGCACAGCCCGCCGATCGTCCTCGCGGCCACATCGACCGGCCACGCTCCTTGATCGTTCAGGCGCAGTTCGGCGTGCAGCGGACCATCCTGGAGACCCAGCGCCTCTGCCGACCTCCGCGCCGTCTCGACCACTTCCTCGATCTGCTCGTCAGGCAATCTCGACGGCGTGACGTAGATCGTCTCCTCGAAAAACGGACCATCCAGCGGATCCGGCTTGTCGAAGACGGCCAGCGTATGCAGCTCGCCATCCCGCAACAGGCCCTCCAGCGCGACTTCCGTGCCTGGGATGTACCCCTCCACTAGGAAGCGGTCGGCGAGATCGCCGCACTCTTCCGAAGCCGACTTCGTGCCCAGGAGCCGCCGCAACCGGGACACCGCGCGCTCGAACGACGTCGCATCATTCGCCCGCATCACACCGCGTGAACCGTTCAACCCCAGCGGCTTCACGACCACCGGATACTCGAGCGTCGCCGCAGGCGATTCCTCGTCGAATCGATAGACCTGCCACCAGGGCGACCGCACGCCGTGCGCGTCGAGCACGCGTCGTAACTCCGACTTGTCTCTCGTGCCGATCACTGACTCTGGAGAATTGCCCGTCAGTTGCAGCTCCGCGCTGGCATGGGCCGCAAGAATCGTGCCCGGATCGTCCACCGCCACGACCGCGTCCAGCGGAAAGCGGTCCGAATAGCGCGCCACCGCCTGCGCGCCTCGCTCGATGTCGTGGTAAGGCAGGGTCAGCCAGCGTCCCGGATACATATCCGCCAGCGGCTGATCGATGTCCGAGGCCACCACGACATCCAGCCCAAGCCGGTCCGCCGCCGACATAAAGTCGGGCGCGCGATAGGAGGCGGTCGGAATCAACAACATGACGCGAGCCATGCCCTCAGGCTAGAGCCTGTCAACTGCAACTCGTCTTCGTCCCACGGGCGACCCACCTGAGATACACTCAGAACATATGAACTCACCGATGACGATTGTAATGGGTAAGCCTCCTCACGCCGCTGGCTCGTGTTCTCGGATGTCTCAGGACAGACGGATGATCACCAGCCAGAAGGAGCCCAGCTCCGCCCAACATCGAACAAAATCGAACAAAACAGAACGCACAAACCTGAAAAAACCTGAAAAAACTGAAAGTCGAAATCGCACGATCTTCAGCAATACATTGAAGATCGTGCCTCAGCCGCCTCTGAAAGCATTCTTTCTGAAAACCTGAAAGTGGGACACCTCCCCCAACACCGACCACCCTGATCCGAAGCGGCCTGCTTGGCGACAATGTCCCAATCGGCTCCTGTTCGCGACCGCTGCCACATATGCTGCACGCAATGACGACGGTGACCGAACATCAGACCCAGACCCTGCGCATTGAAGGCATGCACTGCGCCGCCTGCGTGCGCCGCGTCGAGCGGGCGCTGGTCAAGGTGGACGGCATCTCGGAAGCGTCGGCCGACTTCATCGCCGGCCGCGCCATCATCGAGCTCGAGCAACCCGTAGACCAACCAGCCCTCAGCGCAGCAATCAGCGGCGCCGGGTACGAACTGATCGAGTCGGGCGACCCCGATGCAGCCGAGGGGGTCGCATCGATCGGACCCCTGCTGTTCCGAGCCGCGCCCGCGCTGTTGCTCGGTTGGGGCATCTTCTTCGCGATGCAGGCCAATCGCTGGAGCGAGTTCGGTTGGAACCCGGATCTCTTCTTCCCCATCCTCTTCGCCGTCTCCACGCCTACGCTCGCCTGGGGACTCTGGCCCATGCTTCGCCGAGCCGCCCTCGCCGCCTCGCGACGCACCAGCGACATGGATACCCTGATCGTGCTCGGCGTCGCCGCTGCCTGGGGCTACAGCACCGTCGCCGCCCTCTTCCCGGGCACGCTCGAAGGATCAGACGCCTCCCGCGACGTGTTCTTCGACACCGCACTGATCATCGTCGGCTTCGTCAGTCTTGGCAGGGCCCTGGAAGCCCGCGTCCGACTCCGAGCCGCAGCCGCACTGACGCGCTTGCTCGAACTCGCCCCGCTGACCGCGCGAGTCGTGGAAAACGGCCTCGAACGAGACATCCCTGCCGCAGACGTCCAAGTCGGCGACACGCTGCGAGTCCGGCCGGGCGAACAGATCCCAGTGGATGGCGCCATCCTCAGCGGCGAAACCTCAATCGACGAATCGCTCCTCACCGGCGAGAGCATGCCGGTCTCCAAGACGCCTAACGACCTGGTCTTCGCCGGCACCATGAACCTCGACGGCGCGTTTGCCTATCAGGCCACCCAGGTCGGGACCTCGACAGCGCTGGCCCGCATCACCTCGGCTGTCGAGCGCGCCCAGTCCTCCAAGGCTCCGGTCCAGCGGCTGGCCGACCAAATCGCCGGCGTGTTCGTCCCGACCGTCGTCTTCATCGCCGTCATCACCTTCGTCGCCTGGGCCATCTTCGGCGACGGCACGAGTTGGACCTCAGCCGTGCTCAGCGCCGTCGCCGTACTGGTCGTCGCCTGCCCCTGCGCGCTCGGACTAGCCACGCCCGCCGCCATCGCCGCCGGATCGGGTCGGGCCGCACGCCTGGGCATCCTCTTCCGCGATGCCGAAGCGCTCGAAGCAGCCGGCAAGATCGACACCGTCGTCTGGGACAAGACCGGCACCCTGACCAGCGGCCGCCATCAGGTCAGCGCAGTAGACCCAATCGCAATCTCCAAAGAGGAACTCATCCGACTCGCCGCCTCCGTCGAGCAGCACTCGGAGCATCCGCTAGGAGCCGCAATCGTCGCGCACGCCGAGGAAACCGCAATCGCCACAGAGGCGGTCAGCGAGTTCCGCAACCAACCCGGTCGAGGCGCACTCGCCACGGTTGGTGCATCCACAATCGCCATCGGAAACGCCTCGCTGATGTCGGACCTGGGAATCGCAGTCTCGGAAACGGAGAGCGCCCAGACCCCGGTCTACGTCGCCCAAGACGGCCAACTGCGCGGCGTCATCCGACTCAGCGATCAGATCAAATCCGGTTCTGCCGACGCCGTCGCTCTGTTGTCGCAACACGGCGTCGAGTCCATGCTCGTCAGCGGCGACACCGAGCAAACAGCCCATGCGGTCGCTGCGCAGGTCGGAATTCGAGATGTC
>DAOUHS010000016.1:0-15158 GCA_034428415.1 Dehalococcoidia bacterium
GTGAGGATGGCGAAGGACTGCCAGAGTTCGTCGTAGAGGCCGGCTTGGCGGATTTCTTCCATGACGACGGCGTCGGCGAGCTGGAGGACGCGGACCTTTTCGTGGGTGACGGGACCGATGATGCGGATGGCGAGGCCGGGGCCGGGATAGGGCTGGCGGCCGACGATTTCTTCGGGCAGACCGAGTTCGCGACCGACTTCGCGGACTTCGTCCTTGAACAGGTGGCGGAGCGGTTCGATTAGCTCGAAACGGAGGTCGTCGGGCAGGCCGCCGACGTTGTGGTGGGACTTGATCATCGCGGTGGCGGAGCCGTGGCCGGAGCCGGCGCTCTCGACGACGTCGGGATATGTGGTTCCCTGGACGAGGTAGTCGACGCCGTGGTCGTCTTTGGCGATGTCGATGGCGGTTTCCTCGAAGACCGAGATGAATGTCTCGCCGATTCGTTTGCGCTTGGTTTCGGGGTCGTCGACGCCGGCGAGTTCTTCCAAGAACTGGTCGCCGGATTGGGCGACTCGCAGGTTCATGTGCATGTTTTGCTCGAATGTCTCGACGACTTGCTCGGTTTCGCCGAGGCGCATCAGTCCGTTGTCGACGTAGATGCAGGTCAACTGGTCGCCGACGGCTCGATGGACCAGTGCGGCGGCGACGGCGGAATCGACGCCGCCCGAGAGTCCGCAGATCACGTGGTCGTTGCCAACCTGCTCGCGGATCTCCTCGACCGTCTCGGTGATGAAGTGGGCGGCGTCCCAGTCGCCGGAGCATTGGCAGATCTCGTAGACGAAGTTGCTGAGCAGGTGCAGTCCGTGCGGCGTGTGCACGACCTCGGGATGGAACTGGATGCCGAAGCGGTTGTCATCGTCGCCCATGGCTGCGATGGGGATGCTGTCGGTGCCGGCCAGCTTGCGAAAGCCGTCGGGCATCTGATCGACGCGATCGCCGTGGGACATCCAGACCGGCATCGGTCGGGGCAGGTGTTCGAGCAGCGCCGATTGGTCACTCGGATAGATGTGGGCGGCGCCGAACTCGCGCTCGCGGCCGCTTTCGACGCGTCCGCCGAGCTGATTGGCCATCGTCTGCATGCCGTAGCAGATTCCCAGCACGGGCATGCGGCCGTCGAGGGCCCAATCGGGGGCGACCGGGGCGCCATCGTCGTGGACGCTGGCCGGTCCGCCGCTGAGAATGACGCCTCGCGGATTGAGTTCGCGAACTCGCTCCCAGGAGGCGTTGGGCGGGACGAGTTCGCAGTAGACGTTGAGTTCTCGCACCCGTCTCGCAATGAGCATGGCGGTCTGCGAACCGAGGTCGACGATGACGATCGATTCGTGCTGGGACTCGAGGGTTTTCACGTCATAATGATATGCGCGCAGTAGGATAGAACCGTGTCGAACAGTACACTTGATCAAGCCGTTGAATATTTGCGTCGGAGCGGTGTCGTGGCTCTGCCGACGGACACGCAGTACGCCTTGAGCGCCATGGCAACCGACGATCGGGCGGTGGGCACGGTGTTCCGACTCAAACAACGACCGGGCGGGGAGAATCTGCCGGTGTTCCTGCCGCCGGCGAGGTGGCGCGAGCATCTGGCCGAGATCGCGGAGCCGCTTGAGGAGCGGGTGTTGGCGCTGGCCGAGTCGGCCTGGCCAGGCGCGGTGACGCTGATCGTGAACAAGCGGTCGGATTGGTCGACCAACGCCGTGGAGGGGGGGACGATTGCCCTACGGATTCCCGATCATCCAGTGGCGGCGGCAGTGCTGGATCGTCTCGATGCACCGCTGACCGGCACGTCGGCCAATGTGCACGGGGAACCGGCGTCGCTGACGGCGAGTGAGGTGGGCGAGCAGTTCACTGCGGGGGATCGCGGATCGAGCCATAGTGAATCACTTCACATTCTGGGTGACGGCGGGGTGATGCCTGCGGGTTTGGCCTCTACTATCTTGGATTGCACGGGCCGGACGCCTCGCGTTCTGCGCCGTGGACCGATGCTCAGCGCGAAGGTTGGAGAGTTGCTGATGCAGCACTGGGGACTCTCCGATTTGGACACAGCCTCCTGAACGCAGGGAACGAGGCAAGGACACGTGCGTATAGCGATTGGCAGCGACCACGCCGGGTATGAGCTGAAGGAGCGACTCCGAGATCGATTGAGCGAGCAAGGACACCAGGTCCTGGATTTCGGGCCGGCGTCCCACGATCCGACCGATTACGCCGACATCGCTGCTCCCCTGGCCGAAGCCGTGGTCGACGGTGAGCATCAGCTCGGCATCGTGATTTGCTCCAACGGGGTCGGGGTCAGCATCGCGGCGAACAAGGTGCGTGGGGCCCGGGCCGCGCTGTGCACGGACGCCTGGTCGGCGCGCCGGGCCCGCGAGCATACGGACTGCAACGTGCTCGCGCTTGGTTCCTACGTGACCGGTCAGGCGCTGGCGGCGGAGATCGTGGACACGTTCATCGAGGCCGAGTTCGAAGGTGGACGTCACGTACGCCGCCTGGCCAAACTGGCTGCGGTCGAGGCGAAGCACACCGAGGATGCGCCAGAGGCAGTGGAGGAACATGCCGAGCGACAGACGCAGGCCGAGCTGTCACCGATGGCCTGAGCGTCGCTCTGGCCCGGGCAGTTCCGGTTCGCGGCGACTCAGGATTGAATCAGCATGACTAAAGTTTCGATTCGCGACCTGGATCTGGCCGGGAAGCGAGTCCTCCTGCGTCTCGACCTGAATGTGCCCCTGGACAGTGGCCGGGTACTCGACGACACTCGCGTGCGTCATGCGGCGCCGACGATCAAGTATGCGCTGGAGCGGGGCGCGTCGGTGGTTGTCTGCTCGCACCTGGGCCGACCGCAGGGCGAGCGCGATCCGGCGTTTGACCTTACGCCGGTCGCGGTACGGCTTGCCCGGACGTTGCGGATGAACGTGAAGATGGCGCCGGATTGCATTGGCGACGTACCCGCACAGATGTCGGCCGAGCTGAAGCCGGGTGAGGTGATGGTGCTGCAGAATCTTCGCTTCCATGAGGAGGAAGAGGAGAACGATGACGATTTCGCGGCTCAACTGGCTGAACTCGCGGACTGCTACGTCAATGACGCGTTCGGGGCGGCCCACCGCGCCCATGCCTCGACCCACGCGGTGGCGGCGATGATGCCGGCTGCCGGTGGACTGCTGTTGGACCGCGAGATCGCGGCGCTGGAACCGATCCGCAAGGGCGAAGCCGGGAAGCTCGGGTTTGTCTGCGGCGGGGCGAAGGTCTCGGACAAGCTGGGCCTGCTCGAGCGTCTCTCGGAGATCTCCGAGGTTGTCGCGATCGGCGGGGCGATGGCGAACACGTTCCTGCTCGCGCGGGGGCTGCCGACGGGCGCGTCGCTACTGGAGCAGGAGATGGTCGAAGCGGCGAACGAGATTACCGCGGTCGCGCAGAACAAGAACTGCAATCTGCTGATTCCGACCGACTGCGTGATCGCGCACGGCGCGGACGAGCCGCCGCGGGCGAAACCATTGATTTTCGGCGAGGAAGAGTTGCCTGATGACTGGCAAATCCTTGACGTCGGACCGGCGACGGTCGAGGCCTTCTCCGAGGCGGTTGAGGGTTGCGACACGATCGTCTGGAATGGTCCCCTCGGCCTGTTCGAGCGCGAAGCGTTCTCCGGCGGCACGCGGGCGATGGCCGAGGCGTTGTCCAAGCTTGAAGATGCCAAGACCGTGATCTGCGGCGGCGAGACCGCGGCGGCGGTCGCACAGTTCCGGATGACATCGAAGATGTCTCACGTCTCGACCGGAGGCGGCGCGGCGCTGGAGTATCTGCAGGGACTGGAACTGCCAGGCATTGCCGTGCTGCCGGAGGCCGACGCCGATGTCGAAGAGGAGGCATGATGAGCAGAACTCCGATCGCGGCGGGCAACTGGAAGATGAACGGGACGAAGTCGGAAGCCCGGGCGCTGTGCCGCGGGCTGGCGGGGATCGACGCGATCGAGGGCGTTGAGGTCGTGCTTTCGCCGAGCTTCACCCAGCTCCCGTTGGTGTGGGACTTCTGGTGCGGGACCGAGATTCATATCGCCGGGCAGAATATGCACACGCAGCCGTCGGGCGCGTATACCGGCGAGGTATCGCCGGCCCAACTGGCCGAGGTCGCCGACTGGGTGATCCTCGGACATTCCGAGCGGCGGCAATTCTTCTGCGAGGACGACCAGGCGCTGGCGCTGAAGCTGCGGGCGGCGGAGGCGCACGGGCTGACGCCGATCCTCTGTGTGGGGGAGTCGGAGGCGGAGCAGGAGAACAAGCGAACCAAGGCGGTGCTGACGCGCCAGGTTGGGATCGCGCTCGGCGACGAGCCGGCAGCGGCGGGTCTCGTGATCGCGTATGAGCCGGTTTGGGCGATCGGTACGGGCAAGGCGGCCACAGCGGACGAGGCTCAGTCTGCATGCTCCCATATCCGATCCGTTGTCGCCGGCAAGCTGGGCGACGATGTGGCCGATCGTGTGCGGATCCTCTACGGCGGCTCAGTCAACTCAGCGAACATCGCCGACTACATGGCGCAAGCCGATGTCGACGGCGCGTTGGTCGGCGGGGCTTCACTTCAGGCCGATGCTTTCCTCGCCATCACCCAGGCCATTGCAGACAGCGCCTGACGAGTTGCCGCTGATCGCCGTCGTCGGACTGACGGCCTCGGGGAAGTCTGAATGGGCGATGCGGATCGCCCGTGAACTCGACGGCGAGATCGTTTCGATCGACTCCCGCCAGATCTACCGGCGGCTCGACGTGGGCACGGCAAAGCCATCAGCTGAGATGCGCGAAGAGGTCTCACACTGGTGTATCGACATCGTCGACCCGAATGAGCGCTACTCGCTTGGCGAGTACCTCAAGGCCGCGCGTGCGGCGATCGACGAGATTCGCGGCAGGGGCAAGCGAGCGATCGCGGTCGGGGGCAGCGGACAACACATGCGGGCCTTGCTCGAAGGTTGGCAGGTGCCGCCGGTGGCTGGGGATTCCGAGTTGCGCGAGGTTCTGTCTCAGGAACCAGCGGATGCGCTGTTCCAGCGGTTGATGGCCGTGGATTCAGCCGCTGCGGAACAGATCGGCCGCGCCAACAAGCGCAGAATGATCAGGGCCCTGGAAGTCCAGCATCTGACGGGCACGCCGATCTCGGAGTGGCAGCGGATGCGCGAGCCGGTGGATGTCCGGGCCGTCGCACCGGATGTCTCGCTGGAGGATCTCGACGAGCGCATCGCAGAGCGGACGGCGGCGATGTTTGGGTCCGGTTTGGTGGATGAAGTTCGGACGTTGTTGCGCGAGGGTCTGCCGCAGGATGCGGCCGGGTTCGACTCGATCGGTTATCGCGAGGTGCTCGCTCACCTGCAGGATGGGTTGACCCTGGAGCAGGCGATTGCAGGTGTCGCGCAGGCGACGCGGCGATTCGCGCGACGCCAGCGTGCCTGGTTTCGGCGCGATGATCCGGCGATTTGTTGGGCGGCTGATGTTCCGCTGGCGATGCTTGAGTAAGATGCAATCAAGTGCGGGATTCGCCGGAGTGTCAGCATGTCCATTCCATTTCTCAAAGTGCAGGGCGCGGGGAACGATTTCCTGCTGATCGACGCCTTGGGCGAGAACGCTCACCGCAATGCGATCGACTGGTCGGCGCTGGCGCCGCGGATCTGCGACCGGCACTTTGGTGTGGGCGCCGACGGCATCCTGATCGCGCAGGAGACGGATGTCGCGGCTGCGCGGATGGTGATCGTCAACTCCGACGGTTCCGACGGCGAGATGTGCGGTAACGGCTTCCGCTGCTTCACCAAGTACCTGGTCGAGCGGGCGGGGATGAGGCCGACGGACGGCGCTCTCGCGATTGAGACGGGCGCGGGCGTCCTGCATGCCGACCTCTCAGAGATGACTTCCGAGACCGTCGAGCGGGTTCGCGTCGACATGGGTCGGGCCTGGCTGCAGGCCGACGAGATTCCGGTGGTGCACGAAGGTCCGGCGCCGATCTTGGGTCATGAGGTAGAAGTTGACGGCCGAAGCTTCGACCTGACCTGCGTGAGCATGGGCAACCCGCATGCGGTCTGGTTCACTGACGAGGAGATCGACGATATTGCCCTGACCGAGATTGGCCCGCGGATCGAGACGCATCCCGATTTCCCCAAGCGGACCAACGTTGAGATCGTCAACGTGCTGGCGCCCGACCATCTGAAGATGCGGGTCTGGGAACGCGGCGTGGGGATCACGCTGGCCTGCGGATCGGGCGCCTGCGCGGTGCTGGTCGCGGCCCGCTTACGCGGTCTTGCCGACGCGTCGGCGACGGTCTCGCTGCCGGGCGGCGAGCTCGAGATCGGCTGGGAGGGCCTCGAGGATCCCTCGGCCACGGTCAGCATGACCGGTCCCGCATCTTTTTCTTACGAAGGCCAACTGGACGCCAATCTGTTGGGCGTCACGTGAAGTCCCGTTCTTCTGCTGCCCCGATCGATAAGCGAATGGACAACTGATGGTCACACCTGACTACACGCGGCACGCACAGGATGTTGCCCCCGGCTTCGTGCGTGAACTGCATGAAACGCTGGCGACGAAGCAACTGGCGTATCGCAACCAGCCCGATGCCGACTTCGATGCGCTCGTCCGCCTGCCGCGGATGCTTTCGACGCAGTGCGACGACGGCTATGTGATCGGCATCCCCTACGGCCGGCATCTGCGTATCTTCTACGAGTTCGACACGATCAACCACATCCGCCTGCACCTGACCAATCTGCTCAACGAGATGGGCGAACTCGCGACCGAGCACTCGGAATCCGAGTTGATGGTGATTGACTACACCGACTTTCCGCATCGCCACTATGTCGAACCGATGCTGATCGGCGCGGGGTTCGTATCGCCCTCAGAGGTTTCCGTGATGCGCTGCCGCGACGTCCGCGAACAGTCGCTGCCGGAGATTGGAGCGGGGATTCGCGTCCGCGACGCCTCCGAAGATGATGCCGATGCCGTCGTGCAGATTGAGCAGCAGGCAGCGGGAGCAGGCGCCCATGCTCCGCCGCTGGCGACGCAGTTCTTCGGCGACTCTGAATGGGTCGGGATCGCGGAACAAGACGGCTCAGCGGCCGGCTACATCCGGACGATTGCTTCGGACAAGCGGGGGATTTCGGCGGAGGAACTGCTGGTCCATCCCGATCATGACTTCACTGAGGTTTCCCGAGCCCTGCTCGCCACCGCCATGCAGCGCGGCGCGGAGGCGAATCGGCGGGCGATGACGCTACGGGTCTCCGGCGAGAGCGCCGGTGATCCGCTGCTGCGGGAGTTCAACTTCCGCCACGTGACCAACGAACTCACTTACCAGCGCCCGGCCGATCCGGCCGAGGTCCAGCGCCGCTACGACGACAAAGTCACCACCTACGTCAAGGTCGGGAAGATCTGGGGGCGCTTCTAATGGCCATGCGGACTGCGCGTCGAGTCCGAGAGCTTCCTCCGTACCTGTTCGTCGAGATATCACGGAAGATTGCCGAGCAGCGAGAGCGGGGCGTGCGCGTGATTTCTTTCGGGATCGGCGATCCGGACCTGCCGACGCATCCGCACATCCTCGAGGCGCTGCACGAGCACACCGACGTGCCGGCCAATCACCGCTACCCGGAAACCGAGGGCCTGCTCGAGTTGCGCGAATGCATCGCCCGCTGGATGGCGCAGCGCTTCGAGGTCAGACTCGATCCTGCCAATGAAATCGTCCCGCTGATCGGCGCGAAGGAAGGGATCGCCAACTCGGCGCTCTGTTTCATCGACCCGGGCGACATCGCGCTCGTGCCTGATCCGGCCTATCCCGTCTACGCGATCGGCACGATGTTCGCCGGGGGGACGTCGTACTACTTGCCGCTGACCGAGAAGAACGGCTTCCTGCCCGACCTCGACGCCGTGCCGGCCGATGTGCGCGCGCAGGCTCGCGTGCTCTGGATCAACTACCCGAACAATCCGACGGGGGCGTTGGCCGATATTGACTTCTTCGAGCGGGCCGCGCAGTTCGGCCTCGAACACGAGATCGCCGTGCTGCACGACAACGCTTACTGCGACGTCACGTTCGATGGCTACGAGGCGCCGGCATACTTGCAGGCGCCATCGGGCAAATCTGCGGGGATGGAGTACTTTTCGCTCTCGAAGACGTTCAACATGACCGGCTGGCGGTTGGGTTGGGCCTGCGGCAACGCCGAGCTCGTCGACCCGCTGCTGCGAGTCAAGTCGAACATCGACTCCGGCATCCCCCAGGCAATCCAGATGATGGCGATCGCCGCGCTGGACGGCGACCAGTCGGTGATCGAGGCGAACAACGCGATCATCCAGCGGCGCCGTGACAAGGTCGTCAGCGCGCTGCGCTCAATCGGCCTGGAAGTGACGAACCCCAAGGCCAGCCTGTACATCTGGGCCAAGATTCCGAAGGGCGACAGCTCCGCCGATTTCGCCGCTCGGCTGATCGAGGAGCAGGGCGTGGTGGTCACTCCCGGGAATGGGTACGGCCCGGCGGGCGAGGGTTACATTCGGCTGAGCCTGACGCTGCCGGACGAAGAGGTGGACGAGGGCGTGGAGCGGATCGCGGCGTTCACCGCCAATCAGTAGCCGGACCTCACGCACACCAGCTCATTGCGTGCCGTCGGGGCAACCCTTGTGGTCGCCCTGATCCGGTTCGATCTCATTCACGGTGTCTAGTTCACCTGACATTTGGTCAAGGGAGCTTTACCATAAGTTCATGGGCGGCCAGGTGAGACAGTTCCCGCCCGGGACGGGTTTTGGCCATGGAACTCGCGAGGAAGCAGTACCGGCGACGCATGACGATGGCCTTGATCGTCTATGCCGCCATCCTGGCGCCCTCGATTCCATTGATCAGCGCCTATCCTGACGCGGCCTGGCGGTACCCGCTCGCGATCGCACCGATCATGCCCTTTATCTACGGCATCTTCGCCTACGTTCGTTACCTGAGGTTGGTTGACGAGTTGCAGCGTCGAATCGCGCACGAGGCGCTGGCGATTGCGTTTGGGGCCAGCGCGGCGATCACCTTCGGATACGGATTGCTGCAGTTGGCGGGCTTGCCCGACATCAATTGGAGCTTTGTCTGGGCCGTCATGGGCGGCTGTTGGATTCTCGGCGGCCTGTATGCGGATCGCCGCTACCGATGAAGAACCGACTCAAAGTGCTGCGAGCCGAACGAGACTGGTCGCAGGCCGAGCTGGCCACGCGCCTCGGGGTCTCACGCCAGACTGTCAACGCCATCGAGAGAAACAAGTACGACCCCAGCCTGCCCCTCGCCTTCAAGATCGCCAGGCTGTTCGATCAATCCATCGAGGAGGTGTTCACACCAGATCACTATCCTGTCCCCGCTGCTGCAGGGCGATCCCGATAAGATTGAAGAACGCACTAGTGCAGGAGGTCTGCGGCGACATGCTTGAGTAGGCTCCGTCTTTTCGCTCTGACTAGACTGCATCTCGTCCGTCGGCGATGGTCGATGAGACGTAGCGACGGAGACCGTCATTCCACGTATTCGCAACAGACGCCCCGGCGGCGGACGCCGCCGACAACACCCCACTCATCCTCCTCGCGAGCGCGCCATCCTGGTGGGCGTCAACGCTCGACGCTCCGCTCACTGGAATATCGATTCCTCGCTCGAGGAACTCTCGCAACTCGCTGTCACAGCCGGCGCGATGCCGCTGGCTCGGGTCAAACAGCGTCTCCGACATCCGGATCCCAACTCTTACGTGGGCAAGGGCAAGCTGGAGCAGATCGTCGAGATGCGGGACGAGCTTCGCGCCACGGTCGCGATCTTCGACGACGAACTGACGCCGGCCCAGCAGCGCACGCTAGAGCAGCGACTGGCGATCAAAGTGATTGACCGCACGGCGCTGATTCTCGATATCTTCGCCCAGCGAGCCCACACGCGCGAGGGCGTGGTGCAGGTTGCGCTGGCGCAGCATGAGTACCTGCTGCCCAGGTTGACCGGACAGTGGGAGCATCTCGAACGGATGGAGGGCGCGATCGGGTCGCGCGGTCCTGGTGAAACCCAGCTGGAAACCGACCGCCGTCTGATCCGCAACCAGATCAAGCGGCTGAAGAAGGACCTGGATCGGGTCCGCACACACCGTCAGCAACACCGAAACAAGCGCGACCGTGCCGGCATCCCGCTGGTCGCATTGGTCGGCTACACGAACGCCGGCAAGTCGACGCTGATGAACACGCTGACCAATGCCAACGTGCGCGCTCGCGACCGACTCTTCGAGACGCTTGATCCGACGACGCGGCGTTGCCGCCTCTCAGAGCGCCACACCGTCCTGCTCTCCGACACGGTCGGCTTCATCCAGAAGCTGCCGACACAGTTGGTCGCGGCCTTCCGGGCGACGCTGGAGGAGTTGGAAGAGGCCGATCTGTTGCTGCATGTTGTCGATGGCACCTCGCCGGATGTGCTGGAACAGATCGAGAGCGTGGAGCGCACGCTCAGAGACCTGGGCGTCGATCGGCGACCGACGCTGACGGTGGTCAACAAGATCGACGCACTGGACGATCCGCTGGCCGATCTGCTGGACAGGATCGAGGATGAGATCGGCGATCGGCCGCTCGCGGTTTCCGCGCAGGAGCAGGTCAACCTCGACGAACTGCGAGAAGCGATCGAGCAGGTGATTCCCTCGCTGGAAGGGGTTCACATCATTCATCGCCGCTCCGACCACGCCGCAGCGGCGAGCTAGGGACAGCGACCGGACAGCCAACTATCATCGCTCCCATGACCAGCCACACCGCTGCCGGCCCACTCGCTCCGTTCCGGGTCATCGATCTGACCAACGAGCTCGGCCAGCTTGCCGGACGCATGCTCGGCGATCTTGGTGCTGAAGTGATCAAAGTTGAGCAGCCGGGCGGGGACGAATCTCGCTTCATCGGCCCGTTCCGCGGTGACATCGTCGATCCTGAGTACTCCCTGCACTGGTGGACCTTCAATGCGAACAAGCTGGGGGTGACGCTCGACATCACGACCATTCACGGTCAAGAGCTCTTGACTCGATTGCTCGATACCGCCGACTTCCTGATCGAGACCTGCCCGCCAGACGCGGCGGCCGCGCTCGGTCTTGGCGTCGAACCGATTGGCGCATCCCACCCTCGACTGGTGCACACCTCAATCACGCCGTTCGGTCGCGACGGACCCTACGCCAACTGGAAGGCCACCGACCTGGTCGGTACGGCGATGGGCGGGCTGTCGTCATTGTGCGGCGCGCCGGGACGGCCTCCGATCCGTCCGACCGCTTCGCAGGGCTTTACTCAGGTCTCTGCGCAGGCTGTCGTGGGGACGCTGATTGCTCACTACCAACGGACCAAGTCCGGCCGCGGGCAACATGTCGACCAGTCGATGCAGGAAGCGGTGACGTTCACACACGACAATGCCTCGCCGACCTGGGACATCCGCGGGATCAACAACGGACGACCAGGCAACGGGCGGGAAATCGGTGGTTACAAGTCGGGACAGTACGTCTACGAGGCGGCCGACGGTTACGTCGCAGCGCTGTCATATGGCGGACTCTTCGGGCTGACCGCACGCCAGACGATCGAGTGGCTCGACCATCACGGCATGGCCGGGGACCTCACATCGGACGAGTGGCTGGCCAAGCTCGACGCTACGCAGGGCATCCTGATTCCGCCGGGCGGCGAGGACGGCGACCACATCAACGACATCCTGGTCGCATTTTGCAAGAAGTTCACCCGCGCCCAACTCGTCGCCGAAGCTCAGCAGATTCGCAACGGCTGGGGGATCGTGCATACGCCTCGCGATCTGCTGGAGAACGAGCACCTCGAGGCCCGCGACTACTGGACTGAGGTCGAGCATGAAGGCGCTCATGTGACCTATCCAGGTCCCTGGGCCAAGCTGAGCAAGACTCCTCTGTCCGTCCGCCATCGAGCGCCGCGCATCGGCGAGCACAACTTCTACGTCTACGGCAACCTGCTTGGCTTCTCCGATGAGGAGATCCTCGAACTGTCGAATCAGGGCGTGATCTAGGGATTGCATATGACCAGCGATCAGACAGACCGAGTCTTCGAGGGCATACGGATCGCCGATTTCGCCTGGGTCGGTGTGGGTCCGCTCGTTTCCAAGTACCTGGCCGACAACGGCGCGGAAGTGATCAGGATTGAGTCATCGGTCCGGCCCGAACCGCTGCGCCGTGCGCCGCCGTTCGTCAACGACGAGCCGGGACTGGACAACAGCGGATACTACGCCGACTTCAACTCGTCGAAGAAGTGCGTCTCGCTCAATCTGCAGCATCCCGACGGAGTGAAGATCGCCAAGCGGATTGTCGAGCACTGCGACATCGTGACCGAATCGTTCACGCCCAAGGCGATGCGCGGCTGGGGCATGACCTACGAAGATCTCTGCGAGGTCCGCCCCGACCTGATCATGATCTCGATGCCGATGTACGGCCTGACCGGCCCCTGGTCGATGTGGCAGGGTTACGGACACGTGCTCCAGGCAGCCGCGGGCATCTCACACATGACCGCATATCCCGACGAGGAACCGATCGGCACCGGCGTCGCGTACACGGACTTCCTCGTGCCTCACTTCGCCGCCTCGGCGTTGCTCGCCGCGCTCGACCATCGTCAGCGAACCGGCGAGGGACAGAACATCGACTTCGGCCAGATGGAAGCCGCGATCCACGCGACTGAGACGATGGTCCTGGACTACACGGTCAACGGCCGCGAGCAACAGGCGCTTGGCGCAGGACATCCCGACTATCACCCGTACGGCACGTATCAGTGCGCCGCGCGAGGCGAGGATGACGATCGCTGGATCGCAATCACTGTGACGAGTGACACCGAACTGTCGGCGCTGGCCGACGTCGCTGGCCAATCGTCATGGAAATCCCTGGGCGGCGAGGCGCTCGACGCCGAGATTTCTGCCTGGACTCGGACTCAGCAGGCGGAGGAGCTGATGCAGCGATTGCAGAGCGCCGGAGTGCCCGCCGGCGTGGTGCAGACGCCTGAGGATTTGCGCAACGACCCGCAGCTTGCCCATCGAGGCCACTATTGGATGCTCGACCATCCGACCATGGGCCTCCGCGCCTACGACGGCCCGTCGTTCCGCCTCTCCGAAACGCCCGCCGAACTTACGAAAGCGGCGCCGCTTCTGGGCGAGGACAACGAATACATCTACAAGGACATCGTCGGCATGTCGGATGATGAGTACGTCGAGCACCTGGTCTCGGGCGCGTTTGACTGACGTCCCCGGGGACGGGGAAACGCGATGCCGCCAGCCATCAAACCCTACGACGCCCAACAGATCCTCACACCGGGCGCGGGATACCTGAGTGAGTACGACTACTCGCTCAACCCGTACGTCGGTTGCGCGTTTGGTTGTTCCTACTGCTACGCGGCCTTCTTCGCTCCGTTCGACAGACAGAAGTCGTGGGGCGACTGGGTCCGAGTCAAGCGGAATGCGGCGCTCAAACTCTCCAGATTGCGACGCTCGCTCGACGGCAAGACGATCTACATGAGCAGCGCCACGGATCCGTACCAGCCAGTTGAACGACGCCTCGGACTGACCCGCTCCCTGCTTTCAATCCTTGCCGAGAAGGGCGCCCGACTCGTCGTGCAGACGAGGAGTCCGTTGGTCACCAGGGACATTGACTTGCTGAAGCAATTCGAACAGGTCTGCGTTAATTTCAGCGTCACGACCGATTCGGAACATGTACGCCGATCATTCGAACCAAGGAACCCGCCGATTCCCGACCGTCTGCAAGCCGCAACGGACCTCGCACAGGCAGGGATCCCAGTTGCGATCACGATGACCCCTCTCCTACCTGTGGAGGATCCGACAGCCTTCGCCGACCAGGTCGCCGCGACGGGCGCATGGAGGTTTGTCACCGATCAGTTCGTCGAAACCTCTGGCCACTTCCGTGCCGGCACCGGCGATTCGGCAAGATGCCTGGCTGAACAGTTCGAGTGGGACGACCTGGCATCGGCGCGTGCTCAGGACGCTTTGGTGGATCGCCTCTCGCCCAACATTCGAGTCGGTCAAGCTGGGTTCAGTCCGGACTATCTGCTGAGCAGTCCCTCGCTACCGTGATCATCGTTTCCGCGACCGCATCGGGACGCCGCATCGGGATGAAGTGGTCCGAGTCCTGGATCACGGTCTCGAACGCGTTGGGGAAGACGTCGACGGCGCCCTGACCTGTTGGTGAGCCATGACCTTGCGCCTCGCCCGCCCGCAACATCAGCGTCGGTTGCGACGCCTGCGCCATCTCTGGCCACGGATTCACCGTGGCGGCATGCTCGAAGCACCAGGCTTCGACCTCCGGGTCGCAGGCCAGTTCCCACTCTCCGAGCCGATTCGTTGGGTTGAGTCCGTAGCGGACATAACTCTCAACCGCTTCGCGCGGCCAATGGGTGAACGCGCCGCGACCGGTCAGTGAATCGGACATTTCCTGCGGATTACTCCAGATCCTTCGCCGCTTGCGAGCAGCTACAGCCAGCCCGTCGGGCGGCATCGACGGCGGTGTTCCCTGAGGATTGAACAGCACCGGATCAATCAGCGCCAGCGACTCAATCCGGTCGCCTGTCGCTGCGGCAATCGTGCAGACGCAGCCGCCCATCGAGTGGCCCGCCGCGACAACATCGGTCAGCTCTCGCTGCGCCAGCCACTCGTTCAGGTCTGCCGCCATCTCGCGCCAATCGGCGCCCGCCTTGTCCGGCGGAGCCTGCGACGCGCCATGTCCGCGCATATCGAGCGCGAACACGCGCCAATCCTCAGGCAGCAGCCGAACGACCGCGTCCCACGTCCGAGCGTGGAATCCAGTGGCATGGATCAGGACAGCCGTGCGAACCGGATCGCCCGACGACGGCCACTCCCAGACCCGAAGCGCATAGCCGCGGACCTGGGCGGTTGAAGCTGTCGGTAGAGACCGCATCGACATCTATGTCCGACGCTTGAGCGCGCCGCGACCGTCTCCGAAGGGATCGTCACGCCACTCGAGCGCGACCTTGAGGCCCTTCTCGCGGCCGATGTTGACGAACTCGTTGATGCTCGGCGCTTCGTGCCAGATCGCATCGAAGTCGGCGCCCTCGGAGGCGGCCACCCGCAAACCCATCAGCTCGAACCAGCGGTTGGTTGAGTGCTTGTGCACCGTCAGTCCGTCCAGCGGCACGTTGGCGATCCGCTGGCAATAGGCCATCGTCTCTTCGTCGAGC
>DAOUHS010000017.1:0-19068 GCA_034428415.1 Dehalococcoidia bacterium
GCAGAGCGACGGAGATTTGACCGTCACCTTCGTTCCCCATCTGGTACCGATGACGCGCGGAATCCTGGCGACCTGCTATCCGTCAATCTCTGACGGCGCGCTCCCCGAGAACTCGGAGGAGCGTGCAGAAGCGCTTCGCGACGTCTATGAGTCCTTCTACGAGGACGAGCCATTCGTGCACGTCGCGCCGAATGCGCCATCGACCAAGCAGACGCTCGGTTCGAATGCCTGCATCGTCTATCCGATGGTCGATCCGATGAGCGGCGAAGTGATGGTCATCAGTGCGATCGACAACCTGGTCAAGGGCACGGCCGGGGCAGCGGTGCAGTGCTTCAACCTGATGTTCGGTCTGCCCGAGGAGCTTGGCCTGAGCAAGATCGGCGTCTACCCATGAGCAGCAAACACGACGCGTTGGGCGCGAGTCCCGCCGCCGAAGGCGCTGTCACGAGGGCCCTGGGATTTGCGGCCTGTGGATACACGGCGGGGATCAAGGAGTCAGGACTGCCAGACCTTGCGCTGCTGGTGTCCGATCGGCCAGCGACGGCAGCCGCGGTCTATACGCAAAATCAAAGCACGGCGGCGCCGGTCCATATCAGCAAAGCGCACACGGCAAACGGGTCGCTGCGCGCAGCGGTCGTCAACTCCGGCAACGCCAACTGCGCGACCGGACAGCAGGGCTTGGCCGATGCTCGGGAGATGACACAGTTGGCCGCTTCGCTGGTCGGTTGCGATGCCGAGGACATCTTCGTCAACTCGACCGGGATTATCGGTCATTACTTGCCGATGGATCTGTTGCGCGCCGGGATCCCACAGCTCGAACCGCGAGCCGATGGCGGCGCCGATTTCGCGCGTTCAATCATGACCACCGACACCTTCGCCAAGGAAGCGGTGGCTACCTTCGAGGCGAACGGAAACACGTATACGGTCGGCGGCTGCGCCAAGGGCGCGGGAATGATTCATCCAGATATGGCGACGATGCTTGCGTTTTTTTCCACGGATGCGCCTCTCGCCGCTGGTGATCTGGACCTCTGCTTCCGTTACGCGATGGATCGATCGTTCAACATGGTCACGGTGGACGGTGACACGTCGACCAATGACTCATCGGTCATTCTGGCCAACGGAGCAGCAGGTGGAGCGCCGCTTGTTGGAAGAGCGCTTGAAGCTTTCGGCTCGGCATTGCTGGAGGTGTCCACGACCTTGGCCAAAATGATGGCTCGCGACGGCGAGGGTGCGACCAAGCGCATCTCGATGACCGTCTCCGGCGCGAAGTCATGGGAGGACGCCCGCGATGTCGCGCGGACGATTGTCGTCTCACCGCTGCTCAAGGCCGCACTCAGCAAGTACGACCCCAACTGGGGCCGGATCCTGATGGCCGCCGGTCGCGCAGGCGTGTCCTATGACCTCGACCGGGTTCGCATCTGGATTTCCGACCTGTGCGTGTTCGACGGCACGGCCACCGGCGTACCGGAAGAGGAAGCGTCGGCGAAGACTCAGGGCGATGAAGTCTTCCTCAGGATGGACCTTGGCCAGGGCGACGCCGAAGCCACCGCCTGGGGTTGTGATCTGACCGAGGAATACGTCCGTTTCAACGCGGACTACGTGACCTAGACGAGTTTCAGTAACTGAACAGACGCTCACTGCAATGGCAGCGGCGACTGCCACCATGAAGGCTTGCTGCTGACCTCGATCGTTGTCACCCACTTGACCCAGTGGTAACCGCGATGCCCCGGCGCGACGAGTCTCAGGGGAAATCCGTGACCTGTCGAGAGCGGTTCACCGGCGATGTGCGTGGCCAGCAGTAGTCGATCCGCGTCGCCGATCGGGAATCGGCGGTTAAATCCGGTGGCCGATGCAATCACGACACTCTCCGCGTCCTCGCCCACGGAGATGAGCGACAGTACGTCCGCAAGCCTGATCCCGCTCCAGTCCTGGACGGTGTACCAGCCGCCGGTGCAGTCAAGTGTTGCGGTGGCTCCGTGGCTGGCGATTGCCTGCAGCTCCTCGTAGGTGAACTCGACCGGATCAGCTCCCTGTCCATGGACAACCAGACTCCACTCGTCGGCCTTGATCTGTTGGCGGTTGTCGAACAGCCATTGCGTCACCGGATGCGCATTGCCCTGGCCGCTGGCCTCTTCTCGGGAACCAGTGAAGCGCGGTCGCTGGCCAGCGACCGGCGCAGCGGCCGACGCTCCTTGCCAGAGGATGAATCCGCCCAGCCCGACCGCCATCAGTCTCAGAGCCGCTCGACGGTTGGTGAAGTCGGTGCGCTTGACCCGTCTAGGCCAGCGCATGGCGGCATGGACAATCAGAGGAATCGTCAAGGCCAGACCCAGGGTGGAGTGGATGACCAACAGTCGTGCGTTGCCGTAGAAAGGGATATCGAGGCCGCCTCGACCAATGATCGCCCAGAGCGTGCCAGTGGTCAGCACGCCGACGAAGAGCAGCATGAGGATGATTGACCCGACCGTTTCGGACCCGACGCCACGCCGTCGGAACGAGCGCAGCACGATCCGGTACTTCCAGATCACGAGAACGAGCAGAGAGAATCCGGCGATTCCATGCAGCCAGAAGATCCATTCCGCACTGGGCCGTCCGACCGTGAAAGAGATCAGGCCCGAGAGCAGTTCGACGCTGAGTAGGAACAGAATCGCGTGGTTCGTCGCGCGAGCGCTCATGTAGCGACGGTATCGGTTTTGCGGAGGGGATCGTGGGCTAGGCTTGCATCCATGAACGCCACTCGAAACGGCAGTGGACCGGTCGTGATCAAGTTCGGCGGCTCGACGCTGGGCGAGCATGACACGTCGCTGTCCGACTGCGTCGAGCTGCACCGCCAGGGCCGCCAAGTGGTGGTCGTCCACGGCGGCGGTGCAGCGGTCACCGACTGGCAGCGGCGGCTGGGCGCGGAGGCCGCCTGGGTCGACGGGTTGCGCTCGACGACGCCTGACTCGCTCGAAGTAGTGGTGGCGGTGCTCGCCGGGTTGATCAACAAGGAATTGACTAGGCAGTTTCAGTCATTGGGCGCGCCGGCAGTCGGTCTCAGCGGCGTCGACGGTGGCACGCTCCGTTCTCCGATCTCGGAACGGATCGGTCTCGTCGGTGAAACGCCGTGCTGCGATCCGCGCACGCTTCGACGTGTCCTTGATGGCGGGCTGCTTCCGGTCCTTGCGCCGGTCGGGCTGGCCAATGATCTTTCGACGATGTTGAACATCAACGCCGACACTGCCGCGGGAGCCGTGGCGGGCGCCCTGGGCGCCTCGTCACTGGTGTTTCTAACCGACGTGCCCCACGTGATCGATGGAGAAGGTTCGGGAATCGCGTCGCTCGACGCTGAGCGGCAGCGTAAGCTGACTGACTCCGGCGTGATCGACGGTGGGATGTTGCCCAAGTTGCGCGCCGGCCGGGAAGCGCTCCGATGCGGCGCGCAGGTCCGTATCGTTGACGGGAGACAACCGCACGTCGTGCGACAGGCAATCGACGGCGAAGAGGTGGGGACGGCGTTGGCGTGAGCAACTTGAATACGAAGTGGTCAACCTGGGTTCAGCGCACGCAGGGCGGTTGGCGCAACGGCAACGATGGCCCACAGGACGTCCCGCCGTCGGACGAAGGCCGATCCGGTCAGCTCGGTCCGCCGCCGCCGGTGTTCCGTGAGGGACTCGGCGGGGGCGGCGATGCGGGCGACGATGAACCGCCGCCGTACACCGCCGCCGAAGGTCAGCCACCGAGCCGCGGCCGGACCTGGCCCCGGGTCGTCGTGGCCGGCGTCGCGCTGCTGGTCGCCCTGATCCTGCTCAACATCGGGATCGACATCTACGTCGATCGACTCTGGTTCGACAACGTCGGCTACCGCGGCGTGTTCGACCTACGGATCGTCACCCAGGTCTGGCTGTTCGCGGCTGGCGCCGGGATTTCGCTGGTCGTGCTCGGTGCGATGTACGCCATCGCCTGGCGGATGCCGGTCGACGCGTTGGCTCCGGCGGTTGACGATCCACGTCTCAATCGGGTCGTTCACGTCATCGCGGCCGTCGCCATGATCCTGTTGGCGATCATCTTCGGCTCCGTCGCGGCGGGCCAGTGGGAACTGATCCTACAGTTCCTGCACGCCAAGCCGTTCGGCCAGACCGACGCGCAATTCGGCCGCGATCTGGGCTTCTACATCTTCGAACTGGAGGCGCTCCAGTTCATGAAGGGCTGGGCGACCGGCCTGGCGATCATGGCAATGCTGACCACCGCCGCCACCTACGGCGTGCGTCTCATGCTGCACCGCGGCAACGCCCGTTCGACGATCGGCGTTCGGCTGCATCTCGCGCTCACAATCGCGGCGGTCATGGGCCTGTTCGTATGGAGCTACTGGTTGGCCCGCTTCGAGCTCGCGCTCAATCCCGGCGGCTTCGTCTTCGGCGCCACGTTCACCGACGACAACATCCGCTCGCCTGTCCAGATCGTGAAGATGGTTGCCGGCCTTGTGGTCATCCTGGGCGTCCTCTCGTGGCCGTTCCACGAGCGCCTGCGCTACGCGCTGACTCCAATCGCGCTGCTCATCCTCGTTTCGATCGTTGGCGGAGCCATCCTGCCGGCTGCGATCCAGCGGTTCACCGTCGAGCCCAACGAGCTGCAGCGTGAGACGCCGTACATCGAGCGCAATATCGCGGCGACCCGCTCGGCCTTCGCCCTGGACCGGATCGAAGAGCGTGAGTTCGCGGCCGACGACGCGGTCGATGAAGACGATCTCGTTCTCAATCCCGAGGCCTTGCTCAACGTGCGGCTCTGGGACCACCGCCCGCTCAACGACACCCTGAACACGATCCAGACGATTCGCCCGCTCTACGTCTATCCCGACGTCGATGTCGACCGCTACAAGGTCGGGGGTGTGGAGCACCAGGTCTTCCTCGCGGCGCGTGAACTGTCGCAAGCCAATCTCCAGTCCACGCAGCAGGGATGGGTCAACCGACGATTGCAGTTCACTCATGGCTTCGGGGTCGTGATGACCCCGGTCGACGAAGTCTCACCGTCAGGCGAACCCGTCTTCTGGGTATCCAATATTCCGCCGGAAGTGATCGACGAAACGTCGTCCGGCCCGCTCGACTTGGAAATCATCGAGCCCCGCATCTACTACGGCGAAGTCACCGACGCCTACATCATCGCCAACAGTGAAACCGAGGAGTTCGACTATCCGCTCAGCGGCGAGGAATCGGAAGGCGTGACCGACCAGGCGACCACGCGATACTCCGGCGCCGGCGGGATTGAACTGGGAGGATTCTTCCGACGACTGGCCTTCGCTTGGTCGTTCGGTGACGCCAACATCTTGATCTCCGGTTCGGTTGATGGCGACAGTCGAATTCTCTTCCGCCGCCTGATCCAGGAGCGGGTGAACGAGCTCGCGCCATTCCTGCAACTCGACGCCGACCCCTACATCGTTGTTGGCGAAGATGGGCGGCTGTATTGGATCCAGGACGCCTACACCGCCACCGACCGCTATCCGTACTCGCAGCCCCACGGGGTCGGCTACAACTACGTCCGCAACTCGGTCAAGGCGGTGATCGATGCCTACGACGGTACGGTCGACCTGTACATCGTCGACGACACCGACCCCATCATCCAGGTCTGGCAAGACATTTTTCCCGAGCTGTTCAAGCCGGCCGACGAGTTCCCGGTCGACCTGCAGCAACACTGGCGCTACCCGCAGGACTACTTCCAGATCCAGGCCGACCAGTATCTGACCTACCACATAGAGTCGGCCCGCGGCCTATTCAACCGCGAAGACCTCTGGGCGATCCCGCAGGAGCTCTTGCGTCAGCAGGAGATCGCCGTGGAGCCGTACTACGTGACGCTGCGACTCCCCGATCAGGCTGAACCGGAGTTCCTCCTCATCCTGCCCTTCACACCGCGCAACCGGCTCAATTCGATCGCCTGGATGGCAGGCCGCTCGGACGGCGAAAACTACGGCAAACTGTTTGCCTTCCGCTTCCCCGCGAACAAGAACGTCGATGGCCCCAAACAGATCGAGAACCGGATCGACCAGGATGTCGCGGTCTCGCGGCAATTCACGCTGCTTGGTCAGCAGGGCTCGGAGGTGATCCGCGGCAACCTGCTCTTCATCCCGGTCGGTGACTCCTATGTCTACGTGGAGCCGATCTATCTGCAGGCGGACACAGGACGATTCCCGCAGCTCAAGGGCGTGATCGTCGTCAACGGCGATACGATCGCCTTCGAGGACACCTTCTTCAATGCGGTCCAGGTCGCGCTCGGCAATCGCGCCGCACAAGGTCTGTCGTTCCTCGGTGATGTGCCGGGCGAAGTCGCGGCCGAAGACCTCTCCTCGGAGACGCAGCAGGAAGCGCCGCCCGAGCCGGCGCAACAGGAGCAACCCGAAGAGCGGCAACCGCTCGTGCTATCCGATGACGCGGCGGAACTCGCCGAACAGGCAGAGGAAGCGTTCGAGGAGGCGCTGGAGAAGCAGCGCGAGGGCGACTGGGCCGGTTACGGCGCCGCGATCGAGCGGCTCGGCGAGATCCTGGACCGCCTGGCGGCGTCAACGGAGTAAGCGCCCGTCCCACCGCTATCAGCTGCATAGACGCCCATAGAACGCTCGCCTAATCTGAACCGGTAGGATGTCCCGTTTGCGTAGCCGGAGTGACCAACATGCCCACCACTGCTGAGCGCGAGTCTGCCGTATTCATGATGTCGGCGGGCCGGTTGCCCGTCACGCTGGTGCGCGGCGAGGGAACGAAGGTCTGGGACGACGAGGGCAACGAGTATCTCGATTTTGTCGCCGGCATCGCGGCCGACAACCTCGGTCACTGCCACCCTCGGATCGTCGCGGCGATCAAGCAACAGGCCGACAAGCTGCTGCACGTCTCGAACTACTTCTACACGATTCCTCAGCTCGACCTGGCCGACGTGATCCTCGAGCAGTCGGGCATGACCCGGATTTTTTTCTGCAACAGCGGCGCCGAGGCAACCGAGGGCGCGATCAAGATCGGACGCAAATGGGGTCAAACGCGGCTCGACGGCGCGACCGAGATCATTGTGATGGACGAAGCCTTCCACGGCCGCACCCTGGCCTCGGTCAACGCCTCCGGCAACCCGAACTACCGCGAGCCGTTTGGGCCACTCGACGGTTTCCGCCATGTGCCCTACAACGATGTGGACGCAGTGCGCAACGCAGTCGGTCCACAGACCGCGGCGATTCTCGTCGAGCCGCTGCAGGGCGAGGGCGGCGTCAACCTGGCCGACGACGGATACCTGGTCGCCCTGCGCGAGATCTGCGATCAGCACAACTTGCTGCTCATGCTGGACGAAGTCCAGACCGGCATCGGTCGGACCGGCAAGCTCTTCGCCTGGCAGCACGAGGATGTCCAGCCCGACGTGATGGCGCTGGCCAAGGGACTCGGCAGCGGCGTGCCGATCGGCGCGATCGTCGCCAACGAACGCGGCGACATCCTCGAACCGGGTGACCACGGCACGACATTCGGCGGTCAGCCGTTCACCACGTCCGTGGCGCTCGAGACGCTGCGAGTGATCATCGAGGAAGATATTCCGGCCCAGGCCGAGGCGCGCGGCGACCAGCTCGTCTCGGGCATCCGCGCGCTTGAGGATCGGCATCCCCTGATCGATCACGTGCGCGGCAAGGGCCTGCTGGTCGCGGTCCAGCTCAGCGAGGATGTTGGGCCGGCGCTGGTCACGGCGATCCGTGATCGCGGGCTGATCTGCAACGTGGTCAAGCCCAACGTGCTCCGCCTGGTCCCACCGCTGACCATCTCCCCAGATGAAATCGACCAGGCTGTCGCGATCATCGACGACGCCCTCGCCTCGATCGCCGAATAGGCGCGAGCGACGCCGAACCCGGCCGAACCGAACCGAACAGGATCGAACGAGATCGAACAAGATCGAGCAGACTTGAACGTTCTACGCTCGTGCGCAGCCGAACGGAATCGAACAAGTCCGAACAAGTCCGAACACAGTTGGGAGCACTGGGGTGGCAAGACGAACTGACGACAAGCGGGTGGTGTTGGCCTACTCGGGCGGGTTGGACACGTCGGTGGTGACCCGTTGGCTGACCGAGCGCGGCTGGGAAGTCATTTGCATGACCGCTGACATGGGCTACCTCGAAGCCGACGAGGAGTTGGAATCTCGCGCCTACGCCGCCGGCGCGATCGGCTTCGAAATGCTCGATCTGCGCGACGATTTCGCCCGGGCATTCTGCTTCCCGGCGCTGATGGCGGGCGCCCTCTACGAGGGTCGCTATCCGTTGGCCACTGCTCTGGCTCGTCCGCTGATCGCCAAGGCGCTGGTCGATGTAGCTCGACGACACAACGCGACCGCCGTCGCGCACGGTTGCACCGGCAAGGGCAACGATCAGGTGCGATTTGATGTATCGGTACAGGCGCTCGCGCCCGACCTGCGTATTCTCGCGCCGGTCCGGGAGTGGGAATTGACCACGCGCGAGTCGGAGATCGTCTACGCCCAGGCACACAGCATTCCGATCACGGTCAGCGTCGACAAGCAGTACTCGACCGACGAAAACCTCTGGGGCCGGTCGATCGAGGCCGGCGCGCTGGAAGATCCCTGGACTGAACCGCCGGACAATGTCTGGGAGTGGACCGTCAATCCTGAGGACGCCCCCGACGAACCGACCTACATCGAGATCGGCTTTGAGCACGGCCGACCGGTGTCGCTCGACGGAGAGGACATCGATCCCGTCACGTTGATCAGCCGAATCCACGACGCCGCCGGCGCGAACGGCGTCGGCCGGATTGACATGGTCGAGGACCGGCTGGTGGGCATCAAGTCCCGCGAGGTCTACGAGGCGCCGGCCGCGACCACGCTGCGGACGGCGCACGAGGCCCTCGAGACATTGACGCTGTCCAAGAGCCAGCTCCGAATCAAGCACCGCCTGATGCAGGATTACGCCGATCTGATCTACGACGGTCTCTGGTTCACTGGCCTGCACCAAGATCTGGCTGCGTTGACCTCGTCGATGCAGCGTCATGTGTCCGGCACGGCGAGAGTCAAGCTGTACAAGGGTCAGGCGGTCACGGTCGGCGTTGAGAGTCCCAACAGCCTGTACCAATACTCCCTCGCGACGTACGACGAAGGCGACATCTACGACCAGACCTCGGCGGTCGGTTTCATCGACATCTTCGGCCTGCCCGTGCGCGTCCAGGCTGAAAAGCAACTGCTGCGCCAGCCGGGCGGAGTCCTGGACGTATCATCGGGACGTAGTTCGTAACCGGAAGTGAGTAGATCGGCCAGCGAGGACCCAACCAGGACCCAACCAGGACCCAACCAGGACATGGCACGATGACGACTGACGCCTCCGAGATCGAAATCGACATCGAATATGAAGCGGCCGTTCCGACGGCGGGCGGTCCCGACGCGGCGGACTTCCAGATTCGCCGTCCCGGGCATGCGACGCTGGAAGTCGCTCTGTACCTCGCGCTGGACGCGAAGCAGGCATTTGAGGCAGCCTGCGGTCCACTCACCGATGATCAAATCCAGGCAGTACTACGTGCAATCGCCGACGGACTCTATCCGGCCCTCATGGCCGACGGAGTCCCACCGCCCGCAATCATCACCATGCGCGCCTCAGACTTCGACGACGAGCGGTTCGACTACACGATCAACGCAGCAGGATTGACCAGGCTGCCGGCAGACGAATAGCAGGCGGCGCATGGCAGACGCCAGCAACCCGAACGAAGACCCGCAACGGCTCTGGGGCGGACGCTTCGAGGAAGCGCCCGACGCCTTGGTCCAGGCCTACACCTCTTCGATTCAGACCGATCTGCTGCTCTTCCGGCACGACATCGCCGGCTCCCGTGCGCACGCGCGCATGTTGGCCGCGCAGGGGATCATCAACGCTGAGGACGCGCAGAGCATCCTCCAGGGCCTCGACCAGGTGGAATCGGAGATCGAGTCCGGCGGATTCGAGATCAACCACGAACTCGAGGACATCCACACGCATGTCGAGGCGCGGCTGAGCCAGATCATCGGCCCCGACGCGGCCGGTCGTCTGCACACGGCGCGCTCGCGCAACGACCAGGTCGCGCTCGACACGCGCATGTTCGTCCGCGACGCGATCGTCCAGGCCGTCGGAGCGGTCCGCGGTTTGCAGGCCTCGTTGGTCGAGTTGGCCGAGCGTTCGATGGATGTCTACCTGCCGGGCTACACCCACCTGCAGCGTGCGCAGCCCGTGCTGCTCTCGCACCACCTGCTCGCCTACCTGGAGATGCTCGACCGCGACGCCGAGCGCCTGGTTGACTCTTTTGCCCGTGCCGACGTCATGCCGCTCGGCAGCGCGGCACTCGCCGGTGCGGCGTATCCCCTCGATCGGCAAGCCGTAGCCGACGACCTCGGCTTCGAGCAGCTATCGCGCAACAGTATGGACGCCGTGTCGTCGCGCGATTACATTGTCGAATTCATCGCCAACGCAGCGATCTGCATGGTCAACATCTCGCGCCTCTGCGAGGATGTCATCCTCTGGAGTTCGGCCGAGTTTGGCGTGCTGCAGTTCGGCGACGCCTTCACGACCGGTTCGTCGATCATGCCGCAGAAGCGAAACCCCGATATCGCTGAGCTGGCGCGAGGGCGCAGCGGCAAGGTGCTGGGTCACCTGACCGGCCTGTTGGCCACGCTCAAGGGGCTGCCGCTCGCCTACAACCGCGATCTGCAGGAGGACAAGTCGGGTCTGTTCGATACTGCGGAGACGCTCATCGGCACACTGCACGTCCTCGCGCGGGCGTTGCTGACGGCGAACGTGGACGGCGCCCGCGCGCGCGCGATGGTCGACCACGACCCGTTCATCCTGGCCACCGACTACGCCGACTACATCACGCGCAAGGGCGTCCCCTTCCGCGAAGCGCATGGCGTCGTGGGACGGTTGGTCAGGACGTGCGAGCAGCGCGGCTGTGGGTTGTCCGCGCTCTCACTCGAGGATCTGAAAGCGGAACATGCGGCGTTCGAGGCCGATGCCGTCGCGATGACGGTGCAGTTCGCGTTGGAATCGCGGGACGTGCCCGGCGGCACCGCACCGAACCAGGTCCGAGCGGCGCTCGAGGAGGCCAAGGAACGCCTCCAGCTCAAGCCCGCCGGTCAACCTTCACCTCATCCGGCTCGAACGGCTGCGGAACCAGGGCTTGAAACCGGACTCAACCGCGCGCAACGCCGTGCGGCTGAGCGCGCGGCCGCAAAGCAGCAGAGGCAGCAGGAACGAGCATGAGCTTGCCGATCGCGATCGCCCCGTCAATCCTGAGCGCCGATTGGACGCGCCTGGCCGAGCAGGTCGGCGAAGCCGAAGCCGCTGGCGTCGACTGGATCTCGCTCGACGTAATGGACGGCAACTTCGTCCCGCCGATCACCTTCGGCGTGCAGATGGCTTCGGCGGTTCGACGGCTCACTTCGCTGCCGATCGAGGCGCATCTGATGGTCGAGCATCCCGAAGATCACATCGGTGATTTCATCAAGGCCGGCGTGAACTGCGTGACGATCCACATCGAGACGACTCGCCATCCGCACCGCTTGCTGCAGCAAATTTCGGAGGCCGGAGTCGAGGCCGGTGTAACGCTCAATCCCGGCACGCCGCTCAGCGAGATAGAGCCGGTCGCGTCGATCTGCGACCGAATCCAGGTAATGAGCGTCAATCCTGGTTGGGGCGGCCAACCGTTCATCCCCGAGTCGCTGGGACGGATTCGCCAGGCTCGGTCGATGCTTGACGGATGTGGGCGCGAAGCCGCGCATGTCGCCGTTGACGGCGGGCTCAACGAATCGACGATTGCCTCGGTCGTCGAGGCCGGGGCGAACTGGTTGGTGGCGGGGTCGGCGGTCTACAACGACCGTGAGTCGGTCGCCGAGTCGGTGGCCCGCCTGCGCAGGGCCTTGCGCAGCGATTAGAGCGGCTTCTCGTAAATCCGGTAGACCTTGTAGACCTCGGCGTCCGTCCGGCGCAGCGCGTGGTTGAGCAGGTGATTGTCCTCCAGCACCCAACCCAACTCGGCCCACTTGTAACCACGCGCCGCGCCTCGCACATGCACCTCGGCGGTCAGCATCATGCCGAGCTGGGCGAATTCTCGGATGCGCCACTTCTGGCGCACACCAAGCAGCATCACGCGACCGCTTTCCGGACCTCGCTTGAGCCGCCAAAGCACCTTGGCCCAGCCAAACGGAAACAGACGCCCGTCGATGTCCCGGGCGCACTCGTTGAGATTGGGGATTGAGATCACCATGGCGGCGGGGTCGCTGTCGATCTCGACGATCGCGGTCAGGCTGGGATCAGCGAACTGCACGAGGTCTGCGGCCAGCCGGTCGGCTTCCTCCGGCGTGATCGGCACCGAGCCCCAGTTCTCCACCCAGGCCTCGTTGAAGATTTCGGCGGCGATACGCACGTCACGACGCAGGTTGCGCTTCTCGAACGGTCGCACCGTGACCCGCGGATGCTCTTGGATGCGCCGCCAGGCTCGCTCACGTCTGTCGCCCAGTGGGGCAGCGACCGGATATCGATACGCCCAGAGATCCTTGGCCTTGGTGTAGCCATTGGCTTCGAGCAGGTCGGGAAACCATCGCCGACCGTGCGGCATGGCGATCATCGGGGCTGTGTCGAACCCCTCCACGAGGCAGCCGGATTCGTCGTTGATTGTAAAGCTGAAGGGACCGCGCGAGAAACTGGCGCCGCGTTCGCGTAGCCACGACTCGGCCGCCGCAAACAGCGCGCTTGCGGCCTCGCGGTCATCAGTGCAATCGAAGTGACCGAAGAAGCCGGCGGACTCGTTCCATTTGTCGTTGTGCAGGGGATTGATTTGGGCCGAGATCCGCCCGACATCACGACCGTCACGCTCGACTATGAACAACTGAGCTTCGCCATAGCGCAGAAACGGCGTTCGCTTCGGATCGAGCCGTTCCATCTGGGCCCGGCGAAGCATCGGGATCCAATGAGGATCACCCTCGTAGACAGTCCAGAGGACGTCAATGAAGGGAGCAGCCTGACGCCCGAATCCGATCGCTCGGACTCGGACGCCAGATGTCATGTCACTCGTGGGCGGTTGGCTGTGCCGGTCGAGTACTACCAGCGGCGTCCGCGGTCGGCGTAGTTGTCGCGAGAGCCACGGTCGTCGTAGCGGGGCTCGCGGTAACCGCCGCCACCGCCGCCACTTCGGCTCTCACGGTAGCCGCCACCGCCACCGCCACCGCGGTCGTCACGATAGCCGCCACCGCCACCGCGGTAACCACCACCGCCCCCACCGCCGCCACCGCCACGCGGACGCGCTTCGTTCACGCGCAACTGACGACCATCCATGTCGTAGCCGTCGAGCGCGGTGATTGCGTTTCGCGCTTCTTCGTCGGCCATATCGACAAAGCCGAATCCTCGGGATCGACCGCTGTCTCGGTCGACCGGGATAACGCAGTCTTGGACTTCGCCATGTTCGGCGAAGAGGTCACGTAGTTCTTCGGTGTTGGTTCGGAAAGGCAGGTTTCCAACGTAGATTCGCATATTCCTCGGTCTCGGTGTGGCGGCGCAGGTGCGCCGGCGTCGGGCTCGTACAGGTCGTCAGGTGCGGACGCTTCGTCCGCGGCTCTGGCTCTCAGGGGTGCGGTCTTCCGATCCCGGTCTGGTTCAGGCTTGGTCGTTCATCGCCGATGAGTCAGGCTGCGAGCCGCTTCATCATCGTACGCAGGCATGCGGTGCAAACGTTAAGCCGCTGGGTTCTACCGTCAATGGTTACTTTGTGTCGGTGAACATTCGGCTTGAACGTACGAGATGTGCGAGGCGCCTTGCGCTTCCAGCGACCAGAGTGCTTGTGGCGAATGTTGCGGCCGAACGTGGTCCGCTTGTCACAGAGGTCACACTTGCCGGCCATCAAACCGTCCTCAATCCGTCGTCCGCGTGCGCGGTGACTTGGGCCATCGCCGGCACGTGGCAGGTATCATATCAGCACTCCCGCCCCGTTCTGAGCCGGGAACTGCGCCGACGTCCGCACTCTATACGGGAGGCTACAGTTGGTCGAACCAGACGCCTCTGAAGCCCGCCCCGATGGACTCACCGGCTCGGACCTACGGCGCATGATTCAGGCTGCGGCTGGCTGGGTCGCGCTGCATCGTGAAGCGCTGAACCTAATCAATGTGTTCCCCGTCCCCGACGGCGACACCGGTGCCAACCTGGGCCGTACGCTGGCCGCAGCCAGTGCGGCGCTGGAAGAAACCTCCGACGACGCATCGGCGCACCAGATCGCGTCGACCGCCGCCTCAGCGGCGTTGCTGGGCGGTCGGGGGAGCTCGGGCGTCATCGCAGCCCAATGGCTGCGGGGCTTCGCCGCCGAACTCTCTGAGGGCCGCGAGGCATCGCTCGCCGCCGCATTCGCCGGCGCAGCCAAAGCGGCGCGCAACGCCGTGGCCGAGCCTCGCGACGGGACCATGATCTCAGTCGCCGCAGATGCCGCGTCGGCAGTCGAATCCATGGCAGGAGCTCCACTGACGCTGATGCAGCGCGCCGCCCAGGCGGCCTACGAGTCGGTCGAACACACGCCGGAGCAGAACCCGGTGCTTAAGGAAGCCGGTGTCGTCGATGCCGGCGCTCGCGGCCTGGAGTTCATGCTGCGCGGCATGGCCGACGCACTGGCCGGCGAGCCGATCCCCGACCTGCCGGCCGAGCTCGGCGCCATCGACCCTGGTTGGCTGGCACGTCGGCTCGACGACGACGCTGAGTTTGACGGTTTCTGCACCGAACTCGTCGTGGCCAACGTCAATGACATTGACGGCCTGCGCGAAGTGCTTTCCGGTGACGACGAGACCGTGATGCTCGCGCCCGACGCTGGTGACCTACGCATCCACCTACACACGACCGAACCGGCCGACGCCTATGCCGCAGCCGATGAGGCCGGGCGCATCCGCGTCTTCCGGGCGGTCGACATGCGCATGCAGGCGGCGCGAACCCATGAATCCGAATCGGATGCCGCCGTCGTCGCCGTCGCCCAGGGCAGCGGCTTCGTCCGCGTGTTTGCCGAACTCGGCGCGGCCGCCATCGTCTCCGGCGGCGCGGCCGACAATCCGTCGGTCGAGATGCTGTTCTCGGCGGCGGAGGCGGTCAAGGGCGAGGACGTGATCATCCTGCCCAACAACCACAACGTCACACCGGCCGCCGAACGAGCGGGTGAACTCGCCGCCCAAGCCGACGAACCGCAGCGCGTCCACGTGATCCACAACGACAGCCAGGCCGAGGGCGTCGCCGCGCTCGCGGCCCTGATCGGCGGCGTGCCGGCCGAGGATGTCGTCGCCGAGATGCAGGACGCGCTCGAAGCGGTACGGATCGGTCGGGTCACGCACGCGGCGCGCGCACTCGATGGCGATATCCCGATCAGCGCGGGTCAGCCCTTCGCCATGCTCGATGGTGAGATCGTCGGCGCGGGCCAGTCGATCGACGAAGTTACCGTATCCTTGGCCGTCGCCATGGCCGAATCGCTCTCGGGCGCCTCGTTGTTCACTGCGTACGTTGGCCGGAATGTCCCGGAGGAAGACGCGGATGCCTTGGCCGACGCAATCGCTGAATCGACCGGGATCGAGGTCGACCTGATCGAAGGCGGCCAGCCGCATTATCCGTGGTTGATCGCGCTGGAGTAGCGGCTCGGCACCGACTGGACCCAGCCTCGAACATAAACTAGGATCGAACATATGTCCATTGCAGTAGTCACAGACTCCGCCTCCGACCTGGAACAGGGCCAGATCGAGGGGATCTCGATTGTCCCGCTCCACCTGCATTTCGGCGACGAACTGTTCGACGATGGCGTCACCTTGACCAAGCCGGGCTTCTGGCAGCGGCTCGACCGCGTGCTTGGCGAAGGCGGCGTGCTCCCCACGACATCGCAGCCCGCGCCCGGCGTCTTCCGCGACACCTACCGGCAATTGATTGACGACGGCGCCGAAGGTATCGTCTCGGTCCACCTGAGCGGCAAACTCTCCGGCACGCTGAACTCGGCAAGGCAGGGCGCGTCGCTGCTCGAGGCTCCGCCGCCGATCGAGTTTGTTGACACGGAGTCAGCGTCAATAGCGCTCAGTTGGGCGTCCGAGGCTGCCCTTGCGGCGAGCAGACAAGGTGCCGGCGTGACCGAGGCGGCCGAGGCCGCGCGTGAACTGGTCGCCAGGACGCGCACCATGTTGTTCGTCGAGACGCTCGACTACCTCTTGCGCGGTGGACGCATCGGTCGAGCTCGCCATCTGGCCGGCAAGCTGCTGCGCATGAGGCCGCTATTGGAGCTGGTCGATGGAGAGGTCGCCGACGTCGAGCGGCCGCGGACCCGCAAGAAGGCGCTCAATCGTCTGTTCGCGCAGATCATGATTCACGGACAACCGGAGCGCGTCGCCATCCTGCATGGCAACGCCGAAGCGGACGCCAGCGCGCTGGCGCAGCGGGTCTCGTCAGCCTGCGGCGGGATGGACGTGCCGCTCGTGCTCAGCTCGCCGGTGCTGGGCGCACACATCGGACCTGGCACCGTTGGAGCATCGGTCCTGCGACGATCCTGATGACCACCCAACGCCGACCCACGCAGACGCTCCAGTCGATGCTGGCGTTGGAGGACAAGCTCGGCTACGAGGATCGCGCCGTCGCCGGAGGGCTCGACACCTACCTGCGCAACGTCCTCAATGATGGTGAGCAGGCGCAGTTTTTCAAGAGAATCGTCGCGGAACTGCCGCAGGCTGGCTACGCTTCACTAACGCCCGTCGAACGACGCAAGTGGGCTGCCGACGTTCGCGCCGCCCTTCGTCCAGGCGCCCCGGCCAAACGCAGACAAATCCCGACCTCACAGCCCAAAACAACGCAAAATACTGACATAATCGAGACAATTCCGGACAATTCTCGACAAAATCTGACCTCAAAACGCACCAAATCCAGTCGTAGACGGCCTGCCGTCACATTCGACGACGAAAATCCCCTCGCCCGCGATGTCTCCGTCCTCGGCCGAATCGTGCCGGTCTCCCGCAAGGCCTTGACGTCGCTCGGAATCAAGACCGTCTACGACCTGCTCTGGCACCTGCCCCGCCGCTACGAGGACTGGCGCAACGTGCGCACAGTCTCAGAGGCGCTGGAAGGCATCGAACTTACCATCGTCGGCGAGATCGCCAGCATCGGCGTGAAGTACCTGCGCGGCGACCGAACCGCCACCGAGGCAGTCGTACGCGACGGCTCCGGCAGCCTGCGCGTCTGGTGGTGGCAACAGCCCTACCTTGCGCGAACACTCAAGGCCGGCATGCGCGTCGGCCTCTCAGGCAAGATCGAGATTCGCGGCCGACAGCTCCAAATGGTCTCGCCCGAGTGGGAACGCCTCGACGATCCGGACGACGACACCGTCCACGTCGGCCGCCTCTCCCCGGTCTATCCCAGGACCAAGGGCCTGCCAAACCGAACGATCCGCCGTTTGGCGCACGCGGCCGTCCGAGACTACCTGCCCCTATTGGCCGAGTCACTGCCGCCCCAGATCGTCTCCGAGCAGGGATTCCCATCCGAAGCCGAGGCCCTGCGCGTCATTCACTTTCCCGACCGGCTGGAGGATGTCGAGGTCGCCAAGGAACGAATCGCATTCCAGGAGTTGCTCTCGATTCAACTCGCCGTGCTCTCCCGGAAACGCGAAGCAAGACTGCGCGCCGATGCCCCCCCGATCCCAATGCCCGGCGACTATCTCGACAAGTTCCTCGGTGCGCTCCCGTTTCAACTCACCACGGCCCAGCAGCGAGTCTTGACCGAGATCCGCAATGACATGTTCCGCCGCGAGCCGATGGCCCGGCTGCTGCAAGGAGACGTTGGCTCAGGCAAGACCGTCGTCGCAGCGGCGGCCATGCTCGCGTCGGTCCGCGCCGGCCACCAGACCGTGTTGATGGCCCCGACCGAGGTGCTTGCCTCGCAGCACTACGCGACCTTCCAGCGGCTCTTCGCCGGCGAGGAACACGCGGCCGGCGAACAGCTCTGGTACGACTTCAGCCTCGCGCCAGCACTTGGGCGGCCGGTGCGGATGGCCCTGCTGACCGGGAGTGTGCGCGCTGCTCGCAAGCGACAGATTCACCAGGAGATGGAGTCCGGGATGCTCGACCTCGTCGTCGGCACCCACGCCCTGATCCAGGAAAGCGCGAACTTCAACGATCTCGGTCTCGCCGTGGTCGACGAACAACACCGCTTCGGCGTGCTCCAGCGCGACGCCCTGCGCAGCAAGGGACGCAGCCCGCACCTGCTGGTCATGACCGCCACACCAATCCCCCGCACCCTGGCGCTCACCGTCTACGGCGAGTTGGATTCGTCGGTCATCGACGAACTGCCACCCGGCAGGCAGCGGGTTCGCACACAGATCGTCGAACCCTCTCAGCGCGAGGAGATCGTCTATTCCCGAATCCTCGAGGAGGCGAGGCAGGGGCGGCAGACCTTTGTCATCTGTCCCCTGGTCGAAGAGTCGGACAAGCTTGAGGCAGAAGCCGCCACCGAGCAGTACGAATTTCTGCGCACGGGTCCCCTGCGCGAACTGGCGCCCCGGATTCGCCTCCTGCACGGGCGCATGTCGGCCGAGGAGAAGCGTTCGGTCATGTCCGACCTGTCCAACGGCGACGCCGATGTGTTGGTGTCGACGATCGTGGTCGAGGTCGGTGTGGACCTGCCAAGGGCCACGGTTATGGCGATCGAGGGCGCTGAGCGTTTCGGCCTGGCACAGTTGCATCAGTTGCGAGGTCGCGTCGGTCGCAGCGACTTGCCGTCCGTCTGCTACCTGATCTCCGACACCGACGTTGAACAGAGTCAACGCCGAGTGGACTTGATGGTGCGGACATCGAACGGTTTCGAGCTAGCAGAAGAAGATCTTGAGATGCGTGGTCCCGGCGAGTACTTCGGTACCAGGCAATCGGGATTGCCTGAGTTGCGAGTAGCCAAGCTGACCGATCACCAGACGCTCAATCTGGCCAGGAACTGGGCGAACCGCATCCTCGATGACGATCCGAATCTGCGCGCGCCCGAACATCGGTTGCTCAGACTGCAGGCGCAGAACCTCAATGTGTCGGGCGCTACGGCCGTTCACTGATCACGGGTTCAGTTGAATCGGCGATATCCTG
>DAOUHS010000018.1:0-6103 GCA_034428415.1 Dehalococcoidia bacterium
GAGGTCCCGGGCTGCGATCGCCGTCAGCCACGGCTCTCGGGCATACGCGTTGGCGATGTAGGTGCCGACCGTCACCCGCTCAGTTGCAGCGATCACGGCGGCTGCCGACACGAAGGCACTGCGACCGGCCTCGACGGTGTACATCGAGTCCATGCCGGCGGCCTCGCCTTCGCGGGCCAGCTCGACGAAGTCGGCCATCGTGTCCTCGAAGCCGAGCAAGAGGCCAAGCGCGGGTTTCGCCGGTGAAGCGTTGCTCGCGTTCATGAGATCCCCGTTTCGTTTAGGGACGACGTCAGTTCAAATCTCCGCGAACGTCGTGTCGTATTCGTTTGCCATCCGAGAGATCATGACGTCGTAGTGAAAGGCGTCGCCGGGCTTCGGCGCCGGCACTTCCGTCACCAGCGTGAACGGCGTCCCGTCGTTCTTGCCATTGAGGACGACAACCCCGATGCCGTCGAATCCGTTCTCTCGGACGTTCGACCGTCGTGGCATCTCCGCCACCTTTGCGAGCGTGCGCTCGACCGACCGGGGCTGAGGTTCCTCCGAATACACGAGCCCCCGTGACAGATCACCCTTGTTCATGTCTGATGAGGCAAAACGCTCCGCAGCGTTGATCATCACAAAACCAATTGCCAGAGCTTGACTGCTGGCACCATGAACGCAGAGGTGCGACGAGTTCAACTCGTCGTAGAGCCGCGGCAACGCCCTGATGTGAGCGGTCATCGTCGCCTTGGCCTCAAGTGCAACGAGCACGGCGCCGACGGAGCCCATCGGACAGACAGGCAGGTCGGCCAGGCGACTGCGTTGTTCGGAGGTCAGTTCGATGTCGTGCTGCTCGACCAAGCTCGCAAACGTCTTGCGTCGATCGGTGAGCTCAGATGGTCGGGCGAGCACCAGATCCAAATCCTTCTGCCTGCCGGTGGCGAAGTCCCTCATGGTGTGATTGATGCCGAGCACGACCTTGCCTTCCGCGACATGGCGCCGCAGCAACGAGGAGGTCTGGAGCAGATCGAATGCGATACCCCAGCAGGCAACCTTGGAGTGCCGGTCACTGCGCGAGTGGTATTGCCAGCTATTGCCGTACCTGTCGGAGATCGCTGCCCGTTGAAGCGAAGCAATGAGGATCTCGGGGCCATCCATCGCTCGCGAGCGTAGGTGGTGGCGTTCTCAGATTCTCGGTCCGAGGCCTGTCGTTACCGATGACGAACGGAATGCAGACACGCCCAGTGTCATGCAGCAGCGAGCTCCTCTGCCATGAGTGCAGCGTGTTCGGCGACGTCAACAATGAACTGGTCGACGAATCTCAACGAACCCTTCTGCGTCCGGCCGTAGAACCCTGCTGCGGCGCGCGCTGAGAGCGGCGGAGCTTGATCCAAGTCCACGACATCGGCGAGGTGCAAGTAACGCTCCTGCCGCGGCCACAGCGATAGGTCGACGGCCCAGGCCTTTCCATTGGCGCCGTAGGCCGCAGTTGGCCAGCGCTGCTCGCGCATGAGCGGCTGCCCATCGAGAAACGGCTGTCCCGGTTTCATGAGGCGCTCCCCAACCCAGCGGGACACGCCAACAGTCACGGCGTTGCCGACGAGCTTCCAGCGGGTGCCTTTTGCACGCGCCATCTGCTCGACCGGCGCGGTCCATCCGGATTCGAAGCCCTGCATTCGCTCCGCGTCTTCAATGCTTGGTGTGACGATCCGTACGCCGGCGCGTCCGCCTGGGTTCCAGATTGCTGGCGGCGACGGGATTCCAATCGTCGAGCCGCCCTTCAGCGTCGGCACGGCGTCCTTGGCCCATCCGAGCCCCCGCTCGCCCTCGGTCCAGTAGAAGCCGAATGCTCCATCCCGATAGTGGTCGCCATCAGGTTCGCCTGCTTCATCCGCGAAGAGAACCGAGCGAGGGTCGAGGTCGAGCGCTGCGAGAAAGATGACGCGTTGGCGTCGCTGGGGCACGCCGGTGAACCTTGAGTCGACCAAGCGGTAGGCCCAGCGATACCCGAGCGCTTCGAGCTCATCCACGAGGTACCGCATGGCCTCGCCCCTGTCGAGCACCAGCATGTTTCGCACGTTCTCAAGCAGGAGCAACGGGACCCGGCGATTGCGGATGAGGCGGAACACCTCGGCCACCAGCCCAGAAGCCTCCCCGGTGATGCCTCTCGTCCTCCCGGCCTGTGACAGGTCAGTGCAAGGAAAGCCAGCCGCGACCAGATCGACGTCCGGCAGGCGGTCGAGTTCCCGAACATCTCCCACGAGCGGCACGCCGGGGAATCGCTCCGTCAGCACGGCCTGTGCTGGCTCCCACCACTCGCAGAGCAGTTCCGTTGACGCCCCCGTTTCGTGCAGCCCGACCTCAATACCACCGATGCCAGCGAACAGGCCAGCAACGCTCAGAGAACCGGGTTCCGCCACGCCGCCCAAATTACACGTTTGAAACTCGTCGTCGACCGAGCGCCGCTGTACCACCTGCGCATCAAAGAGAGCCCGCCGCATCGGCACACGGTACGAACAGCCTGTGACACAGTCCGCAAAGCTGTCGGCCAAGAGAGTCGTGGCCAGTGAACGTCGAGCAGTCCTGCGCTGCGGAACGGTACGCGGTGGGCAGATCCAGACATGCAAACACAAGGCTCAAGGTGCCTCGTCCGTCTTTGCGGCCTCGCGTTGCATGCTGTGCCACGCCGGTGTCAGGGGATGAATCAGACCAGCCTTGGATCGCCGTTGCGCGCCTCGTCACACGAGATGCCATACATTCGATCGCTACAAGCTTGGCATTGGAAAAATCAAGCAGATCCACTGGCTAGATACAGCCAACCTCATCGCTCAACGTTCTGACCAGCAAGAATCGGGGTGAGCGATGGGATCGCTGGTTGATAAGAAGCCGCTTACTTTCATGCAATGGCTGCCGACCATAGCCCTCAACTGCAATCGCTCCTAATCCTGTGGCCACTGGTGGAGTGATCGCTAAGATTACACACCTCAGATTTGGAAAGGAGCCCCTGTGGACAGGTCTTCTGAAATCAAGTTGCTTCAATCAATCGACACCAAGCTCGGGGCGCTGGTTGCCATCCATACGCACCGGCTACTCGTCGACGACCCCGGTCTGGCGAGGCCGCGGCCGCGGTCGATCGACAAGCTCCTACATGACGTCGGCCTCAGTCAGGCCGAGATCGCCCGGATTCTCGGCAAGACGCCTCAGTCGGTTAGCCAGGTATTGAGCAAGGAAAAGAAGCAGTGACGCCGGAAATCGAGCCAATCGACGAAGTCGGCAGGCTTCTGGCCACCTTGATCCGACTGCAATTGCCCACGCAGGCAGACGCCATACGGGAACTAGGCAAGACGGGCTTAGGTCCCAAGCGCATCGCTGAACTTCTTGGGACCACTCAAAACACCGTGAACGTGACCCTGAGCAAGGCCAAGAGGAAGGGATAACCCCATGGCTGATCAAGTTTCTGACGAAAGTCTTGACGATCTTGTTCGACTGACGAATGAGTCCGTTGCCCTTCAAGCGCTCGCCCTGCGCCTCAACCTCGAGACCAAGGCAGAGTTCATCGTGATGCTCTCCCAAGCTGGCTTCGAGAACGCGCGCATCGCGTCATTCCTAGGCGATACCACCGCGTCGGTCCGTAGCGCCGTGAATCGCTCCAAAAAGGTCAATGGCTGACGATCGGATCATCCGTGCGTCTCTGCGAGAGAAGATGGGTTGGAGTTCCCAGAACCTCTCGAACAGGATCAGAGCGCGCATCGAGAAGCAACTCATGTCCCGAGTTCACGCGCTCTATGTCATCGCCCATGAGAACGGTGTGAATCTGGAACAGTGCGGCGTCGACGCGGCGATGCTCATTGAGGTCGGACAACTTGCCACACGGCGTACCCAGGCGTCCCAAGTCCTGCCAGCCCCGAATGGGCGCGCCCAGACTGTGTCTTCCTCCACGCCGGCGAGGCCGAGCCCCGCCGCGTTGTTCGCGAATCGAGAACTACACCCGAGTGTCATCCGAGCGAGTCGCAAGGCTTTCACAAACGGCCTCAATCAGGATGCGGTGCGCAAGGCCTTTCAGAGTTTGATCAATCGAGTCAAGCGATTGACCGGTACGAGCCGCGACGGCACGAACCTGATGGGCTGGGCCTTCGGAGATCCCCCCCAACTTCAGATGAGCGAGCTGTCCACCGAATCGGCCAGAAATGAGCATGATGGCCTTCGGTTCCTCATGCAGGGTGCGGCGCTAGGGATTCGCAACCCGCGCTCGCACGAGGATCACTGGGAGCACGACGATGAAACGGCGCCGGTGCTGGAGTTGTTGGCCTTCGCGAGCTATCTGCATCGATGCGTTGACCGGTGCGAAGAGTTCCGAGCCTCGGCAGAACAGGCGGCCGCGTGAGCGCTTGTCGCGATCTCACTGGAAATTTGATCGCGCAGCCTGAGTGATGACCGAGCGCCCGTATCTAGTGTCCTTCGGGACGGCCAAGGGGCCAGCAGCGACTGGCCAGTGACGACCTGTGCCTTCGTAATCGAGTAGCCGGACTCGGAAGTCTTGCTTGGCAGCGACTCTAGAAGATTTTGCCGACGAGATCAGCGTGCTCGACCGCGCCCATGAGATCGCTCCAGCCGTCGTCGGTGGCTCGCACCCATTTGGACAGGTGCTCCATGCGCATCATCTCGGCGATCTCGGGATCGGCTGGGTCCATGGCGACAAGGAGTTCCACGAACTGCTCGCATGTGTCCTCGCTCAGACTCGGACCGGAGGTGAACGCGCAGTGACAGTAGGGACGTGTGCGCCACACCTCGACGATGTCGTCCGAACCCAGCTCGTGGCGACGCAGCAGATAGCCGAGCCACGGTTCGAAGATGACGCCTGCGTCGGCCCGACCGTCCATGACGGCCCCGAAGATCGTCCGGTCGTCCACCCATCGCTGCAAGTTGGAATACTCGGTGGCCTCGAGTTCGACAAGTTCGCAGTCTGACGTGACGTCGAAGCCGTCCTGAGCGAGCTGGGCGGCCGGCAGCAAGTACAACTCGCTCGAGATGTCGACGCCCATGGCGAGTCGTCGGCCGCGCAGGTCGTCGAGATCGGCAATCGCAGCGTCGGCTCGGGCGACGATGAGCGAGTGAACATCCTCGTCGGTGTCGCGCATCGCCAGCGTCCGGCATGCACTCGGGGACTGCAGCAACAGCTGGGCGTGTGCCATCGGGGCGTTCCACGCAATGTCGACGTGGCCGTCCAGCACGGCGCTTCCCAGCGCGTCGTAGGTGGAATACAAGGCGTACTCCGTCTCGAGGCCAGCCTCGTTGAAGTACTTGCGGATGGCGTTCCAGATGTAGACCGCTCGCTTCGGATCAGCAGCCGTGGCACCGATCATGAGCGGCCGCGGACGTTCGGTCATGGGCTCATCCCCCGCCGCCCAACGTAGTGCCGCGCTTGGCAGCGTGACTCAGCTCAGCTCGAACCGAAATCTGGCACCGCGCCCATTCGATCTTGCGGCAAGCTTGCACCCCCGCAGGAGGCGCTGATGGGACGACCAACAACCCTTCGACGACTCACGTCCCTCTTCGGGCGCCACGTGCTTCGCCGAGATGGCACTCGAGACCCCGAGGAATCGTTGAGCGACCTCTGCGCCTTGCTGCTGTCGGCTCGTGGCGAGGCGTCGGGTGTCGCCCTGGCGGCGGAGATTCTCGACCAGTACGCCGTTCTGGCAGATGCCGACAAGGCGTCGTTTCTCAGCGAGCTTGCTGACCGGTTCGATCCAGACCCCCAGGCGATCGTGCGAGCGGCGATCGCTCACGCACACCACGGCTCGGCTGCCACCTTGGCCGAGCTCCTCGATGCCGTCGAGCCGCCGCGTCAAGAACTGTTCCGCCGACTCAACCAAGCTCCGGGCGCCACCGCCCACCTGGTCCGGCTGCGTGAAGACCTGATGGACCTTCTGCCGACCAATGCCGAGCTCGCACGGATCGACAACGACTTGCGCCACCTGCTGAATTCCTGGTTCAACCGGGGCTTTCTCGTGCTCGAGTCCATGACGTGGTCAACCTCAGCCAGAGTGCTTGAGCGCATCATCGACTACGAGGCCGTGCACGAGATCGGCGACTGGGACGAGCTGCGGCGCCGCCTCGAACC
>DAOUHS010000019.1:0-2777 GCA_034428415.1 Dehalococcoidia bacterium
GGTCGTCTACATCGGAGCTATGAATAGTCGTGGTTTCTCGGGAGGTCCAGCCTACGTCCGTGACCCTCGTGTTGGCGCAACGCTTGTTGGCATCGTCGGAAGCTATAGACCTCACCGTAACCCCGTGCTAAAGGACGGGAAAGAAACGAAGATGTATGTGTCAGAAAACACTGGAATCATGACCGCGACCTATATCAAACATGCGATCGACGCGATTCAGGCAAATCCGATCGGCCTGAGCTTGACCCCCTGAGGCTAAGCCAAACCGCCGCCGTCGACGACAAACTCCGACCCCGTGCTGAAACTGGACTCGTCGCTCGCCAGGTACAGCGCCAGGTAGGCAACTTCCGACGGATCGGCAGCTCGCCTCAGCGGCGTGTTCCTCAGGAAGCGCTCGCTGTCGGATTCGAAGCCGGGGACCTGGTGGAGCATCATCGTGTCGATTGGTCCCGGGTGGATGCTGTTGACTCTGATGTTGTAGCGACCCCACTCGCGGGCGGCGACCTTGGTCATCCCGCGCACGGCAAACTTGCTCGCCGTATAGGCGACTGATCCGGCCCCGCCACGGAAGCCGGCGGTAGAGGAGATGTTGACCACCGACCCCGACTCCTGCGCGATCATCTGCGGACCGACCGCCTTCATCCCCAGCCAGACGCCGATCTGGTTGATGTCGATCACCTGGCGGTACATCTCCTCGGTCATCTCAACGACCGGCGCATTGCGGTAGATGCCGGCGTTGTTGACCAGCGCGTCCAGCCTCCCGTGCTGTTCCACAATCTCGGCGACCAGCGCATGCCAGGCCTCCTCTTCGGTCACGTCAAGATGGTGATAGCTGGCCGCATCGCCAATCCGAGCGGCAGTCTCTGCGCCCTCGGTGTCCAGCACGTCGGCAATCACGACGTGGGCGCCCTCCGCGGCGAAGAGCTCCGCTTCGGCGGCGCCCTGCCCCCGCGATCCGCCGGTGATCAGTGCGACTTTGTCCTTGAGTCGGTCGACCATAATCCTGCTCCTGCTTCATCGTCCTGTGGCGTGGGCAGTCTAAAGACTCGCCGGAACGGGGTCGGTGCGTATCCTACGCACACGCGAACGAATCTAAACACGGTGGAGCACGAATCATGGCAGGACGGATCGACGGCAAAGTGGCGGTGATCACGGGCGGCGCCAGCGGCATCGGCGAGGGCTCGGTGCGGTTGTTCGCCGAAGAGGGCGGACGAGTCGTCGTGGCCGACATCCAGGACGAACGCGGCCATGCACTGGTCGAATCGATCGGCGGCGACACCACATATGTCCATGCCGATGTCGCAGTGGAAGCCCAGGTCCAGGGCGCCGTTGCGCACGCAATCGACCGCTACGGACGAATCGACGCCGTCTTCAACAACGCCGGATACGCAGGAGCGCTGGGCGGAATCACCGAGGTCGAGGAAGACGAGTACGAGCAGACGATGGGTGGCCTGCTCAAGGGCGTGTTCTTCGGAATCAAGCACTCGGCCCGAGCCATGATTGCCCAGGGCGACGGCGGCGCAATCGTGAGCACGGCCAGCATTGCGGGAGTCGGGGCCGGCAATGGACCCGCCATCTACAGCGTCGCCAAGGGCGCGGTCATGCATCTGACGAAGGTCGCTGCCTATGAGCTCGGCGAGCACAACATCCGCGTCAACTGCATCTGCCCGGGTGGGATCGCGACGCCGATTTTCGGCAAGTCGCTCGGACTCTCGGCTGAAGATGCCGACAAGACGGTCGAAGCCATGGCCGACGTGATGGGTCAGTCACAGCCAATCAAGCGCTCCGGTCGCCCGTCGGACATCGCGCACGCCGCACTCTGGCTATCCAGCGACGATTCGACGTTTGTCACCGGTCACGCGCTCATCGTTGACGGAGGGCTGACGCTCGGCCGACCACGCCAGGACGAGTTCGGCGAGAACATGCAGCGAATGTTTGACGCCCTCGGAATCGAGACCCCGGCTGAATGAGGCTGCGGTTCGAGACTGAACGCCGACCCCTGCGACGAAGAGAGTTATGACCCTCTTCGGTCGGCCGATCTTCTACGGCTGGATCGTCGTGGCGGCGGCGTTCATTGCGCAGTTTGTGACCGTTGGGGTTCAGACCTCGGTCGTAGCCGTGTTTGCGCCGGAGTTCATTGAAGAGTTCGGCTGGTCGCGGACGCAGTTCTTCGCCGCCGACTCGATCGGGCAGGCGCTCCTAATGGTGATCGGTCTGGCGCTCGGTCCGCGGATCGATCGCTTCGGCGCGCGTCCGATCATGTTGGCCGCTGCGGTGATCTGCATTCCCGCGCTGTTCTTCATGAGCCAGATCGAGGAGTACTGGCAGTACGTGCTAGTGCGCGGCGTGTTCCTAGTCACTTCGGCGTCGGTGGCGGGATTCCTAGTGGTGTCGATCGCGGTGTCCCAGTGGTTTGTGGCCAAACGGGGACAGGCGCTGGGCTGGACCTCGATGGGCGTCTCGATGGCCGGGTTTTTCTGGCCGACGTTCACCGCGGGCGTCCTGATCGAGCCGTTTGGCTGGCGAACGGCCTGGATGGTGCTGTCAGGATGTCTGGCGGCGATCTTGATTCCCGCGGCGCTGCTGATGCGGCGTCGCCCCGAGGACTACGGGATGCTGCCCGACGGCGGACCCACGCAGCTCACGCCGCAGCAGATCGAGGCAGGCCGGCACGACGAGGAGACATCGCTCACCCGTCGCGAAGCGTTGCACACGACCTGCTTCTATCTGATCGTGTTGATCTTCGGGATCTCAGTGGTCGGCATCTTCGCGATCCT
>DAOUHS010000020.1:0-8723 GCA_034428415.1 Dehalococcoidia bacterium
CGTCAAAGCCCTCGACGCCATCGTCCGCGAACTCTTCGCCCCCAACCCTCGCGCCCGGCTCAACTATCGGATCTATCTCGCCACCGACCCCTTCGATGTCGCCCGCCACAAGCTCCGCGAACTCTACGACGGCCCCGAATCCCCGCTCCCCGCCCCCGAGCGGGGACCCGTTCCCTGCTTGCTCCACCAAGAGGAAGAACCACCCGAGGAAGACGATGATCCCTTGTAGTCGCCGAACTCGCCGCTGCTGCCCGAGCAGCGCGACTCGACGTTTTTTCTTTTTTCACAGCGCAACACCTGTCCCGGCCTCGCCGTGCCCGAAAGCGCGAGCGATGTCGATTCTGAGACTGCCGCTGGTACACTGCGGTCTGCGTGAATCAAATCACGTAGGCAAGCCAGGTTCGCGCAGCCGATCGCTGCGCCGCCCAAGCAACCAATCGTTGAGAGGGGAGCGCGGTGGCCGACAACACCGATCAGTACACCAAGCCCATTCCGAGTCCCGACCCGGTCTCACAGCCATTCTGGGACGGGGCCAAAGAGGGGAAGCTGATGCTCCCCCGTTGTTCCGACTGCAACCGAGTCCACTGGTACCCACGGGTGATCTGCCCGTTCTGTCACTCGATGAACGTCGAGTGGGTCGAGGCCACCGGCAAGGGCACGATTCACACCTTCGCCGTCCAGCACAACAAGGGCCTCGTGGCGCGCGGCTGGGGCGACGAAGTCCCCTACGTCAGCGCCTACATCGACCTCGCCGAGGGCGACCGGATGCTGACCGTGCTCAAGGGCGTCGACCCCAACGACCCTGAGTCGATCGAGATCGGCGCCGCCGTCCAGATCGAGTTCGAAGAAGCCTCCGAAGACGTCCACATTCCCTTCTGGCGGCCTGTCTAGGCCCTGCCGAGCTACAGAACACAGGAGCACATCATGCCTGGTGAAGCATCAAAGGCCGCCGCCATCATCGGCGCCGCTGAAGCCAACGACATCGGTTACCCGGCGACCCCGAAATCCTCGCTCACTCTCCACATCGAGGCGATCAACAACGTCTGCAACATGACCGGCATTCCGATTGCCGCGATCGACGGAATCTTCTCCGCCGGTTGGTCGCCTCAGATCGCTGAGTATCTCGGTCTGCACCCCAAGTACATCGACACCACCGCCGTTGGCGGTTGCTCGTTCGAGATGCACGTCCACCACGCCCTGGCCGCGATTCACGCCGGCGTGATCAACGTGGCACTGGTCACTCATGGCGAAATGGGATTCAGCCAACGGTTCACGGGCGGCAAGGGCACCGGACGTCCCTTCGGCGGCGGCGATCCCTGGGATCCGGGCACGCAGCACACCTCGGCCTACGGCCTGGGCGGCGCGCCGACCGGATACTCGCACGCGATGAACCGCCACATGTCGCGCTACGGCACGACCCAGGAAGACTTCGCCGAGATCGCCGTCGTCACGCGCGAGTGGGCGACCCTCAACCCCCGCGCGGTCATGTACCGCAAGGCCGGCGAAGGCGATCTGCCGCCGCTGGAGAAAGGTGAATGGGGCGGCGGCAAGCGCGGCCACACCTTCGGCGGCCCGATCACCGTCGACACCGTGATGAACTCACGCGCCATCTCCTGGCCGATCAAGCTGCTCGACGTCTGCCTGGTCACCGACCACGGCGGTGCTGTGCTGATCACTGGTCCCGAGATCGCCAGCACTTCCAAGACGCCGCCAGTCTGGATCGCCGGCGCCGGTGAGAGCATTTCCCACTGGAACATGCTCGAGATGAACGACTTCACCGAGACATCGGCCAGCCGCTCCGCGGCTGCCGCCTACAAGATGGCGGGAATGGGTCCCGAGGACATGGAAATGGCCATGATCTACGACTCGTTCACCGTCACCGCCGGGATCACCGCCGAAATGCTCGGCCTCGCTCCGGCCGGCGAAGGTCCCGCGCTCTGGATGGACCGCCACGCGGCTCCGGGCGGACGCCTGCCGATCAACACCAACGGCGGCGGCCTGAGCTTCAACCACTCCGGCATGTACGGCATGCAGTTGCTGGTCGAGGCCTACCGCCAGCTCTCCGGCACGGCCGAGGACGGCGGCTTCTCCGGCGACCCGGGCAAGCAAACCAGCGCCCGAAGCTGCGTCGTCAACGGCACCGGCGGCACCCTCTCGACCACCGGCACCCTGGTCCTCGTCTCCGACGACTAACCGACCGACTGTCGCCGAGTGAAGGGACACGCGATGTCGGAATCGACTCCGCAAGCTAGCGCGAAACACGATCTCAACACCAAGCACGGAATCACCTTCGTCTGGACGCTGTCGCTCACCGCCATGATCGTCATCGTCGCGGTGATTGCCGGCAGCGAAGTCGCCGGAAACGTCGTCTCCAGTCAGATCGAGGCGCTGGCAGCCGGTTCGGTCAATGCAATTGGCCTCGTCGCGATCGGCGGCATCAACGCCATCGGAGTGGTGTCGCTCGGCATGGTCAACTCAATCGGTGTGGTCGCAATCGGCGGCGTCAACAGCGTCGGCGTCATCGCTATCGGCGGCTACAACGCCACCGGCCTGATCACGATCGGTGGCGTGAACAGCTACCAGTTCCCCTTCAAAGTCTGGAGCGCGACCCTGTTCATGTGGAACCCGCGGATCAGCGACGGTTCCGGCGACGCAGGCTGACCAGTCGAGTGTGTTAACCTGAGCATCAAGATCAAGCCGGGGTGGTCCGACCGTCGAGGTGACGGGAACAGGGCCTGAGAACACACCCGCCGAACCTGATCCGGGTAATGCCGGCGCAGGGAGCGCACCAAACTTCAGGCCCACCCGAACGACAGCACACCACCCTGATCTGGGGATTGTCAGTGCGCGTCGTCCTTTCCATCGCAGGATCCGATTCATCGGCCGGTGCCGGCATCCAGGCCGACCTCAAATCGATCACGGCCAACGGCGCCTATGCCGCGACAGTGATCACGGCAGTCACCGCGCAGAACACGCTCGGCGTCCAGGGCGCCTGGCCGCTTCCGCTCGAGTCGGTGAAGGAACAGATCGATTCAGTCTTCGACGATCTCGATGTCGCCGGAGTGAAGACGGGTATGCTCGGCGGTTCGGAGATGATTGATCTCGTCGCCGAGCAGCTCATGACTCGACGGCCTCCGTTTGTCGTGGTCGATCCTGTCATGATCTCGAAGACTGGCTTCGCACTACTGGCCGAGGATGCTGCGTCGACGCTGCGCGAACGACTGTTGCCGCAAGCCACGCTTGTCACCCCCAACGTGCACGAGGCGGAGGCCCTGACGGGCCTGTCAATCGTGACGGTCGATGACGCCCAGCAGGCCGGCGAGAAGCTGGTAAACGCCGGGGCCTCGGCAGCGTTGGTCAAGGGCGGACACCTGCAGGATGCTCCCGCGACCGATGTGCTAGTCACGGCCGAATCTACGGAGATCTTCCCGGGCGAGTGGATCGACCAACGCCACACGCATGGAACCGGCTGCACGTATGCCTCCGCAATTGCGGCGCGACTCGCCCAGGGTGACGGCTTGCGCGAAGCGATTGCCAACGCGAAGGCGTATGTCACGGGGGCCATCCGTGGCGGGCTCGAAATCGGCCACGGCGTCGGCCCGACCGACCACTTCTGGATGATGCGCGATGACTGAGCGGAGGTCCGTCGGACGACTCCACGTAATCACCGACGAAGTCCTCCAGGACCGATTCACGCACGTCGGACTGGCCGCCGCCGCTGCAGCCGGCGGCGCCGACGTGATCCAGTACCGCGAGAAACGTCAGGTCTCAACGAAGGAAATGATGCGCGTCGCCGTACTGATGAGCCTCGCCTGCCAGGAGTTCAACACGACCGTGCTCATCGACGACCGCGTCGATGTGGCCGCGGCCGTCGGCGCTACGGCCGTACATCTGGGCCGGGAGGATTTGCCGCCATACGTAGCTCGCCAGATTCTCGGCCCCGACGCGATCATCGGCGGAACGGCAAACTCGGTCGAAGAGGCGGTCAAGGTCGCCAAGCAACCGGTCGACTATCTGGGAGTCGGACCGGTCTTTGGCACGACATCGAAAGGCAATCGCGTCGCGCCGATGCTTGGACTGGAGCGGTTTGCCGAGATCTGCGATGCGGTCGACAAGCCGGTAATCGGAATCGGCAGCATCACTGTCGATCGCGTCGGCGATGTGCTCGCCGCCGGCGCGTACGGTGTCGCAGTCCTGTCCGCCGTTGTCTGCCAGGACGATCCACAGGCGTCATGCCGCGAGTTTGCCTCCGAGATTGAGCGGGCGCTCTCATGACCAGTGAGTCCCGAACAACCGAGATTGCCATCGTCGGCGGCGGCGTGATCGGTCTGTCCTGCGCGTTCGAATTGGCGGGTCGAGGCAAATCGGTCGTGGTCATCGAGCGGGAGACCGTCGGCTTTGGGGCCTCGACCGTGGCCGCTGGGATGCTGACGCCGTCCTTCGAGGTCGAGTTAACGCCGCCGTCGTTGGTTGACTTGCAGCTCGACAGCCTGCGTCGCTATCCGGCATTCGTTGCCGAGATCGAAGCGGCCGGCGGGCTGTCGTGTGGCTATCGAGAAGAGGGCACGCTCTGGGTGTCGCGGCATCGCGACGACGAGCTGGAGCTCGATCACATCCGCAGCATCCAGGAAGCCCGCGGTTTGCCGGCGCGGCGCTTGACCGGGCGCGAGGTTCGCCAGATTGAACCGTATGTATCTCCGCGAGCAATCGGGGGCCTGCTGGTCGAGACGGATCACCAGGTCAGTTCGCGGGACCTAGTACCGGCGCTCAAGGCTGCGTGCGAGGCGGTTGGCGTAGAAATCGTCGAGCACACCGGCGTCACGACGGTTGAGCGCTCGCAGGGGCGTGTCGAACTGACCATGAAGCAGAGTTCCGGTGAATCGACACTGAACGCCGACCAGGCACTGCTGGCGGCGGGCGTCTGGTTGGAGGATGGGCTAGTCACACCGTTGCCCAACATCGGCATGCGGCCGATCAAGGGGCAGATTGTTCACCTCATAGGTCAACCGCTCGCCAAGCACGTGCTGCGCAACAGCGATATCTACATTGTCCCTCGAGCAGGCGGCGAACTGCTGCTCGGTGCGACTGAAGAAGAGCAAGGCTTCGACATGCAGCCGACCGCCGGAGGCACCCTGGATTTGCTGCGCTACGCCTTCGAGATCCTGCCCGGCATCTATGACCTGTATGTGAGCGAGATCGATGTCGGCCTTCGTCCTGCCGTGACGGACCATCAGCCGGTGCTCGGACCGACGAACACTGAGGGCATCTTCATCGCCGGAGGTCACTATCGCGGCGGCGTGCTGCTCGCGCCGAGCACGGCACATTGGATGGCCGAGTTGATGAAGACGGGCAACATTCCAGTTCCGATCGAACCCTTCAGCATCGAGCGTCTTTGCGCCGAGTCCCAGCAGGAGGCAGCAGGATGAGCGAAGAACGAATCTGGGATGCCGCGATCATTGGCGGCGGCGTCATCGGGCTCTCTTGCGCGTTCGAGCTCTCACGGCGCGGACACAAGGTGGTCCTCATCGAGCGCGACCAGCCGGGCCAGCATGCCAGTCGGGTGGCGGCGGGCTTGCTTGGCACGGCCTCGCTGCCGGTTGGCGAGGACGACAACATCTTCCCGCTCAAGCTGGACAGTTTGCGCCGCTATCCCGAATACATCGCCAAGGTCGAATCGATCGGTCGGGGCAGCGCCGGCTATCGCCTGGATGGCACGCTCTGGGTGGCGAGAGACGCCGATGAAGATGAGCAACTCCAGGCGTTGCATGAGAAACGGATGCAACTCGGACTCCGGTCCGTGAGGGTCGCGGCCAACGAGATCTTTGTGATCGAGCCTGAGTTGGCCAGCGGCCTCGTCGGCGGATTGAGGATCGACGAAGACGTTCAGGTTGACCCTCGACGGCTGCTGGAGAGGCTGAAGCGCGGAGTCAGGATGACCGGAGTCAAGGTGCTCACCGAGCACGAAGCAATTGGTGGCGAGTTTGACGAGTCTGAGGATGTCTGGACCGTCCAGTCTCGCAGCCAGCCAGCAGACGTCGACGATTCATCGGTTCGGGCGCGCAACGTGCTGCTGACCGCCGGGCCCTGGTGCGATCAGATCGTCGAGACCTCCAGGCAGCCGGAGACTGCCCTGTCGCCAGCCGGCGTTGGACCGGTCAAGGGACAACTGCTGCGGCTGCGCGGGCCACGGGTGATTGACCGTGTCGTCCGCACGACGACGGTGAGTCTGGCCCAGCGCCGAGACGGCGAACTGATTGTTGCTTCCACCAAGGAACCCGAAGCTGGCTGGAGCCTTGAGCCGACTGCGGAGGCGCGCGAGGAACTGCTGGCTCGAGCCGACGGATTGCTGCCAGGCATTCGCGAGCTTGAGGTCGAAGAGCACAGCGTAGGACTGCGTCCGGCTGTGGCGGATCACATGCCAGTAGTCGGACCGGCTGGACGCCCGGGACTCTGGATTGCGACCGGCCACTTTCAGCACGGAATACTGCTCGCGCCAGCGACCGCACACTGGCTGGCCGAGGCGATCGAGTCGGGTGATGTTCCGGCCTTTCTAGAGCCGTACGGCATCGAACGGCTGGGACAGACGCCAGTGAACATGGAGGCGGCCACATGACACAGCCGCACGCGACGTTGGAAGTGACGCTCAACGGCGAGGCCGTCACGCTGTCGAACCAGGAGCTGCCCGAGGCGCTCTGCGAAATCGGCTACGACCCTGAACAGCAGGGCATCGCGGTCGCCATCAACATGTCCGTCGTGCCGCGAAGCGAGTGGGGCCAGACCAACATTGCCGACGGCGACCGAATCGACATCGTCGGCGCGAAGCAGGGCGGGTAGGCGGACAGATGAGCACAACGACAGACAGGTCCGCAGCCGACACCTGGACCCTCGCCGGACGCGAGATGACCTCGCGGATCATTCTCGGTACCGCCCGCTATCCCTCGCAGGAAACACTCTTGGACGCGTTGAAGGCGTCCGGCACTGAGCTCGTGACTGTCGCCCTGCGACGGGTCAACGTCGGTTCGGCAGACGGCTCCGATCCAACGAATCTCTACTCCCTGTTGACCGAGCGCGGCTATGGGCTGCTACCCAATACCGCCGGCTGCTTCACCGCGCCGGACGCCATCCTGACCGCTGAGCTGGCGCGCGAGGCGCTGGGCGTGTCGCTCGTCAAACTCGAAGTCATCGCTGACGAAGACACGCTGCTGCCCGATACCGAGGGACTGCTCGAGGGCGCGCAGGAACTGGTCCGACGCGGATTCCAGGTGCTGCCCTATACCAACGACGACCCGGTCACGGCGCGCAAGCTGGAAGATGTCGGCTGCTCGGCGGTGATGCCGCTGGGCGCGCCGATTGGATCGGGCCTGGGCATTCGCAACCCTCACAACATTCAATTGATTAAGGAACGCGCCAATGTGCCAGTGATCGTCGATGCCGGCGTCGGCACGGCGTCCGATGTCGCGATCGCGTTCGAGCTCGGCTGCGACGCCGTGCTGATGAACACCGCGGTCGCCCGCTCGCGCAATCCCGTCCAAATGGCGCAGGCGATGAACGCGGCGGCGCGCGCCGGTCGCGATGCATTTCTCGCCGGCCGGATGCCGCGCAAGTTCTACGCCGACGCCTCTTCCCCGTCCGAGGGGACGATCTCGCCACTCGAAACGTCATGAGCAACGAGCTGATTCAACACCTTGACAGAGAAGGAGATTGACCGTGTCCGACCCGCCGCTGATTTCATTGTCACAACGACTCTGGGACGACAACCGCGACCTCGCGGAGGCTTGCCTGGAGCATCCATTCATCGTCGGCTTGGCCGACGGCTCGCTGTCCGAGTCGCGCTACGGCCTGTTCGCACAGCAGGATCATTTCTATCTCGACGCCTACGCCCGCTCGTACGCCTGGGGCGCGGTGCGCGCCCAGGATTGGGGCACGCGTCGACAGTTCGGATCACTGCTTTCCGGCATCCTGACCGAGGGCACGCTGCACGAGAAGACGGCGCCCGAGCTGGGTGTCTCGCTTGAAGATGTCCAGCCATTGCCGGCCGCTCGCGAATACACCGACTTCCTCCTGGCGACGGCATCGCTGGGCACCATCGGTGAGCACCTCGCGGCGATGGCGCCCTGCGCCAAGCTGTATGGCTGGCTTGGCTCCCGCCTTGCCGACCAGCCCTACGACGATCGCTACGGATTTTGGATCGACATGTACTCCAGTCCCGACTACCTGGAGAAAGTCGACATCATCCAGCGGATGCTGGATGAGCACGGCGACGACTCCTCCTCGGAGGCGATCAAGTTCCGTACGGCGATGGAGCTTGAATACCACTTCTTCGACTCAGCGTGGGTGAACGGGGAGGCTCAGTGACTACACCACTCCGCCTGCTTGCTGCGGTCTTCGGAGCATCGCTGCTGATCGTCTCTGTTCTCCTCGCCGGCTGCGGGGAGGACGAACCCGATCTGATCCGCGTCCAGCTCGACTGGACGCCGAATACGAACCACACCGGCGTGTATGTCGCGCTCGCGCAAGGGTGGTACGAGGACGAGGGCGTCGAAGTCGAGATTCTCCCCTACAGCGGCACCTCAGGCGACTTGCTCGTCGCCGAAGGCGTGGCCGATGTCGCGTTCTCCTTCGCCACGGTGGTGCCGTTCTCGAGAGCGCAAGGACTCGACGTGGTCAGCATCGCCGCGGTGCTGCAGACGAGCCCGACCGAGATTGCGGTTCTCGAAGATGGA
>DAOUHS010000021.1:0-4973 GCA_034428415.1 Dehalococcoidia bacterium
CTCAGCCGCCGTCGCCCCCCTCCTCTGGAATCGTCCAGTCCTCCGCGAGCGCGTCCGCCGTCATCTGCAGCACGCCCACCCAGAATGCCGCGTTCGAACCCGGAAACTCCCGAACCAGCTCCAGGACCACACTCCGGCCGTCGGGCATGTCGCCGTAGGCCAGCACCATCACGATCAATGTGTCGACCGCCTCGCGATAAATCTTCTCGACCTCCGCCTGTTCCCGCAAATCCTCCAGGCCCGACATCTCTGACATCTCTGACATCTCTGACATCATCCAATCCTCTCTCTGGGTTGACTCGCCTCGCGGACCGATCGCCGCTGTCTGGCGCTACACACTCGGATCTCTCACTCCGAACATATATACGGTACACTAACTCGAACATCGGTGCTCACGCAAGGACACGCTAGGAAAGGCGGCAACATGAACATCTCACCTCGACGACGACAACGAGCGCTCAAAGTCCACGAACTCCGGCAGCAGGGACGCTCGCTGCGCAACATCGGCAAGCAACTCGACATCTCCCACACCACCGTCCTCGCCGACCTCAAACTCATCGAGACCCACTGGAGCCAGCTCACCCAACAGTCCGCCGACGATTTCCTGCTCGAACAGTTCGGCCTGCTCCAGCGACGACTGCGCACCCTCCTCCAGCGCGACCTGCTCAAGGAGTTCGGCCGCCTCACCCCGGCCGAGTACGCGCGCATCCACGTCGCTTACAACCAGGAACTCGCCATCCTCCTCCGCGAAACCCGCCGCCTCGCCACCCAACTGCACGGCCGCGCCGAACTCCGCGACCTCGAACCCGGCGAGATCCCCCAGGAACTCGACTACCCCGTGGATGAACTCACCGCCGCCGCCAAACCGCCCAAGTCCGACAAGCCGCGCAAGCCGCGCAAACTCCCGGAGTCCACCAACATCCACCACGGCCTGCCAAAATCTTCCAAACCGAACCACCCCAACCACCCAATTCCCCGCAAAACACTGGTTTTTCCCGCCTCCAACGTGCCAAAGAAAATTTCCGGCCAACCACCCACCGACCTGACCCCCGAACAGCTCCAGCAAGAAGCCGAGACCTTCCTCCGCAACCACAACAGACAGGATCTCCAAACCGCGGCAGCCGGAGCCTAGCCCGCCTCCCAATCTCCCCCATTCCCAATCTCCCCCTCGAGGGGGAGATGCCGAAGGCAGAGGGGGTGAGAACCCCGCAAGCAGGCAAACCCATGCACACTCCCAATCTCCCCCTCCTAAATCTCCCCCATTCCCAATCTCCCCCTCGAGGGGGAGATGCCGAAGGCAGAGGGGGTGAGAACCCCGCAAACAGGCAAACCCATGCACACTCCCAATCTCCCGCGCAAGAGAGATCCCCCAGTCCGACGCGGTGATACGATGCGTCCACGTGGGTGTCCAACCGATCCGAGAGGTCCGACGATGGCGCAGCAGGAACCGTTTCAGCGAATCACGGTCGAGCAAGCAGAAGAGAAACGACAGGCCGGCGTGACGCTCGTCGACACGCGCGAGCTCGACGAGTACCAGGACGGCCACGCGGCCGGCGCGCCGCTGATGCCCCACATGTCGGTCATGACCCGCGCCGACGAACTGGAACAGATCGCCGGCGGCAAGGACCAGCCGATCATGTTCATCTGCGCCAAAGGTCAGCGCTCCGCCGTCGCCTGCGAGTTCGCCGCCGCCCTCGGATTCACCGACCTCTACAACGTCGAGGGCGGCACCGACGCCTGGATCGCCGCAGGCTTGCCGATTGAGCATCCCTCCTAACGTGCGCCGCATCGGTTCCACGTCGAACGGCCGCGTCCGATGCTGAGAAACCTGAGCGGAACCCAGCGCTACGCGCTGTTCGTCTTGGTCGTCGTGGTCGTGGTCGTGATCTACCTGTTCGTCTCCGGCGGGTTCGAAGAGCTGACCGGCGGCGGCGACGACGACGAGCCGCAGGCCGCGCAGGAAGTCACCTCATCGCCGGCGTTGCGCACCGTCGCCATTGAGTTCGGCCAGCCCAAGCTGGTCGGCCCGATCGAGGTGTCCGTGATCGGGATCACGTTCCCCGATCAGATCCGGGCCGAAGGACTCTGGCGCAGCCCGGCCCAGCGCTTTGCCGCCATCCAACTGACCATGACCAATCGCTCCAAGCAGGCGGTCGCGTTGCCCCTCGACGGACTGCAGTTGGTCACCGTCGACGGCCGCGCCTACCTCGCCGACGCACCGCTCTCGCTCGGCGCTGCCCGAACCACCGAAGGCGTCGTCTACGCCCCGCCATTGATCCTCCAGCCGCAGCTGACCGTGAACGTCGTCGCCGTCTACGACATCCCGATCGATGCCAGCGGCCTGCAACTCCGGGTGCTCGGCGGATGGTCCGACTTCGAACTGTTTGAGTAGCCCGACGGAAGGCCCTGGCGTGACCATCCTCATGTTCGACATCGACGGCACGCTTTCCACCTCCCAGGGCGCCGGAACCCTGGCCATGACCCGCACCTTCCGCCAGCTCTGGGCCATCGAGAACGCGCTGGAGGGAATGAACTTCGCCGGCCGCAGCGATAGCTGGATCGTGCCCACCGCCCTCAACAACCAGGGCCGCGAATGCTCGGCCGACGACCTGGCCCGCTTCGTCGATCACTACGTGCCCAATCTGACCGACACGGTCAAGGAACGAAACGCGAGGCTCTGTCCGGGAGTCGAGGCGCTCCTGGAGGCGTTGCTCAACGAGGACGTGACGCTCGGCCTCGGCACCGGCAACTTCCGCCGCGCCGCCGAGGCGAAGCTCGCGCCCTTCGGCATCTGGGACTATTTCCTCGACGGCGGCTTCGGCGACGATCATCCCGACCGCACCGAGTTGCTCGCTGCAGGCCTCGAGCGCCTCCGACAGCACTCCGCCGACGGCGCCGACGCCGTCGTGATCGGCGACACCAGCCACGATGTCGAGGCCGGCCACGCAATCGGCGCAAGGGTCGTAGCCGTCAAGACCGGCTACGCCCAGCCCGGCGACCTCGACGAGGCAGACGTCATCCTCGACGACCTCTCCAATCTGGAAGCCTCGCTGGCGGCGCTGCTGCGGTAGTCTGACCGCATGTCAACCGGGCTGATCGTTGGAATCATCATCATCCTGCTGGTCGTCGGTGTGCCGATCCTGCAGGCCATGATCCGCGGCGCCCAGCGCCGACGCTCGCTCGCCGCCGACGGCGTTCCCGCCCTTCGCTCTGCCGGCCTGCGGCGTGAAGAGTTGCCGGCCGGGCTCGCCCCTCAGACCTCCGAAGCCGTGACCTCGGAAGACATCGCCCTGGCTGACGAGAATCCACAGGCCACGATCACCCAGCTCGACGACGCCGGGCGCGTGATCGGCTATCGCGAGAGTTTCCGCGATCCGCGCTCCTGGGGCGAGTTCATGGACTGGCTCCTGACTCAATCGCTCTACCGCAATCGACAGCATCGGCGAATTGAAGTTGAGCTCACGAAGTACGAGTCCGCGCACCACGCCTCCGACGCATTGCAAGCCGCCCCGCCGTCCGATGTCGGCGACGCTGGAGTCACGATCGAGGACGCCGGCGAGCGCGCCGGGCTGATGGTGCGCGAGTGGACCCGCTCCGAGAACGGCGACACGGTCCAGCGGATGCTGGAGCTGCGCTGGGCCTCAGGAGACGTGCTCGGAGTGGTCAGGGGCGATTCCGAACCGTCCGGCGCGCTCGACGATAGCGAGGTCGAACGACTGGCCTCGTTGGTCAAGGGCCGGCTCTCGTGATCCCGGCGCTCTGGCGATTGCTCTGGCGTGGGACGGGACTGCGCTACCTCTGGAAGTTCCTCTTCGGCTCCTGGCTGGTCCGCCGGATCTGGGGCGACGAAGAGCGCAACGCACACCGCGATCGGGAAGCGGCCGATGAACGCTGAGCAACGCGCGGACCTGCTGGATCGATACCGCGCCGCGCCGAAGCTGCTGACCCAGTCCGTCGCCGGCTCGTCGATCGCACAGCTCGATGGCGCGCCGCCCGAGCCCGGCTGGACGGCTCGCGAGAACGTGCACCACGTCTCCGATATCGCCGTCATGGGCGCGCTCAGATTGCGCCTGATGCTGCTCGACATCGAAGTCGAGACCTGGCCAACCGACCAGGACACGATGCAGAAGCGGCTGCGCAACGACAAGCGGCCGATCGGTCCCGCCCTCAAGACGGTCCAAGGCCTGGTCGAATCCGCCGCATCGATTCTGGCGACCCTGCGCGAAGACGAGTGGACCCAGCCGCGCCCGACTCCGGGCTATAACTCTCGCAGCGTCGAGGACTGGCTGGCGGCCAACGTGCGCCACATCGAGGAGCACATCGACCAGATCCGCTACGCGCTCACCGGCACTTGCTAGGAGCTCACCGATGACCGAGCACCCCAGCGAGCGGCCCGATCTGCTGGTCGCCTACCTCGAGTCGACCTCCGACATCGAACTCGTCCTCGCTGAACTCTCAGAGTCCCAGCTCGAATCCCGCGAGGGCCCCGACGAGTGGACCATCCGCCAGGTCGTACATCACCTCGCCGACAACGAAGTCGCCGACGCCATGCGCCTGCGCCAGATGCTCGCTCACGACTCGCCACTGATCGTTCCCTTCGACGAGAGCCGCTTCGCCGCCAACCTGCACTACGACCGCGAGGTCGAGTCCTCAGTCGCGACCTTCTTCGCCCTGCGAGCCTCAAGCGGCGCCATCCTCGAACAGATCGCGGAAGAGGACTGGTCGCGACCCGGCCGGCACGAAGAGCACGATCGCTACACCGTCGAGATCCTCGTCCAGAAGAACATCGAGCACGATGCCGCGCACCTGGCCCAGATCCGGCGGGCACTGCAGGAGCAGGGCGAGCGACCGAGAGGATCACTTCGATGACGACGACTCCTACCTACACCCAGGACGATGTCGAGGCGCTGATCTCGAAGATGGCGCTGGAGCGGGCCAAACTGATCGCCGCCGCAGAAGGTCTGCGCGGCGAC
>DAOUHS010000022.1:0-6473 GCA_034428415.1 Dehalococcoidia bacterium
CGATGGCCATCAGCGTCAAACTCTTCATGACCCTCGTCCCGCTCTCCAAATCGAAGAAGTCCAGCATCTCCGTCGACTGGTTCGACGGCATCACGGCTCAGCACATTCTCGAGACCGAGGAGTTCTCCGAGCAGGACCAGGAAGCGATCGCGGTGGTGATCAACTCGGTCCAGGCGCAGCCGGACGACCCGCTCAACGACGGCGACCAGGTTGACCTGCTGGTCAATCTGCAGGGTGGATCAGCAGGAGCAACATCGAGCCAGTGAGCAGCGACGACCCGTCACCGAGGTACATCTTCATCACCGGCGGCGTGATCTCCTCCGTCGGCAAGGGCATCGCCACCGCCTCACTCGGACGACTCCTCCAGTCGCGAGGCCTCTCGGTCACTGTCCAGAAGCTCGATCCCTACCTAAACGTCGACCCGGGCACGATGTCGCCCTATCAGCACGGCGAGGTCTACGTCACCGATGACGGCGCCGAGACCGACCTCGACTTGGGCCACTACGAACGCTTCCTCGACCAGAACTTGACCGCCGCATCCTCCGTCACGATGGGCCAGATCTCCGCCGACGTGATCGAGCGTGAGCGTCGCGGCGACTATCTGGGCGGGACGATCCAGACCGTGCCCCACGTCACCGACTTGGTCAAGGAGCGCGTCCGTGGCCTGGCCGAGAGCGCCGGCGTGGATGTCCTGATTGTGGAAGTCGGCGGCACGGTCGGCGACATCGAGGGCCAGGCCTTCCTCGAGGCAATTCGCCAGATGCGCTACGAGGAGCCGCGCGACGGCACGCTCGCGATCCACGTGACGCCGCTGTTCCACCTCAAAGCGACCGACGAACTCAAGACCAAACCCACTCAGCACTCGGTCCGCACCCTGCGCAGCATGGGTATCCAGCCAGACATCATCATCTCGCGCACCGACATCCCCGCCGACAAGTCGATCACAGACAAACTCGCCCTCTTCTGCGACGTCCCGACCGAAGCCGTGATGACGCTGGAGACGGCCTCGTCGATCTACCAGGTGCCGGCCATCCTCGAACAGGCAGGTCTGACCGAGCTCACGCTCGAGCGCCTCGGCCTGACCGCCAAACCGTCGGAGCCGGGTCGCTCAATCAGCAACTGGCTCGAGTGGACAGACCGTCTCGCAGAGACCGACCGCGTCTGCCGCGTCGGAATCGTGGGTAAGTACGTTGAACTGCGCGACGCATACCTTTCGGTCAAAGAGGCCCTGATCCACGCAGCCGCGCAACGCGGCGCCAGCGTCGACATCACCTGGATCCAGTCCGACGACCTCGACCACGCCGATCAACCTGAAATCGCCGCCGCCCTCGCCGACGTTGACGGCGTGATCGTCCCCGGCGGATTCGGCGAACGCGGCATTGAAGGCGAAGTCGGCGTGGCACGCTTCGCGCTCGAGCAGGACATCCCCTACCTCGGCCTCTGCCGAGGGATGCAGAACATGGTCATCGCCTTCGCCCGCGAACGGCTCGACCTGCCGACCGCCAACACGACCGAGGCAGACGAACACACCGACGCGCCCGTGATTGCTCTGCTGGACGAGCAGCGAGAACTGACCCAGATGGGCGGCACGATGCGGCTGGGCAGGTATCCCTGCCAGCTCTTGCCCGAGACCCGTGCCTATGCCCTCTACAAGTCAGAGTTCGCCTACGAGCGCCACCGCCACCGCTGGGAGTTCAATCCCCAGTACCGAGACCGCTTCGAACGCGCCGGGCTGCTCGCCAGCGGCACCTCGCGCGACGGCGAACTGGTCGAAATCGCCGAGGTCTGCGACCACCCCTTCATGCTCGGTTCGCAGTTCCATCCCGAGCTCAAGTCGCGCCCCGAGCGTTCGCACCCGCTCTTCCTCGGCTTCATCGACTCCGTCCTGGCCGAGTCCGAGACCGCGCTGCGACACCCCGTCGGCGCGACCAACTCCAACCACTGATGCGAAGTCGGCTCCACCGATGAGCCAGGTCGACCAGCAGTTGGCCGCCATGGATACTGCGACACAGTCTGCGCCTCATCAGAACGCAGGAGCGATATTCTGGCCTGAAGCGGTCCGGCCCGTCGAGGCCGAGTCAGTGGCGAAGGATCCAGCAACCGTCATGTCCAAGCTGCACAAACAGGCCCGACGATCGTTGCCCAGGGTCCACGACACAGCGACCGACATCGAGCACAATCGAACAAAATCGAACAAAACCGACCAAGTCGAACACCTCCGGCAACCGAAACCAGCTAGAAAAACCCGAAAAAACCTGAAAACACCTGAAAGCATTCAGGCCACGATCCCCAGTAAAACACTGGGAATTCACATTCTGCAGCCCGCAGAAAAAACAATTCGCCTGAAACCTGAAAACCGGCCATCTTCCCGGCGAACACCGAGCTTCTTTTTTTTCAGCGGCCAAACGCACAAGTCGCGATGCGACATTCTTCGAGGACGCCGATGAGTGAAGACGACATCTTTCGCTTCCTCACCATCGTCGCCGCGCTCGTCTACGCAGGCGGCGTTTCTGCCTTGACGCTCGCCCTGACCCGCGCCTGGCAGACCGACGATGCCGTCGAGCGCGATGTCCTCTTCCGCTCCGCCGACCGCGCCCACACGCGGTTGCTGCTGCCCGGCATCATCGCCACCGGTGTCCTCGGCGCAATCTGGGGCATTCGAGCGGAAGCGGTCGACCCGATCGAGACCGGCTGGCTGCTGGCCGTCGAGATTCTCTATCTCGTCTCGCTCTTCGTCCTCGTTCCCGGCATGTTCGCCGGCGTCCGGCGCGTGCGGCTGCTCTCGCTGCAGGCCCGCAAGACCGGCCAGATCTCCGACGAGCTGACCGACGCCCTCAACGACCGCGGCCCGCTCGTCTTCGCCATCCTCATGACGGTCCTGCTGCCCATTCAGGTCGCTCTCGCTACCCTGCAGCCGTAGCTGCTCAGTCATGTCGCAGCCATAGCTGCTGCGACATAATGCAGCCATAACGTTCGGTAAAGGAACTCGCCCGACATGAAGATCTTCCTCGACACCGCCCGACTCGACGAGATTCAACAGGCCGTCGACTGGGGCGTCTGCGATGGCATCACCACCAATCCCTCGCTCCATTCCCGCGCCGTCGCGCACGAGGGCGACGATGCGATTCCCTATCGCGAACGCATCCTGCGCATCGCCGACATCGTCGACGGACCAATCTCGGCAGAATGCGTCACGCGCACGACCGCTGAACTGATCGCCGAGGCGCGGGAGCTGGCCAGTTGGCATGCCAATGTCGTCGTCAAGATTCCGATCGACGGCCCCGGGCTGGCCGCGATCAAGGCGCTCTCCGAAGAAGGCATTCGGATCAACACGACGCTGATTTTTTCCCTCAACCAGGCGTTGCTCGCCGCCCGAGCCGGCGCGGCCTACGTCTCGCCGTTCGTCGGACGACTGGACGACATCGGCGAAAACGGGATTCAGCTCGTCGCCGACTCCGTCGACCTGCTCGACCGCTTCAACCTCCCAGCCCAGGTGATCGCCGCTTCCCTGCGCAACACCGACCATACCGCCGAGGCGGCACGCGTCGGCGCGCATATCGCCACGATCCCGTTTCCCGTGCTCGAACAGATGCAACAGCATCCGCTGACCGACAAGGGCATCCAGGCGTTCCTCGACGACTGGCACAAGGCCGAGGCGCAGCTCCGCGCGCAACCGGTCTCGTAACTTTTCACGCCTGCCGCTAGGAATCGCTTGCCAACGCGCGAACTGCGGGTCTAGGATTGGATTTGTCCCCGTGAGTTAGGTTCCGGCGCGCCGCACCTATTGTTCATGCTGGTGCCGTGGAGCGCTGAAGCCCGGATCCTCTCAGACAGTTTCCGCATTCATTCCTTCTTCGACGACGCCTGAACCCTGCAACCGTCAAGCAACCGTCAAGCAAACAGCACGCGACGCGCCGACACCAGAGGTAGCCGATGACGAGCCTGAACATTCCCGAACTCGAGAACATGACGCGCGAGGAACTGCTGAGCAAAGCGCGTGAACTCAATGTCAGCGGACTCTCAGGTCTGAAAAAGCAGGACATCGTGCTCCGCATCCTCCAGGCGCAGTCCGAGGCTGAGGGTCACATCCTCTCGGGTGGCGTCCTGGAAATCGTCGACGACTCCTACGGCTTCTTGCGCGGCGAATCGCTCCTGCCCGCGCCGACCGATGTCTACGTCTCGCAAAGCAGCATCCGACGCAGCGGTCTGCGCACCGGCGATTACGTGATCGGCTCCGTCCGCCCGCCCAAGCAGGGCGAGAAGTATTACGGACTCTCACGCGTCGACCTCGTCAACGGCGCCAACGCCAACGAAGCTGCCTCTCGACCATTCTTCGAGAACCTCACTGCGGTCTTCCCGCATGAGAAGTTCCTGCTTGAGACTGAGGACTCGGCCGAACTGTCTGGTCGCGTCATCGATCTCGTCGCCCCGATGGGTCGTGGCCAGCGCGGCCTGATCGTCAGCCCGCCCAAGGCCGGCAAGACGATGCTGCTCCAGTCGATCGCCAATGGCATCGCCATCAACCATCCCGAAGTCCATCTCATGGTCGTGCTGATCGGCGAGCGCCCTGAGGAAGTCACCGAGATGAAGCGCACGGTGCGCGGTGAGGTCATCGCCTCCACCTTCGACGAACCAGTCGAAGAGCACACCCGCGTCGCCGAGCTCGGGCTTGAACGCGCCAAGCGCTTGATGGAGATGGGCCGCGATGTCGTCATCCTGCTCGACTCGATCACACGCCTGACTCGCGCCTACAACCTCGAGATGCCCTCAACCGGACGCACCCTCTCGGGTGGCATCGACCCGGTCGCGCTCTACCCGCCCAAGCGATTCTTCGGCTCCGCTCGAAAGGCGGAAGAAGGCGGCTCGCTGACGATCATCTCCACATGCCTCGTCGACACGGGCTCCCGGCTCGACGACGTGGTCTTCGAAGAATTCAAGGGCACCGGCAACTGGGAAGTTCGACTCGACCGCAAGCTGGCCGAGCGCCGCATCTACCCCTCGATCGATATCGCCGCCTCCTCCACCCGCCGCGAAGAACTCCTGCTCTCCGGCGAGGAGCTGCAGCGAGTCTGGCTGCTGAGGCGAATGATGTCCGTCCTCGCCGGCTCCGGCGGCAGTGCCACCGAGCCGACCGAGCGCCTGCTCGACCGCCTGGCTCGAACCAAGTCGAACACCGAGTTCCTCGAAAACCTCACCGCCGCCGAGGCATAGTCGTCGAGGAACCGTCATGACTCAGATCGAAACCGTCCTCGGACCCATCGACTCTGCCGACCTCGGCTTCACCCTCTCGCACGAACACGTCGCGATCACGCCCAACGTCATCACCCAGCACTACCCCTGGCTGATCGATAAGGAAGCGGTCCTCGAGCGAGCGATTGAAGAACTGACCGAGGCCAAGCAAGGCGGCGTCGACTCGCTGATCGAGCTCTCCACGCCAGACCTCAACCGCGACGTCGAGGCGATGCGCGCCGCCTCCGAGGCGTCCGGCGTCAACGTCATCTGCGCGACTGGCATCTGGCGAGATGTCCCGCGCTGGATGTGGGCCAAGGACCCCGACGAGATCGCCGACATCTTCGTCCGCGAAATCGAAGTCGGCATCGCCGACACAGGGATCAAGGCGGGCGTGATCAAAGTCGCCAACGACGCCGAGGGCGTCACGCCGGAGGGCGAGCTCATCCTCCGAGCCGCCGCCCGAACCGCCAAGCGCACCGGCACCCCGATCTCGACCCACCACTGGGCCCCACTAGAAGTCGGCCGGCGACAGGCGGAGATCTTCCAGGAGGAAGACGCGCCGATGGACCGGATCTGCATCGGTCACACCGCCGACACGGTCAACGCCGACTACATCGAGGACCTGCTCAACACCGGCGTCTACATCTCGATGGACCGCTATCCCGGACCCGAGGACGGAGCCGAACGCCCCAACTGGCTCGCCCGCAACGCGACGGTCAAGGAGCTGATCAATCGCGGCTGGTCGCACAAGCTGATGCTCGGACACGACTACGCCGCCTTCCCCGGATCGCCGCGCGACTACCCGACCCGCTACCTCTTCCTGACCACCACCGCGATCCCAGCCCTGATCGCCGACGGCGTCCCGCAGGAGACCATCGATCAGATGATGGTCACCGTTCCGCGCGCCTTTCTGAGTGGACTCAGTGGAGAATCAGCATGAATCGGGACGAGGTCGCCGACCTCTGCGAATCGCTGCCCGGTTCCTGGCCCGACTCGCCATGGGGCGAAGACGATCTCGTCTACAAGCTCGGCAATCGAAACGCCGACGGCAAGGGCGGCAAGATCTTCTGCTTCCTCGGAGGCGGCACGACCGAAGGCAAACCGCACGCCATCTCGCTCAAGGCCGATCCGGCCATCGTCCCCGCCCTGCACCAACAATACGAAGCCGTCACCTTGCCCAGCTACCTGAACAAGTCCCATTGGGTCGCCGTCACGCTCGAATCCGACCTCCCCGACGACGA
>DAOUHS010000023.1:0-10230 GCA_034428415.1 Dehalococcoidia bacterium
GTGCCTTGTGGAGCGGGAGACGGGATTCGAACCCGCGACCCTCTGCTTGGGAAGCAGATGCTCTACCACTGAGCTACTCCCGCAGCGCCCGCGAATGCGCCAGCCGCACGCGAGCCGGTTTGTTGCATCGTACACGCCGACCCTGCTGCAGTGGAATCAAGTAGTGACCTATCAATAGCCAGGCGCCCCGGCGCGATTCGATACCTCGACCGTCCGCAACAGCACACCACCCGCCAGCGCCAATGCAGCAACGATTCCCGATGCCAGCGCCACGATCGCAGCGTTGCGAACGGCCAACGACACCGCGTCGGCCGCGATCAACCAGAGATCGGCGGAGAATGGATCCAGGGTCGCCTCAGCTCGGCCCTCGAACGATGATTGCGTCAGAATCGCAGCAACCCAGACCAACGTCGCCCCCAAACCGATCGCCAGAGCGGGAGCGCCGAGCCGTGGCAATCCCCCGACCTGGGCCGCCGTCGCCATCGCGAGCAGGATCGCCAGCGTGCCACTCACGATCAGCGCCACGGTTGCGACAGCATGCCCGCCTCCAGTCAATCGGCCAACCGTGCCATCAAACGCCGCTCCGCGAGAAACGAGCCGAAACGCCTGCGGAGCGTCCGACAGGATCTCCAGGCCATCGTCGTAGATCAGCGAGGCAGTCGCGGCCGCCACGCCGTCCGACACGGCCGCTGGACCCTCGGCCACTCCACCGGGATCGAGTTGCAGGGCGACGGGAAAGCCCGTGAGTGGAATCGGTTCGCCTTCGGCCGCTGCCGCTTCCAGCGCCGGCCAGGCGTTAAGCACGAACTGATCGATCTCCAGTAGTGAACTCAATGATCGAGCGAGGAAGTCCTGTGCCGTCACTCGCTCGGTCAGTTGAGTTGCGGAGATGAAGACCACCGCGACGGCCGTCGCGATCGAGGTCAGCAGCATCGTGATGACGAGCGCCCAGCGTTTCCAATCTGAGTCCCTCGTCGGCCGATACGCAGTCGGCAGGCTGCTCACGGCGTCCTCATGTCGGATGAGTCTCGATCAACAGCGAACCGGACAGCATGTCCGGAAGGCTGCGGCCCTGAGCATCAACCCAGGGCCACCACATGCCGATTCCGAGTAGCAGCAACGACGGCCACCAGATCAAACCTCTGATCACAAAGGTCGGCGTGCCGCCGCGGAGTTCCCGGAGTCCAAGCAACCGAGCACCAACGGTGCGCGCGCCGAGGCCCGCGTACAGGGACGACAATAGGAACCAGAGCAGTGCGATCGCGTAACCCACGCCCCACTCTCCGGCGGTTGGGTCGCGCTCCAGCGGATCCACCTGCAACAGCATCGCCACGGTCGCCATCACGGTGCACAGCGCGCTGAACAGCCCGATCACCACAAAATCGATCGCAGCGGCCACCAGTCGCGCCTCGCGGCGGACGATCGGAATGAAGAGAGGTTCGGACGCTGAGCGGGCCATCAACGCGGTTGAGCGTAGCATCGAATCCATGGGCAAGAGGCGCTTTCTCCTGGCCGCGACCTTGGCCGCTGTTGCTGTTGGCATGACCATGGCGGTTGCGCTCCTCGCCGCATCGACGCTGCGAGCGCAGTCCTCGCCAGATCTCGACGATCTGCTCGGCAATGCGACCGAGACACACCGCTTCTCGTTGATCAAGTACGAACTCACCCATCTACCAAATCGCTGGCTAACGAACGTTGCCAACTGGATGGATGAACCTGAGCTCGATGAAGAAGCAGTCTTGCAGCGCTGGTTCGAGCAAGGCGATCCGGGCGATCGAAAAGCAGCAGAACTGCTGCTGGAACGCCGACTCAGCCAGGCTGCCTCCGAGCTCAATCTGGACACGCCGCTGCCTCTGTTCCGCCAGGTCCGCCTCGTCTGGCCGCCGATCGACGTGGATTTGAGCGAACCTCTACATGTACTGGCAGTCTCGCCTCGCGACGAGGTGCGGATGATCCGCTCCCTGCTGTTGACGTCCGAGCTGGAACGCAAGCAGTACGAACGCGTCGAAGCGACGATCGAAGCGGACGGGCGCTGGTCGGCCTGGGTTGGCCGAGTGGGCGGCGTGGCCCTGTATCCGGCCTCAGTCGTCTCATCGCGGGACTATCTCAGCACCCTCCAGATCATGGCCCACGAGTGGACACACCACTACCTCGGCTTCTATCCCCTGGGCCTAGCGTACGGACGCGGATCGGACATGCGCACGATCAACGAGACCATCGCCGACATCGTCGGCGATGAGCTGGGCGAAGCTGCAGCGCATATTCCTGGCTTCGTTGGCCCCATAGATGATGGCGAGGAGCAGCGTCGCAGTGAGATACGAGTGGCGACCGACCCGATCCTGCGGCAACTTCGGCTGGATGTGGACGCGCTGCTGTCTGAGGGCCGAATCGACGAAGCTGAACGGTTGATGGATGACGTTCGCCAGCAGTTGATCGCTCTCGACCGACCGTTTCGGCGGATCAACCAAGCCTTCCTCGCGTTCCGCGGCGGTTACGGGGCCAGCTCCGCATCTCCGAGCCCGTGGGGCGATCGGCTGCTGGCGCTTCGCGCCTCCACTGCCTCGTTGCCCGATTTCCTCGCCCGGGTCCGGGAGATCGGCTCGCCCGCTGAGGCCGACGCGATCCTGCCTCCGTAGTTGACTTCACTGGTGGGCGTCCTCGAGCTCTTGCTCGAGTTCGGCCACGCTCGGGACATCCGGCAGAGCCACCACGATCTGGTGAGAGACCGTCCCGAGATAGCCGTCGTCCACTTCGAGGCGCAGATAGTAGACGCCGCCGGGAGCTTCGTCACTCCTCCATCGAGCCAGGACACCGCCTTCGACCGCGCTGTTTGCCGACGCCAGGATGACTTCCTCGTCGCTGCCCAAACGAGTCGCGATCAGTGACCACCCCAGCAGGTCGGCGCTGTCGGCGCGGCCGGTGATGACCACCGTCCCGCGGCGAATGACTGCTCCATCGTCGGGTGAATCGAGACGAACCGGAGCCAGCGCTTCGTCGACCGTTCCGGGCTGAAGATAGGCGACCCGATTTCGCCTCAGCCAGTCGACCACGGCCGGATCAAGCGCAGCCGCTCCTCCGCGGGCGACGGTCGGAGCTTCCAGCCAGACACCTTGCTGCAGGAAATTCTCCGGAGTGGCGGTGGTCGCCCGCTGTAGCGTCCGGCGATCGATCTCAACCTCATAGCAGATGTGGTTGTCGACCGGTGGTGCAACCCGAATGGAGACGAACACCTCTTCGCGAGGCGGGGTGCAGGGATTCCTCAACTCGGCACCGCCGTCCGCGGCCGGCCACAACGGAGGAACGTGAGGCGCATAGACAGTCGTTCGATGGATGCCTTCCGGCTCGAAGAACTCTTCCGGCTCCAAGCCCTCGTGAGCTGCGAGCATGAATTGGTTCCAGACCACCCCGGCCGTCTGAACCGAGGAGCCACCCGTCATCGGCGATTCATCGGCGTTGCCGATCCACACGCCGACCGCGAGTTGCGGGGTGTAACCGATGGTCCAGTAGTCGCGCCGCAGGTCGTCCATCCCGGGATCGCCCGCCGTGCCAGTCTTGGCCGCGGCCGGCCGATCCAGCACCAACCGACTGTCGCTCCCGTAGAGCAGCGAGCGCGCCTGGTTGTCGGACAGGATGTCGGTGATCTGGAAGACCTGAGCCGGATTGGCCACAGCGCGGACCTCTGCTTCGCCCGTCGGCGACCACTCGTAGAGCAGCCGGCCTTCGGCGTCGCGAATCGCCAGCACCGCGACCGGGTCGAGTTGTCGGAATCCATCCGGCAGAGCAAGGACGGTAGGATGACCCTTCATCTCGCCGCCATTGGCGAGCGTCGCGTAAGCGAACGTCAGATCGAGCAGCGAGACCTCGCCGCCGCCCAGGGTGATTGACGGTCCGTAGGCGCCCGGATCGTGCATTGTCGTGATCCCGAGTTTGTGCATCGTGTCGAGGAGCGCGGCGCTGCCCAGCCGATCGGCCAGCTTGAACGCGGGCACGTTCATCGAGTTGGCCAGCGCGCTGCGCACTGTGACCGGGCCGCGGAAGATTCCGTCGAAGTTGACCGGGCGGAACTCGGTCCTGTCAGCTTCGACGTAGGTCGTCGGCACATCCCACAAGACTGTCGCCGGATGCCAGGTGCGCGGATCGATCTGGAAGGCGGCGAGGTAAGTCAACGGTTTCAGCGCCGAGCCGGGAGAATGCGTCGCTGTGGCGAGATTGACCTGTCCATCGATCTCCTCGTCGAAGAAATCTCGGCTACCGACCATCGCGAGGATCTGACCGGTCCGCGGATCGATGGCGACGAGCGAACCGTTATGTGCATCTGTTGACGCTTCGAATCCGGCGATCGCCGAGCGTAGTTCGACTTGCGCGCGCTCCTGTAGAGCAAAATCGAGCGAGGTGCGAATCCGCAGACCACCGTTGTCCATCAGATTCTCGCAGCCGCCCGCGCCCGACGGCGGCACGAATCGCTCCAGCCGGCAGAGCTGCTCGACCTGCTCCCGCACGTAGATCACGAAATGCGGCGCCTCGATGTCGAACTCGGCCGTTTCGAAACTGAGCTCCGCTTCCCAGGCGGCGTCAGCCTCGGAGCGGGTGATGTAGTCGTGCCGCACCATCAGCTCCAGTACTCGCAACTGACGCTGCTTCGCACGGTCCAGGTTCTCCAGCGGGTTGTAGACCGACGGTGCCTGCGGCAGACCGGCCAGCATGGCTGACTCGGCCAACGTCAGTTGGGACGGCGGCTTGCCGAAGTAGCGTTGACTGGCGGCGCCGATCCCGTACGAGAAGTTCCCGTAGTAAATCGAGTTCAGGTACCACTCCAAGATCTGCTCTTTGCTGTACTCGTTGGTCAACTCGACGGCGAGGATCGTCTCCTTGAGTTTGCCGCGAATGCGGTTCATCGTGCGGCCGGTCCGCTCCTCGGGCGGAATCAGCACGTTCTTGACCAGCTGTTGGGTGATTGAGGAACCGCCCGAGCCGCCGAGAAAGTTCGAACTCCCGACGCCGAAGTTCTCCCAGGCCGCTCGCAACAGGCCTCTCAAGTTGATCCCCTGGTTGGTCCAGAACGACGAATCCTCCGTCGCGACCGTGGCATCGATGATGTGTTGCGACACGCGGTGCAGCCGCACCGGCGCGCGCAGCCCGTCGGAGGGACGGGAGTATTCGAACAGCAGCACTCCCTCCTCGCCGTTGCGGTCGAATATCCGGCTGCTGCCCAGCAGACGCTGGGTCTCCTCGATCTGGTCGGGCGGTGCCAGGTCGTTGGCGAAGTCCGAGTAGATCAGGTAGGCGGCGCCGGCCGCCGCGCCGAGCATCAACATTGGAACGCCCAGCAGGAGCACAATTGCGATCATCCAACCGCGCATGCGTACCGGATCAACCCGCTCGCCGCGCTTGCGTCGGCGCGAGCGGATCGCCAGTCGAGTGGTCAGACTCAGTCGGCGGCTGAGTCCTGCGTTACGTTCGAGCGGCAACGGCTATGCTCCGTCTCCGTCTCCACATTACGTCTTGTCCCGCACAACCTTGATGCGCGATAGGCTGCGTTTCACGCACCGATAACGAACGCCTCTCGGCGACCCAACTGACATGTCCGAAGCCGACACGACGCAGTTCACGAGCGAGCAGGTTCGGCACCTGGCATCGTTGGTTCGTATCGAATTGACGGAATCCGAAGTCGAAGAGTTCCGCAGCGAACTCGCGAGCATCCTCTCGCACATCGACGCACTGTCGGAGATCGACACCCAAGGCGTGCCGCCCACGAACAACGGCGCCGACTTGCTCAATGTCCAGGATTCCGACGCTTCCCGTCCGGCGCTACCGCGCGAGGCGATCCTCGCCAACGCACCGCAGCGGGAAGACGACTACTTCCGAGTCCACCTTGTGCTCGACCAATCATGAGCGTCAACAGCAAGAGCGATCTGCTTACCATCACGCTTGCTGATGGCGCAACGCGCCTGCGTTCCGGCGAGGTCACCTCTCAAGAGCTGACGCGCGCCTTCCTCGACCGGATCGCGATATCCGACGAACAGGTGCGCGCCTTCGTCACGGTGACCAAAGATTCGGCCCTGGCCGAGGCCGAACAGGCCGACGATCTTCTTTCCAGCGGAGATGCATTCGCGCCGCTGACCGGCCTCCCGATCGGGCTCAAAGACGTCCTGATGACCAAGGGCGTACGCACGACCGCCGGCTCACGCATGCTCGACAGCCTGGTTCCCCCCTACGACGCAACGGTCGTCTCCCGCCTGCGCGAGTCAGGAGCGATCTCGCTGGGCAAACTCAACATGGACGAGTTCGCGATGGGCTCCTCGACCGAGCACTCGGCCTGGTTCCCAACCGCAAACCCCTGGGACCTCGAACGAGTGCCGGGCGGATCCTCAGGAGGCTCCGCAGCGGCCGTAGCCGCGCAGCAGTGCATCGCCACACTTGGTTCCGACACCGGCGGTTCTATCCGACAGCCCGCATCCTTCTGCGGCGTCGTCGGTCTCAAGCCGACCTACGGCCGAGTCTCGCGTTACGGCCTGATCGCCTTCGCCAGCTCACTCGACCAGATCGGACCCTTCACCCACACCGTCGAGGACGCCGCCCTGCTGCTCCAGGCAATCGCCGGACCTGATGCACTCGACTCCACCTGCTACGACGAGCCGGTCCCCGACTTCAGCCAACAACTCGACCGCGGCCTCGATGGCCTGCGCGTCGCCGCACCCCAGGAATTCTTCAGCGACGGCATGGACGACGATGTCGCCTCGACAATCGAGGCGGCGCTCGACCTGCTAGCCGCCAACGGCGCAATCATCGACCGCACGCCGTCAATGCCATCGGTGCCGATGGCGCTGCCGGTCTACTACATCCTCGCGCCATCCGAGTGCTCCGCGAACCTGGCCCGCTTCGACGGCGTCAAGTACGGCTACGGCGCGCGCGGCGGCGAGTCGATGTGGGCTGACATGGAAGCGACCCGCAAACACGGCTTCGGCCGCGAGGTCAAGCGCCGGATCCTGCTCGGCGCGTATGCGCTCTCGGCCGGCTACTACGACGCCTACTACCTCCAGGCCCAAAAGGTGCGCACCTTGATCCGGCGCGAATTCGATCGCGTATTCGCTGAGCACGACGTGATCGTTGCTCCGACCGCGCCGACCGTCGCCTTCAAGCAGGGCGCGATCACCGACCCCTATCAGATGTACCTCAACGACGTCTATACGATCCCGGCCAACATCGCGGGGCTGCCCGCGATCTCAGTTCCCGGCGGATTCGGCGCAGACGGGATGCCCGTCGGACTCCAGTTCGTTGGACAGCGCCTGGATGAAACGACTCTTCTCGGCGTCGCCAACGCGTACGAGCGGCTGGCCGGTTGGACCACGATCCCGCCATCAAATGTTGGCTCAACGTAACGAGTCGACCCCTGTTACCGATCCCAGAAGACAGCGCCCAGTTCTTCACGTAAAGTTCAACACTGATGGATGCAATTCTGGAATCAGTCCTCCGCGAACTGGCCCGCGACGCCCGTCTCTCGACAGGCGACATCGCCGCCAAGCTCGAGGTCAATGAGTCTGCCGTGATCGAGGCAATCAAGGAGGCCGAGGAGCGCAGTATCATCCTCGGACGCGGCTTGAAGATCAACTGGGAAACCCTAGGTCTGTCGACCGTCTACGCCGTCGTCGAGGTCACGGTCGAGCCGCAGGAGAATGTGGGCTATAACGCTGTCGCCCGACGTATCGCCCGCTTCGACGAGGTGCGAACGGTGTACTTCGTCTCCGGCGCCTACGACCTGCTGGTGATGGTCGAGGCCGATAACATGCGCGGCATCTCCGACTTCGTCAGTGACCGCCTGGCCACGATGTCGGGCGTCAAAGGCACGACGACGCGTGTGCTCATGCGCCGCTACAAGGAAGACGGTGTCTTCCTTGATGCCGATTTGCAGAACGACCGCCAGAAGGTCGTCTTTTAGCCCGCCCAACGGAGCAGCAGGAACGAGTTCAAAGCGAGTTCAGCCATGCCGATAGCGTCCAACGACCGCCCATTTGCCAGCGACGACGATCCGCGGCGTACCGGCGCCGCGGGTGCCGGGTCGGCGGCTGCGGCGCGAGCGACGGGATCGGTGGACGGAGCGGCTCGGGTGGCCAAGCGGGTGCAGGCCGTGCCCGGCTCCGGTATCAGGCGCTTCTTCGACATCATCGCCTCGATGGACCACGTGATCTCACTGGGCGTCGGCGAACCGGACTTTGTCACACCGTGGCCGATTAGCGAGGCCGCGATCCGGGCGATCGAACAAGGCCACACGCACTACACCTCAAATCTCGGCCTGCTCGAGCTTCGCGAAGCGATCGCGAGAGACCTTGAGCGTCGGTACGGCATTGAATGGGATCCACGTGACGAGATGCTGATCACGACCGGCGTCTCCGAGGGCCTCGACCTCGCCGCTCGGGCGATCATCAATCCCGGCGACGAAGTGATCGTCGCCGATCCGTCGTACGCCGCGCACGCGCCGGCGATTGCCTTGGCAGGCGGTGTTCCGGTGTCGATCAAGACCGAGGCCGCGCAGGGCTTCGTCCTGGATCCATCAGACGTTGAGGCCGCGATCACGCCGGGAACCAGGGCGCTGCTCATCGCCTATCCTTCCAACCCCACGGGCGCGGTACTCGACCGGCCTACCCTCGAGGCGTTGGCCGACATCGCCCGCCGACACGACCTGCTGATCATTTCCGACGAAATCTACGACCGGCTCGTCTACGGCGGCGCCGTGCACACGCCGATCGCAGCGCTACCTGGGATGAAGAACCGCACGATCACCCTCGGTGGATTCTCGAAGTCGCACGCGATGACCGGCTGGCGAGTGGGCTGGGCCGCCGCGCCACCCGACCTCTTCGGCGGCATGCTCAAGATTCACCAGTACGCGATGATGTCCGCGCCCACGGTCGCCCAGTATGCCGCGCTCGAAGCGATCCGCGCCGGCGAAGAATACGTCGTCTCGATGCGCGAGGAGTATGACCGTCGGCGCCAACTGATGTGGCGTGGGTTCAACGACCTTGGACTCGCTTGTTCGGAGCCGCGCGGTGCGTTCTACGCATTCCCCTCGGTCGCACAGACCGGATATGACGACGAAGCGTTTGCTGAGCAGTTGCTGATCAGCGAGCAGGTCGCGGTCGTGCCCGGCTCCGCCTTCGGCGCGGCCGGCGCTGGCCATGTGCGAGCCTGCTACGCGACCAGTTACGAGGACATCGAGGAGGCACTTAGGCGAATCCGCCGCTTTCTGCACCACGCTCCGATGGCGAAGTAGTTCCGGCTAGGACCGGGCGGGCAGGCGCTAGCCTGCGGCCATGACCTTCCGCCTCACGCCTCCGCCTGACGAACCAGATCCCGAAGACCTGACCCTCAGCATCACCGGCGTCCAGGCGCGTCCCCGAGAAGTGGAAGAGGGCGAACCCGACCCCTCGCGCCTGGAGCTGCGTCTCGGTACCACCCGAGGCGAGATCAGCGCCCTCCTCGACGTCTGCGAAGGCCAGACAGGAGCCCTCGTCACCTGCTCCGGCGCGATGGGCGGCGATCACGAGGTCCGAGGCCCGGCCGACAGCGTCTACCAGCGCCTGGCCGAGCGACTGCCCGCGGAGGGCGTGTCGACCTTGCGCATTCACTACCGCAACGCGGGCGAGTTCGAAGAGTGCGTGCTCGATCTGCTCGGCGCCTGCTCATTTCTCAGCGGCGTCGGCGCCGAGCGAATCATCCTCGCCGGACACTCATTCGGCGGCGCAGTCGTGATCAAGACGGCGCAGATCATGCCTCAGGTCGCCGGAGTGATCTCGCTCTCGCCGCAGCTCTTCGGAACTCGTCAGGTCGAAGACATGGCCAAGCCGCTCCTACTCATCCACGGCACCGCCGACGGCATCCTCCACCACATGGCCTCCGAGGACATCTACGAACGAGCCAACGAGCCCAAGAGACTAGTCCTCATCCCCGACGGTGGCCACGGCCTCGCCGAAGATCCCGACACGGTCATGTCAGAAATGCACCAGTTCGTCCACGAACACGCCGGCCCGCAGTAAGCCGTCAATTCCCCCAACTCCGTCATACCCGCGCTTGCCGCGGGTATCTCGCCCCCTCTCGCGGCGGGTGCTACTAGCGCGCCGAATTCCCGAGCCGGAGCGCCGCCATGACGGCGTCCGGCCACGGGCAGGCCTAGCCGCCGCTGCCACTGCCTGCATTGCCCGAGTTGCTCGATCCCACGCCCAGACGCTCGACGATCGC
>DAOUHS010000024.1:0-2002 GCA_034428415.1 Dehalococcoidia bacterium
TGAGGAAATCACCTCCACCGGCCTGCGCACGGCCGACGGCGAGGAGTATGAGTTCGACATCATCGTCTTCGCCACCGGCTACGACGCGATGACCGGCACCTTCTTCAACATCGACATCACCGGCAGCGAGGGGCGCAAACTGAAGGAGAAGTGGCATGGCGGCCCGACGACCTACCTCGGTCTCGCCACAGCCGACTTCCCCAACATGTTCATGATCACCGGCCCGCAGAGCCCGTCGGTCCTGAGCAACATGCCAGTCTCGATCGAGCAGCACGTCGAGTGGATCTCCGACTTCATCGAGTATCTGCGCGAACGCGATATCGACGTGGTCGACGCTGACCCGCAGGCTGAGGTCGAATGGGTGCAGCACGTCAGCGACATCGCCGACCAGACGATGTACATGCTGGCCGACTCCTGGTACTTGGGCGCCAACATTCCGGGCAAGCCGAGGGTCTTCATGCCCTACGCCGGCGGTGTCGGTCCCTACCGAGAACGCTGCGACGAAATCGCCGCCAACAGCTACGAAGGCTTCGTGATGAGCGACGCCGCGGAGCCGGTACTGGCCGACTAACTCACCACCAGAACTGCTCAGATTCTTCGGCGACTCGCCCTCACAGGGGTGAGTCGCCGAAGTCTTTTCCGCTCCCATTGCGTGGGGAGCTGCTGAATAGCCTGCCCCCGGTTTGTGCGGGGGCTGATGAGTCCCGACCGCTTACGAAGACCTCTCCACCAACACGAGACGCATTACTCAAGCCGCAGTGTTAAGGACTAGTATGGACTAGTTCACTAAGTGAGGCAGATATGTCCACGCAACGCTCAAAAGAGACACGCGAGCACAAAGTTTGGACCATTGCCGAAGCCAAGGCCAGGTTGTCCGAGATCCTGCGTCTCGCGGAGAGCGAAGGGCCACAGCGTATTGGGGCGCGGAAGAGCTTTGTTGTTGTTCCCGAGGATGTCTGGCAAAGGCGAACACGATCTGAGCAGGTGCCGATGGGTCGGTGGCTCGTTGAGAACCTTCGCGGGCTGGGACCGTTGGAACTGCCTAACCGCAATGAGCTTGAGCCCGAACGACCGATTCCCTACGCCGATTGGACTGAGGAAGAGTGGGCAGAGTGGGAGCAGGGTCGCGAGTGACCCGCTTTCTCTTGGACACCAATGTCATCTCGGAGCTGACCCGGGACACGCCAGATCCACACGTGACCGAATTCATATCCAGGCAAGATGAACTGTGGCTCGCTTCACTAGTCGTGTACGAGCTGGAGTTAGGGTTAGAGCTACTGCCACCTGGTCGACGTCGCGAGCAAGTGTCAATCGCGAACGCAAGGGTCATATCTGCATTCGAGGATCACATCCTGCCACTTGACAGAGTTGGTGCCGAATGGGGCGCTCGATTCCGCGTGAGCGCCCGCCGACGGGGTCGCCCCATTCGCCTGGCCGACGCCTTGATAGCGGGAACAGCAATGGCCAACGATCTCACACTCGCCACTCGCAACGTACGCGACTTCCAGGGGCTAGGCGTTCGGATCATCAACCCGTGGGAGCACGGCTCGACCTAGCGCACCGTCAATCGATCGACGGCAGCCTCGTTCAGTTCGATGCCGTAACCCGGCCTGTCGCTCAGTTCGATGCAGCCGTTACTGGGCAGCACGGATTCTCCGTAGAGATCAACCACATCGTCGATTGGACCGGAGAACTCTTCGGAGTATTCGTGCGGCCGGGTTGCGTTTTGAACCGTCGCGTAGACGTGCAGCGAGGCCATGGAGTTGATGCCTGCTTGCGGGCTATGCGGCATCACCGGCTTGTTCAGCACCGTGGCCATGTCGAAGATGCGCTTGACCTCGCTGGGACCGCCCGCGTTGAGGATGTCTGGTTGCAGGATGTCGATGTTGCCGAGCAGGACGAGGTGCTCGAACCACCAGCGGTAGGCGTCCTGCTCGCCGGCGGAGACGGCCACGTCGAGCGCGTCTGAGACCTGCTTGAGGCCGGGCAGATCGTAGTGCGG
>DAOUHS010000025.1:0-2924 GCA_034428415.1 Dehalococcoidia bacterium
GCCAACGACGCCCGCGAACTGGTCGAGATGGCTCGGGCTTACAAGCTGTATCGAGACGGCATCCTCCAGCTCGGCCAGCGAGATCGCGAGCAGCTTCGTTCCTATACGCCGATCGCTGCGCCGCCGATCGATCAACCGCTGCCGGTCGGCATGTCGGACAACCTCACGTTGGACGCCCTGGCCCGAATCGCGCAGGAAGTCCTCGACCGCGCAGCCGAGCGCGAAGCGCAAGCCGAGATCGCGCTCGACGCAGCGATCGAGCGCCAGCGCATCACCGTGCGCGATCGCGCCGCCGACCTCCGCGCGCGTCTGTTCAGCGCACACACAGTGTCGTTTCGACAATGGATCTCTGACGCGCAATCGCGTCTGGAGTTGATCGTCTCCTTCATGGCCGTGTTGGAACTGCACAAGTCGCTGGCCATCGACCTGGAGCAGGACGGCGATTTCCAGGACATCCTGATCACAGAACTGCCCGACGCGCCGGAGTCCGCCTGGGCCGCCGCGCAGGCAAGCTCACTCGGCGAGGACCAACCGGAATAGGCGCCGCCTCCTGATACGCTGAGTTTCCTGCCGGCTGGGCCGGATGAAGGGCCAAGAGTTCGTGGTCACTGAGCTCGCTCGCTGGGAATTGCGTCGAGCGGCGCTCGGACGCCCGACCGCACTCACGATCGGCGTCTTCGACGGGGTCCACCGAGGCCATCAAATCGTGCTCAAGCATGTCGTCGAGAGCGCCAGACGAAACGACCTCGCCTCCGCCGCGATCACGTTCCATCCTCACCCCAGACAGGTGCTCCGTCCCGACCTGACCACCGAGTACGTGACCTCCCTCGAAGACCGGCTCTCGCTGATCATGCAGACCGGCCTCGACAGCGTCGCGACCGTCTCATTTACCTCCGACTTCTCCCTCACCGACGCGGGCGATTTCGTCCGCATGCTGGTCGAGGAGTTCCAGCTCGCCCGCCTGATCATCGGCGAGGACTTCGCCCTCGGCCGCCAACGAGGCGGCGACACCCAAACTCTTCAGGCTCTGGGCGAAGAGCTTGGATATGACGTCGAAGTGATCGAGCTGTTGACCGGCGATTCGACGGACAAGGTCTCGTCGACCGAGATCCGCAATGCCCTCGCCGACGGCAATGTCGTCGAGGTCGGCGACCTGCTTGGTCGTCGCTACTCGCTGCATGGACCCGTCGTCGTTGGATTCAAGCGTGGACGCTCGATCGGCTTTGCCACCGCCAACGTGGCCATCGGCAACGACCGGGCGATTCCCGCTCCCGGCGTCTACGCGACCATCGCGCATCTGGAGTCGGGACCGACCCCATCGGTCACCAACATCGGCGTCCGGCCCACGTTCGACGACGGCGGCGGACTCTCGATCGAGTGTCACATCATCGATTTCGACGAGGACATCTACGGCCAGGACCTACGCGTAGAGTTTGTGGAGCGGCTGCGCGGCGAGCGCAAGTTCGACGGAGTCGAGGCGCTGGTCGAGCAGATCGGCAACGACCGCGACGCCGCCCGAGACCTGCTGGCCGGCATGTCCCTTGAAGCCACCGACACCCACTAGGAACCCAAACAGGAACCCGGTAATGAGCGAACAGATCCCAGCAGAGATCGCCGCAGAAGTCGAACGCCAGCACTCGCTGATCATGCGTGGCACCGCCTATGGCGACGAGGGCACGCGTCGGGTCATGGACCGCGAACTCCGCACCCGGCTGACCGAGTCGCTCGTCGAAGATCGACCATTGCGCGTCTATCTCGGCGTCGACCCAACGTCGCCCGACCTGCACATCGGCCACTGCGTCACGTTGCGCAAGTTGGCGCTCTTCCAGCAGCTCGGTCACCAGTCAATCCTGCTGATCGGCGACTTCACCGGCCTCGTCGGAGACCCATCTGACAAGGATTCCTTACGCCCGATGCAGGCAGCCGAGATCCTCAATCATAACGCCGAGACCTACCGGGACCAGGCCTTCAAGTTGCTCGATCCGGTCCGTACCGAGGTCCGGCGCAACAGCGAGTGGCTCGGCCAGATGTCGTTCGGCGATGTTGTGCACCTGGCCTCCAACTTCACAGTGCAGCAATTCACCGGCCGGGACACGTTCAAGAACAGGATCGACGGTGGCCAGCCGGTCTACGTGCACGAGTTCATGTACGGACTGATGCAGGGCTACGACGCCGTCGCACTGGAGGCCGATATCCAGCTCGGCGGCACCGACCAGACCTTCAACATCATGTGCGGCCGCACCCTGCAGGAGCGCGAGGAGCAGTCGCCGCAGATCGCGGTGCTCACGCCAATCCTGGTCGGCACCGACGGCAGCCAGCGGATGTCCAAGAGCACCGGCAACTACATCGGTATCGACGAGCCGGCCAACACCCAGTACGGCAAGGCGATGTCGATCCCGGATGACGCAATCATCCGATTCTTCGACCACGGAACCAATCTCTCCGACGATGAGGTCGACCAGATCGAAGCAGACCTGAAGTCAGGCGCGCTCAAGCCGATGGACGCCAAGCGCCGGCTGGCTCGGTCAATCGTCGCCGAGTGGCACAGCAACGAGGCTGCCCAGTCTGCCGAAGAACAATGGACGCGCACGTTCTCCCAGCGAAACGTCCCCGACGACATTCCCGACGCCGCCATCGACTTCAGCGGCAACGATGTGGTCGAGGTCGCACTACCCGTCCTGCTGCACGAGATCGGAGCCGCCGCCAGCCGAGGCGAGGCAAAGCGTCTGGTCTCGCAAGGCGCCGTCCGCCTCAACGACGAGGTGATCAAAGAGCAAAGCACCGAGATCGCCAACGGAGCCGTGCTCCGAGTCGGTCGCCGCAAGTGGTACCGAATCGTTGGTTCCTGACGAAGCATGGTGCCCCAATCCCGGCCCTCGCGCCGGGACCTGTTCCACAAGGACGCAGCGACTACCCGACCAATC
>DAOUHS010000026.1:0-7152 GCA_034428415.1 Dehalococcoidia bacterium
CGTCACCGCAAGCGTCTTCGGTGATCGAATCCGCCAGCTGCGCCGCTGTCCCGCGAAGGGATCCTCGACCTCCTGGAGTGGCGCCTGACTTGGCTGACGTTCCGCCACGGCTCAGATCGCTCCGGTCCGAATGCGCGGATCGATGAAGGTGTACGACACATCGACCACCAGATTGATGAACACGATCCACACCGAAGTCAGCAGCACCGATGCCTGCACCACGGGGTAGTCGGTGGCCACAATCGACTGAATGATCAGCTGTCCGAGACCGGGCCAGGCGAACACGGTCTCGACGATGATCGCGCCAGAGAGGATGTTGCCGACCTGCAGTCCGAGCAGGGTAATCACCGCGAGCATCGAGTTGCGCAGGGCGTGCTTGAACAGCACCGCGCGCTCGGTCAGACCCTTGGCTCGGGCTGTGCGGATGTAGTCCTGTTGCAGCGTGTCGAGCATCGCCGAGCGGGTAAATCGCATCACCGCCGCCGCCGGGAATGACCCCAGTGTGATCGCAGGCAGAATGATGCTTTGTGCTGTCGTACGACCACCTGTCGGGATCCAGTCGATGTACAGGGCAATGAAGAGAATCAGCATCAGACCCAACCAGAAGTTGGGCACCGCCTGACCAAACAACGCCCCGAGCCTGCTCAAAATGTCGGTCACACCTCCTCGACGCACGGCGGCCACAATGCCCAGGGGAATGCCGATCGCAAAGGCGACAAACAGGCCCGCCGCACCGAGTTGGATAGTCGCCACCAACCGTTCGCCAACCACTTCGGTCGCCGGCCGGGTTGCGCGGAACGACTGGCCAAAGTCCAGCCGGACAATATCCCAGAGAAAGCGGCCATATTGCTCAATCAGCGGATCGTTGAGTCCGTAGCGCTCTTTCGCTTCTTCAATCTCCTGTTGCGTGGCGTCAATCGGAGCAAGTCGCGACACCGGGTCGCCTGCGCCTCGGCTGAGAAAGAAGACGATCGAGACCACGCCGAAGACGACCGCGATCGAGCGCAGAAGCCGTCCGACAGCGGTCGCTCCGAGTTCGCTGCGCATCGTCGATCAGACTCCCTCTCTGCAACGTGATAACGGCGACAGAGCCGGTCCAGATTCCACCGTGCTCAGTCGGTGGAATCTGGACCGGACGGGGCAACCTACGTCTTCAGCTTTTGCGCGTAGATCGCGTTGAGACCAGTCGAAGTCCCGTAGAACTCGTTGTAGAGAATCTCCGGTCGGACCGCGTAGAGGTGCGGCAGACCGAACAACGGCACCTGGAACGCGTTCTCGTACGAGATCACCGACGCCTCGTAATAGAGGTCGTTGGCCCGTTGCTGATCGAACTCCGCGTTCGCTTCGTCGATCAATGCCTGGAACGCCTGGAACTCGGGCAGGAAGTCGTCTGTCTCCTGCGCGTGCGAGTACGGTGCGCCGATCGTCGTGACGAGACGGTAGGCGAAGGCCGGACCGAGCGGCGCGCCGCTGCTGACGCCGGCCTGGTTGAAGACGAACGGATGCGGCAGCTCGTTGTTGCGAATCAGCGCCAACGCATTGCCGAAGTCGGCGTAGTCGATCTCGACCTGGAAGCCGACATCGTTCAGCATCTGCTGCACCGCCGGCATCCAGATCCGGTCTGCGGTCCAGAGGCCGGTCGGCAGCGTGATCGTGAAGGCAAAGCCGATTTGACCGGCCTCTTCGAGCAACGCTCGCGCCTTGTCCGGGTCGTAGTTGTACTGGCCGGGCAGATTGCCGATTGGCGGGTCGTAACCGGCCGGGAAGGGCGAGTACGCGCGTTCTTCGGTGCCGGTCAGCAGGTTGTCGATGATTGCGTCGGCATCGATCGCGTAGTTCGCCGCTTGTCGCACGCGCAGATCTCGCCACGGATTCTCTTCGCCTGTGATCGGGTCAAGCGACTGGTTGACCGGCAACTCAAGCGCCATGACGCGGACATCCGGCAGTGCGATCACCTTGAAGTCGTCGCGGTCCTCGAACTGGGCTGCCACGTCGGGGCTGATCCGGTATGCGATATCAACCTCGCCGGCCTCGAGCGCCGCCGCTCGTGCCTGCTCCTCGGGGAAGTACCGACCGGTGATGTACTTGGCCCATCCGCGCTTCCATTGGAAGGGTGCGTCGTGATCGAAGGCGAACTCCTCGAACCGCTCGCTGCGAATCTCCTGGTCGGGCACCCACGACATGAACTTGTACGCACCCAGCCCGACCGGGTTGTTGGCGAAATGGTCGTCGCCGTTGTCGATGATGTACTGCTTGGGCAGCAGACCGAAGTTAATCCCACCCGACTGTTCGGGCGCGTCAACGAACGGCGTGTCCATGGCGATATCGAGCGTGTACTCGTCGACCACCGTAAGATCGCCCATCCAGCCGGCGCGGGCGCGTAGCTGCGACTCGAAGTCGGGGTTGTACTCGGCCCGGCCCAGGATCCGCTCAAAGTAGAACTGCACTGCCTCAGCATTCAGCGGCTCACCGTTATGGAAGGTCACACCTTCCTTGATCTTCCAGCGGAAGCTCGATAGGTCTTCCGAGAATTCCCAGTCGCCAAAGCCGCCGGTCGGCTGGATCACGCGACCCGAGTTGTAGGCCGCCAGCGCCGCGAAGTGCAGGTTGTTGCTCGCGCCCTGTCCGCCACCGCCGCCGGCGGTGGTGATGTCGAGCGTCGGCGGGAACGATCCGTAGCCGACGATGATCTCGGCGTCGAGGTCAACTTCGCTGACCTCGGCTTCTTCCTGGGCTGTGGCTCGGTCCAGCTCTTCTTGCTGTTGCTGTTCCTGCTGTTCGACCTGCTGGGCCTGCTGCGCGGCCTGCTGCTCTTGCTGCTGCATCGCCTGCTGCTGAGCTTGCTCCTGCATGGCCTGTTGCTGCTGCTGTTGCTGCATCGCCTGCTGCTGCGGCTGGTCCTGCGCCTGTTGGACCTGTGTGACCGCCTGCTGCTGGTCGTCATCGTCGTCGCCGCCACAGCCGACCAGTGCCAGCCCGGCTGCGCCAACGCCCGCTCGCGCCGACGCCCGCAGCAATGAGCGGCGGCTCAGTCGTGAACGGCGTAGCTGTGTCCAATGTCGTGTCATCGTTCTCTCTCTTCGCTTCGAAGAACAATCCGCTTTCGCGAAACATAGGGCATTTGGAGTGCACACTGCGAGAAACGAACTGATGGGCGGCGGGCGGCTTCATTGGGCCTGTCCACCCACTCGGCTGTTGATGCGTCGTCCTGCAATGGAGAGCAGCTACCCTCCAGCCAATCACCAACTGCGGTCAAGTTGAGGAGGTCTCCGATGGCAGTCGAATTCTGGACGATGGGCGCCGGCGTGCCGACCAGCGACGACCCTGCTGTGTTCGATGGCGTACAAATGGCCGTGCAGGCCGAACAGATGGGCTACGACGGCATCGTCTGGGTCGACAGCCAGAACCTCGCTCCCGATTGCTACATCTCGATGGCCCTGGCCGCTCATGCGACATCACGTATTCAACTCGGCACTGGCGTGACCAATTCCTTCACCCGACATGCGGCAATCACGGCGTCCTGCATCGCGACGGTGCAAGCCGAGAGTCGCGGTCGAGCGCACATGGGCATCGGCCGCGGAGACTCCGCGCTGGCACACCTCGGACTGGCTCCGCATGGCGTGGGGCCGTTTGAGCGCTACCTGGAGGAGCTCCAGGCCTATCTGCGCGGCGAGAGCGTTGGCTTCGACGAAAGCGACGTCGACGCGCTCGGCCTGGCCGACACTCCAGAGGCCAGCAATATCCGCTACATGAACCGGATGGGTCCCAAGGTGCCGGTTGACGTCGCGGCAACCGGACCGCGCGTAATCCAGGCAGCCGCCCGTCACGCCGATCGGGTCAGTTTCAACGTCGGAGCCGATGTCGAGCGCACGCGCTGGGGCATGGACGTGGCGCGTACTGCCCGGGAAGAAGCAGGACTCGACCCGGAGATTCCCTTCGCCGCATACATCCCGCTCGCCGTCCACGACGATCCCGAGCAAGCCATGCGAATCGGAGCGGGACAGGTCTCACTCTTCGCTCGCTTCTCCAATATGTACGGCGAAGTCGTCGGCCCGGCGACCGAACAACAGGCCAGGGTCTTAACCGAAATCCACGAAGCCTACGACATGCACGGACACGGCCGTCCCGGCAGCGCTCAGGCTGAGGTGATCCCGACGGAGTTCGAGCGCTCCTTCGGCGTCTTCGGCTCGCCCGACTACTGCGTGCAGCGGCTCGGCGAACTGATCGACATCGGCATCGACCGCTTCATTTTCCGAGGCTCACCGCTCGATCCGAGCAATCCCGACACCGAGTCCAGCGTTCGCTTCACGCAGGATGTGATCCCGCAGTTGAAGGGCTAGCAATCATGGCAGTTGAATTCTGGACTTCAGGCCGAGGCCGCGCGTCGAGCGGAGACCCATCAGTATTCACCTCCGCGAGGCAGGCTCAGCGTGCCGAGGAGTTGGGCTACGACGGCATCACCTTCGTCGACAGTCAGAATCGGGCCAGCGACTGCTACGTCGCCTTGGCCGTGGCTGCGCACTCGACCACGAGGCTCAAGCTCGGCACCGGAGTGACCAACTCCTACACCCGTCATCCCGCCGTAACTGCCTCGGCGATCGCGGCGATCCAGGCTGAAAGCGGCGGCCGCGCATACCTGGGGATCGGATGCGGCGACTCCGCCCTGGCGCACCTCGGACTGGCGCCGCATGCGGTACCCGCCTTCGAGCGATACCTGGAACAACTACAGGGCTATCTGCGTGGCGAAGACGTCGAGTTCGGCGAGACCGATGTCCATGTCCTCGGCCTGGCCGATACCCCCGACGCCAGCCGCATCGAATGGCTCGAATCGTCGTACGCCAAAGTTCCCGTCGATGTCGCCGCCACCGGACCACGAGTGATTGCCGCCGCCGCGCGGCACGCCGATCAGGTCAGCCTCGCAGTCGGCGGCGACCCGCAACGAGTCAAATGGGGTATGGACGTCGCATGCGAGGCGCGTGAACGGGCCGGGCTCGACCCTGAAATCGCATTTGGCGCCTATCTGCCTACGGTCGTCCACGACGACCCCGAGGTCGCCCTCGGTATCGGCTCACCGGGACTCTCCCTCTTTGCCCGCTTCTCCAACATGTACGGCGAGATCGTCGGACCCGTCACGGACACCCAGCGCGATGTGCTGACCAAGATCCACGACAGCTACGACATGCACGGTCACGCGCGGGAGGGCAGCGCACAGTCGGCCGAGGTCACGCAGGAGTTCGCCGGCAGCTTCGGCATCTTCGGACCGCCCGACTACTGCGTCCAGCGTCTCGGAGAACTGATCGAACTGGGAGTCACTCGCTTCTTCATCACCGGCACAACACTCGACCCGAGCCACCCCTACTCAGAATGCAGCGAGCGATTCGTCAGCGAGGTCGCCCCGCAGCTTCGTTGATCTCACGCCTCCGTCATTGCCGCGCTCCGTCTCGGAAATCTCACCGGGTGCTGCAGGGACATACGAGGCTGGAGCGTCGAGATACCCGAGGCAAGTTCGGGTATGACGAGCATTTGCGCCGACGCGTCGAGGAAGTTGAGCAGCAACTCAGCCACCTGCTCCGGCCGTTCTTGCTGGACCCAGTGACCGGCCCCTTCAACCAGGTGCATGCCCAGAAGCTTCGAGCAAGCATCCGGCATCCGATCCCATGCGCCAGGCGACTGAAATGCGCCCCAGTCGGACGCACCACCAATGAATGCCGCCGGCACATCGATGGTCTTGCCGTGGAACATCTGGAGTTGCGCCAGACACGCAGGATCGCGCGTCGCGCGGTACCAGTTCAGGCCGCCCTGGAATCCGTTGCGCTCATACTCGCCGGCGTAGACGGAAAGCTCGGCCTCAGAAAGCCAAGAGCATTTCGCGATCTCCTCCGCCGACGGCATCTCATGCGCCACCGTAGTCGGCATGTCCTCGTCCAGGTCCATCACGTAGTAGGTCGGCAGCTTGGCCAGCTCCGTCGCCGTCCACGCCTCCAGTGGGTGAGGCTGATTCTGCCGCCAGTCGGCGCTCTTGTGGTGGTAATAGGCCCGCAAGAAATCGTGGACACCCTGCGGCGCGTTGGTCATGTCGGCGTCGGCCGGGCGCGTGCAGTAGTAGAGCTGATAGTGCTTGCGCGGCCTGTCCAGCGCAGCCAGATCGTCGGCGATGCTTGCCGACCCCGCTGCGCCCGAACCGCGATGCTCGCCCGCCGGCAGTCCCGGCGGGCCGCCAAACGGGCCGCTCATCGTCACCATCGAGCGAAAGATGTCCGGCCGAATCAACGCGCAATAGGCCGCCACCGGCGAACCAAAGTCATGCCCGAATACGCCGTCAACGGTGTCCCAACCCAGCGCGCTGACCAGCCCAACCGCATCCCGGGTCAGATTCAGCATCCCGTACGGGAGCAGACTGTCGTCGTAGTTCGCGGTCCAGCCGGTCGTCCGGCCATAGCCGCGCTGATCGGGCGCGACGACATGGAAGCCCGCCTCCGCCAGCAGCGGCATTACCTTGCGCCAGCTGTAGGCGATCTCGGGAAACCCATGCAGCAACAGCAGGCGGGGTCGATCCTCGCCGTCCGATCCTGCTTCGAGGATGTGCATCGTGAGTCCGTTGACTCCCTCGACGAAGCGCGAGCGAATGCTCTGGTCCAGCGTGTCGCCGCCGTAGCCAGTCAGATCGGTCATTTAGCGCCCCTTGAACTGAGGCGTTCGCTTCTCCATGAACGCCTTCGGACCTTCGATGGCGTCCTCGCTGCCGAAGGCTCGGGCTCCCAGCAGCGACTCCATGCTCCAGGCCTGTTCCCAAGACATGCCCATTGAGCCACGGACGACGATCTCTTTCGCCGTCCGTACGGCGAGCGGACCGTTCGCACAGATCAGATCGGCAATGGCATGGGTCGTGGGCATCAGATCCTCCAGCGGCACGACGCGGTTGATCAGTCCGCAATGCAACGCTTCTTGCGCGCTCAGCCGGCGACCGGTCAGGAGAATCTCCATCGCCCAGGCCCAGGGGATCTGGCGCGGCAGGCGAATGTGCGCCCCTGCATCCGGGACGATGCCCCAGCGGACTTCCTGCAGACCGAACTCGGCGTGCTCTGCAGCGACACGGATGTCGGTACCCAGCATGTACTCGAGGCCGCCGGCGATGCAGTAGCCGTTGATCGC
>DAOUHS010000027.1:0-3744 GCA_034428415.1 Dehalococcoidia bacterium
CAGCGAACTGCACGCCCTGATCGAGCGAGTCACCACAGCACTCGACGACTACGACCCAACCGTCGCCGCCCGAGAGATCGACGGCTTCGTCGACTCCCTTTCCAATTGGTACGTTCGACGCAGCCGGCGCCGATTCTGGTCTTCCGCTCGCGGAGGCGCCGCCGCCGACCTCAACGCCAAGCGCAGCGCGTACCAGACCCTGCACACGGTGCTGGTCACGCTGGCCAAACTGCTCGCCCCGATGACCCCCTACCTGGCCGAGGACATCTGGCGCAATCTCGCCGCCGAAGTCGACTCCGACGCCGCCGAATCCGTCCACCTCGCCGATTGGCCGGTCGCAAACACCTCGCTAATCGACGAAACCCTCAACCAGGAAATGCAACTCGTACAACGAGTCGCCTCGCTCGGACGCTCCGCCCGCAGTGGAGCCGGTATCAAGGTCCGACAGCCCCTACCAGCCGTCAGCGTCGCCGTGCGATCACCCCAGGACGCCGAAGCCGTCGAGCGACACCGAGCCACCATCGCCGAGGAACTCAACGTCAAAAGCGTCACCCTTGCCGACGCCGCGGCCGATTCCCGTCGCTACACGATCAAGCCAAACCTCCGAGTCCTCGGTCCCCGACTTGGACCAAAGCTGCCCGCCCTCCGCTCCGCCCTCACCGATCTGGATCCCGACCTCGCATCCCACACCGCCCAGGCCGCCGAGGCCGACCAGTCGATCGAAATCGAAGGCATCGAACTCCAGCCCGGAGACCTCCTGATCGAAGTCGACACCGACGCGCAATCCGACGCCGCCTCAGCCGAGGACGATCGTTGCGCGGTCCAGCTCTCAACCGAACTCACCGCCGAGCTCGTCGCCGAAGGCAAAGCCCGCGAAGTGATCAATCGAATCCAGGGCCTCCGCCGAGACTCCGGCCTCGACCCCGACGACCGAATCTCACTGCAAATGTCATCAGAAGATCGCGAGCTCAAGTCGGCTGTGTCAGAGTTTGAATCATTGATCGCCGCCGAGACCCTGGCTACCACAGTCGCCCTCGACGGCGCCGACCTACCTCTCGAAAAACACCACACCGAAGCGGAGATCGATGGCGCAGCAATCGTCCTCGCGCTCCAACGAGCCTAGGTTTCTGTCGAATGTTCTCCCTCTTCTGAGGGGAGATGTCGCGGAGCGACAGAGGGGGGCGCCCGCCTCACTCCCCGCCGAGCCGCTCGCTGCGCTCAGCCGCCCGACGCTGTACGCGCGCCGCCCGAGCCTCCTCATCCGGCAGATTCGTCGGAATCGGCTGGTCGTGGATCAGTTGCCGAGCAGCAACACTGAGCACCCGCTCACGCAGCGACGCCGCTTCGGGCTCTTCTTCATCCTCTTCGTCATAGTGGCCGTACATCACGCGCGGCCACTCCGCCGCGATCTCCGCGCCGAAGAGCAGCACGCAAGCCGCCAGGTAGACGAAGAACAGCAGCGCGATCGCCGCGCCCAGCGAGCCGTACACCGCGTCATAGTTGGAGAAGTTACGAAGGTAGAAGGCGAATCCGTGCTTCAGTGCCTCGAACAGCAGCGCGCCGACCAGCGCCCCCGCGACCACGTCGCGAATTCGGGTCGTCACGCTGGGCACGACCTTGTAGATAATTGTGAACGTCGTCCAGGTCAGCAAGAACGGCAGCAGCACTGTCACCAGTCGGAAGAATCCCGTGGCCTCGGCCCCGAACGGCCCCAGCGAGTCGGACACCGATTCAGACACGTCGGTGCCGACCTGGAGCACGGCGGTCGCGGCGATCGACGTCGTCAGCAATCCACCGACGCCCAGCACGAGTCCCAGGTCGACCAGCTTGCCGCGCACGAATGGTCGCCGAAACTCGAGGTCCCAGGCTGTATCCAGACTGAATCGCAGTGCCGACATCATGCCGGTCGCCGCCCAGATCAGACCAACCACGGAAATGACCCCGACGGCCGATCGCCCGCTGGCGATCGGTTCGATCAGTTCCTCGAGGTCCTCCCGGCCCGCGCCCGACTGCAGCGGGAGCAGATCGAACAGTCCATTGACGACCTCCTCGCGCAGACCGTCGTCGGTCAGCAGCACGCCCGCAATCGAAACCACGAGGATCGCCAGCGGAAACAGCGAGAAGAAGACGTAATAGGACATCGAGGCCGCCAGCTGGGCGCAGTGGTCATCGAGAAACTCGGACACCGATCGCTTGGCCAACAGTTGCAGATCAGTCCGCCACCAGCCGAGATGCAGCACCAGCCAACGACGCCAGCGCGACCGGCGTTCGCGGAGCGAGTCGAGGTCGATCGGCAAAGACCATCGCATGTCACCATTATCAGCCCACGGCGATGCCAGCGGAAACCGCACGCGGTGATTTGATGACTGACGTCTCGCCTCGCCGCATCATCTGCAAGCTCGGCACCAACCTGCTGACTTCCGGCACGGACCGCCTCGACCCGGGCGTGCTGGAAGAAGTTGTCCGCCAGGTCGCGGAATTGAGGCAAGCCGGCGCTCAAGTCGCTGTCGTCACCTCGGGCGCCGTGACTGCGGGGCAAGCCCGCGTCGGTGTGACCAGGACTCGCTCTTCCGTCGGCGCACGCCAGGCGTTGGCGGCCATCGGCCAGGCGCAGTTGGTCCAGCGATATGACTCGTTGCTTCAGCGCTACGGACTTACCGCCGCTCAGGCGTTGATCACCCGAGGCGACGTCACCGAGCGGCGCGGCTACCTCAACGTCCGTAACACCCTCCTGCGTCTCCTGCAATACGGCGTCGTGCCGATCATCAATGAGAACGACGTGGTGGCCGATGAAGAACTGCGCGGCGGCGCGTTCGGCGAGAACGACGCCCTCTCCGCCCTGATCGCCAACCTGATCGACGCCGATCTGCTGATCCTGCTCAGCGACGTCGACGGCGTTTACGACAAAGACCCTCGAATCCACGAGGACGCGGTACTAATCCGCGAGCTACGCAACCCGGCCTCGATGATGCAGGCCGCGGGCGATGTGGACGAACGCGGCCGAGGCGGCATGCGAGCTAAGCTCGAAGCCGCCCGCCGTGCCTCGGCCGGCGGCGCGGCAGTCGTCATCGCCTCAGGACACGAACCCAACGTCATCCGCCGGATCGCCGGCGGCGAGCGCCTCGGAACACTCGTCCCCGCCGACACGACGATCCGCGACAGCCGGGAGCGCTGGCTCCTGGCCGGCCTGCACAACGGCGAGGGCGTCGACCTCGATCAGGGTGCCGTAATCGCGCTGACCAGGCAAGGCCGCAGTCTGCTCCCCGCCGGCATCACAAAGGTGCGCGGCCACTTCGAGCGTGGCGACGTGATCCAGCTCTACGGCCGGAACGACATCCCGGTCGCCGTCGGGATTAGCAACTATTCGTCGACCGAGACCTCAAGAATCCAGGGCAAGCGGTCTTCGGAGATCGTCGAGGAACTCGGTTACAACTACGGCTCGGCCATAGTGCATCGCAACAACCTCGCGCTGCTGCCTGAGGCCGAGTAGTCGCAAACCAACAACATCTCGCTTCTCGTTTCTGGCCGGATCGGCAGGTACGATCCAGCCATGACACAACTCACCGACTACCCGGCCTCGCAGATCTACTTCTCCCAACGGCTGCGCTTGCACTACGTCGACTGGGGCAACCCGACTGCGCCGGCTCTGATCCTCGTCCACGGCGGACGCGATCACTGCCGCTCCTGGGATTGGGTCGCCCTGGCCCTCAAGGACCGCTACCACGTGATCGCCCCCGACCTGCG
>DAOUHS010000028.1:0-11724 GCA_034428415.1 Dehalococcoidia bacterium
CTGGCCCGGATGCCCGGCATTCCGCATCCACAGAGCTGCCAGCAGGCCCGACACGGCGTATTCGTTGCTGATCGCAATACTGTGCTCACCGTCAGGACGGATCGGCGGCAAGTCGTGATCGTCATAGCCGTTGCTCATCATCGGCCCGCCAAGGGCGAGCTGGACGAGGTCGTTGGCGGCCCAGTCGCGCCGGGGACCAGTGCGACCGAACGGCGTAATGCTGCACCAGACGCAGTCACTCAAGTCCGACTGTGCCTCAACCCACTGCCAGCCGCCGCCAAGATCATCCAGGAACGTAGGCGTCGTAGCGTCGATCACCACATCAACAAGGCCAACCAACCGCTGCCAGATCTCAATCCCGCCCGCCTGAGTGACATCCAGCGTGACAGCCCGCTTGCTCGTGTTCCGAGACGCATGAAGCAGCGACGGCTGACCGGGATCATCATCGACAAACGGCCCAACCTGCCGGCTACGACCACCGCCCGGCGGCTCGACACGAATCACATCTGCCCCGGCATCAGCCAGCAGCTTGCCCGCGACCTCACCCAGGTCGCCAATCTCGAGAACTCGCAGTCCTTCGAGCGGGCCTTCAGCTGGAACGGTATCCGAGTTCGGCATCAGATCGCCAGCTCCGAGACCATGCTGGCGAACTCCTCTTCGTCGTAGCCCAGCAGCTCGGTCAGAACCGCGTGATTGTGCTCGCCGAACAGCGGCGCCCCGCGTTCCATGCGCCATCGCGCCCCGGAGAACTGCATCGGCAACCCCTCAAAGCGGTGCTCACCAAGCTCCTCATGAGGAGCAGTCGGGTAGAAGCCACGCTCGGCAAGCTGAGGGTCGCGCTCCTGCTTGTCGTCGGTCCGCTGACAAACTCCAGCCGGGACGCCAACCTCCTGCAGAGCGATCATCAGGTCAAACGGGTCACGCTCACAGGTCACGGCGCCGATCGCCTCGTCGAGCTCGTCCTCGTGGGCCTTGCGCGCGGCCATGTCGGCGAAGCGCGGATCCCCGCACAGCGCGTCGAGGCCAAGCACCCCGCAGAGCGACGCCCACTGAGCCTCATCGTCGACCGCAATCGCAATCCAACGGTCATCACGAGCGCACGGATACGTATTGTGCGGAGCCACAGCCGGGTATCGCGACCGATTGCCGATCCGCTCATAGCTCCGGCCGTTGACCTGGTAGTCGAGCATCGGTACAGCGCTGACGGCCATCCCGGTCTCAATCTGCGACATATCGACGTGCTGCGCCTCGCCCGTCCGTGCCCGATGATGGAGAGCCATCAGCACGGCAATCGCGGCGTAGTACCCAGCCGAGTGGTCCAGGTAAGAAAAGCCCCAACCGGCAGGCGGCTGATCCGGCAGACCGGACATCGCCGTCGCCCCTGACACCGCCTGGGCGCTCGGACCCCAGGTGCCATACGAGGCGTCGCGCCCCACGTGGCCAAACCCCGAGACCGACACATAGATCAACGAAGGATTGATCTCCTGCAGCCGCTCCCACGAAAATCCCATCCGCCCGAATGCGCCGGCGCTGTAGTTCTCAATCACCACATCCGACACAGCAAGCAAACGCTCAACCGCTTCACGACCCTTGGGATGAAACAGGTTGGCAGTAATCGAGCGCTTGTTGCGACTCAGATTCGAGTGGAATCCCGAGCGGTTGAGCGACGGATTTTCCGGATCCTGCCGCAGACCAATGCGCATCGAGTCGAGATAAGACTCGTTCTCAACCTTCACAACATCGGCACCAAGGTCGGCAAGAATCCGAGTCGCCTGGGGACCAGCCACGATCCAGGAGAAATCAGTAACACGAATCCCGTCAAGCGGGAGAGGCAAATCCGAAGGCATAGTGGTCACAGCATAAGGACAACCCGACAGAGGACGCTTCCCACCTGGAGACCGGCGCGCAAACAACCGGTCCCCTCTCCCTGAGGGAGAGGGAGCGACAGCAAGCCCCTGATCGAGCCGAACAAACCGATGCACAACCCTCCACCGATCCTCAGTGCAGGTGCCGCAGCCGAGGATCAAGCCGATCACGCAACCAGTCACCCATCAGATTCCCCGTCAGCGAGATCGTCAACAGCGCCAGTCCCGGCAACCAGATTGGCCACCACGCCACGATCATCACCTCGCGCCCCTCAGTGATCATCCGACCCCACGACGCTGTCCCGGCCGGCACGCCCACGCCCAGGAAACTCAAGGCCGCTTCGACCTGGATCACGATCGCAACCTCCAACGTCATGATGATCACGATCGTGTTCACGACGTTCGGCAACAGATGCTTGCGCATGATCCACCAGCCGCCGGCACCCAACGCCCGTGAGGCCGTCGTAAAGTCGCGCTCCCGCAACGACAAGACCTCCGATCGAACCAGCCGCGCATAGCCCGACCATGTCCAGATCAGCAAGATGATGATCACATTGCGCAGACTCGGCCCGAAGATGCTGCCCAACAACACGGCAAACAGGATCGCCGGCAAAGCGAGCTGAACGTCCACGATGCGCATCAAGATCTGCTCGGTCGAACCACCCAACCAGCCCGACGCCATCCCCACCAGCGTCCCGAACGCGGCCGAGCCCGGCACCACGATCGCCACCACGATCAGCGAGATCCGCGCCCCATGCATCAAGCGGCTCAAGATGTCCCGTCCCACATCGTCCGTCCCCAGCGCATGATTCCACGTACCGCCGTCAAACACAGGCGGCGCGAGACGTGCCGACAGATCGATAAAACTCGGATCATGCGGCGCAAGATCATCCGCCAGCACGCCCGCCAGGACAAAGACCAGCCCGATCGCCAGCGGCACCGACAGACCCAGCCATCGCCGCCAGCGGATCGGGCCGCGAGGCTCGGAGAACTCAACCTCGATCGCTGCCGCCGCGCGTTCGATCATCCCAGACCTCCTACGCGGATCCGCGGATCAATCAGCCGGTACGACACGTCCACCGCCGCGTTGGCCAACGCGATCGAGGCCGCCAGCACGATGATCGCCGTCTGCACCATGGGATAGTCGGACTGCACGATCGAGTCGATGATCAGCCGACCGACCCCCGGCCAGGCGAACACCACCTCAATGATCACCGCACCCGCGATCAGCCGACCCATGCCGAGACCGAGCACCGTCACCACCGGCAGCAGAGCATGGCGTAACGCGTGCCGAGTGATGACGGTGCGCTCTCGCAAACCCTTCGCCCGCGCCGTGACGATGAAGTCAGCCCCCAACACATCGATCATCCCCGACCGGGTCAGGCGCATGATCGCCGCCATCTCCAGCAGCCCCAACGAGACCGCCGGCAAGATCAGCGACTTGAACCCTTCCGCTCCGCCGGTCGGGAACCAGCCCAGCTCCACCGCGAAGAAGAAGATCACCATCAAACCCAGCCAGAAGCTGGGCGTCGCCTGACCGAACACGGCGAGCAGGCGGGCCAGCCAGTCGGTAAATCTGCCACGGCGCAGCGCCGCCGCGATCCCCAGCGGGATCGACAGGCAGACCGCAAAGATCAACCCCGCCGCCGTCAATTTCAACGTGTTCACCGCGCGTTCACCGATCGCCGCAATCGTCGACGTCCCCGCACCCCGGTACGACGTCCCAAAGTCCAACTGCGCTAGATCACCAAGGAAGTGGCCGTACTGCACGATCAGCGGGTCGTTCAGGCCGAATCGCTCACGAACCGTCTCAATCTCATCTTCGGTCGCTTCATACGGCAACAGGAACGACTCTGGATTGCCCACCAGCCGCGCGACGAAGAAAACGATGGTCGCCACAACGAACACGACGACGATCGTCTGGAGCAGGCGGACCGCGACGTAGTTCCAAAACTGCAAGGCGCACTCAAATCAGAGTCCAGCCACACAGGCCCAAACTCATAAGCCGCATGCTAGTCACAGCAGCCAGCCCCCGTTCCTCCTCCGATCCCCTCTCCCTCTGCGACAGGGCTAAGGTGAGGGCCCCCCGACCCAGAGAGCTACCTCCCCAATCCCCCTCCCAATTTTCTCCCCCGCTCCGCGGGGGAAATGTCACGCAGTGACAGAGGGGGTCCCCTCCCAAGCGTCCAACCGGTACCACACATAGAACACACGTAGCTATCAACGCCGGGGATGCCCGACCATGCCCAGCACCGACAGGCCGTAGCTAACGCCCGAGAACTGCGCCTCCTCCTCCTCAACCTGCCCGACATCCAGGAACACGACCAGCATCAGCGCGAACACGCCCTCGCCCCAACCGACGCCGAAGTTCTGGACGGACCCGGACTGATCGAGACCGAACCAGATCAATCCTGTCCGTATCTGGAACAATCCGGACAATTCCAGACAAATCTGACCACCTCAGCAACGAATTCACAGGCCTCGACAGAGAATTCGCTCCGATCCCCCAAAATTCACCGCCTCAGATGCCAATTCGCCCCGAACGCAGCCTCGTCGCTCCCCTGCCCGACCTCGGCAGACATTGACCCCGTGCCACCGGCGCATCATGAATCGATTGACATCCAATTTTGAGAAGACCATACTTCCGACTATTCGTCTGGACTGATGCAGTTCCCGAACGCGGCGCTGGAGTCCGGCTAGGGGATTGACATGAGTACGCGAAGCTATTGGACCCGAATGTCTCGCAAACGGCTGTCGCGACGAGCGGTGCTGCGCAGCAGCGCTCGCGCCGGAGTGGGCGCCGCAGGCCTGGCCCTCGTCGGCTGCGGCGACGATGACGACGACGCGCAACCCGCCGCGGCGCAGGTTCAGCAGCAGCAACAGCAAGACCAGCCGCAACCGGCCGAGCAACAGCAGGCCCAGCAGCAACAACAGCAAGAGGCTGTCGAGCAACAGGCCGAGCAGCAGGCCCAGCAGGCTGAGGCGCAGGAGCAGACCGAACAGGAACAGGCAGAGCAACAGGCCGAACAGCAGGAACAGCAAGAGGCCGTCGCTCCGGCCCCCTTTGCCGACGTCGACCTCGACGCAACAATCACGACCGCCGTCGCCCGCGACGGCGGCGGGCTGGACCCGATCCGCTCCGGCAGCCACGTCAACTACATCTCCCACGGCAACGTCTACGACGCCGGCATCGTCTTCGACCCTGACGACAACTCAGTGCGCCCGCACATGATCGCACCCGAGTTCGTTGACGATGTGACCATGGTTGCGCAGGTCATGCCCGCCATGTTCCACGACGGATCGATCCTCACGGCGGAGGACATGGTCTTCACCTACGAGCGGATGGGCAACATCGCCGAGTACCACCAGGGCGGCGAAACGACCGATCACCCGGCCGGCTGGACCAGCGCGCGCGTCTCCTTCGGCTCGCAGAACTGGGTCAGTAGCCAAGCAGTGGACGAGCGCACCTGGAAAGTGGAGCTGCACGCGCCCGATGCCGCCTGGGTCTCCAACCAAATGCCAAACGCCTCAACGGTCGGGGCGATTTTTTCCAAGGCCTACGTAGAGAGTGTGGGCGACGCGGTGATGGACCGGGAACCGATGGGGACGGGCCCCTACCGCTTCGTTAGCCACACGGACGACACCGACTTTGTCATGACCCGCTTCGACGACCACCTCAAGCCGCTCGACCATCCGCTCAATGTCAAACATGTGCCCTTCCACAAGGACCTCAAGGTCCTCATCCGGCCCGAGGTGTTGTCGCAAATCGCGGGACTGGAGGCCGGAGAACTGGATGTGGTCTACGCCCTCGCAACCAAGGACGTGGAGGGGTTCATTGACGACCCCGAGTATGAAATCCACTACCAAGGCGCCACCACGATGCTGCCCAGGTTCAACTTGAACAACCCGGTGTTCGAGGACGGCTCGCCCAATCCGTTCCTCGACATTCGGGTCCGGGAGGCGGCCAACATTGCCGTCAACCGCCAGGCGATCATTGACGGCCTCCTGACGGGCACAGAGAAGCAGCCCATGTTCACGGGCCGCAGTGCCTTCGGCTATCCCACGGAGGATGAGATCGAGGCCGCAGGCCTGAGGTTCCCCCACGATCCCGAGCGGGCCAGGCAGCTGATGGCCGAGGCGGGCTACGCCGACGGCTTCGACACCACGTTCCACATCGTCATCGGCTTCTCCCCGGGCATCCCCGAGATGGCGCTCGCGGTCCAGCAGGACCTCGCCGCGATCGGCATCCGGCTGACGATCAGGGAGTATCAAGCCTCGGAGTACTTCACCGACGCTGGCATTCGACAGGCGGGAAGCGGCAGGACCGACGGGGCGCCCGGGATCTGGTGGTTCATCGACGGCCAACGGACCGACATCCAGACAACCGTCAATATCTCCATCTTGCCGGAGGGCGTCTACACCCTCGGTAGCAGTGAAGAGGTCACGGCGCTCGCGCGGGCCCAGCGGCTGGAGCTCGACCCGGACAAGCGCAGCGAGTTGATCAGCCAGTTGTTCATCGAACATACCCTCGGCTATTACATGCTCCCGTTGGTGGAGATCCAGACCGCGGGCGTTGTTCGTTCAGGTGTGCGCTGGCCCGCCGGCGCCGTGCAGCCACGTGGCAACGAACAACTCTTCGCGGTGCAGAAGTTGAAGGCTTAGCCGCTACGCTCTCCCTCTGGTCCCCTCTCCCCCTGGGAGAGGGCTAGGGTGAGGGCCGTGGCAACGCCGACAAGGAGTGCCCCGTGAGTTCATTCGCTGGACTGCCCACGACCAAGCCTGAGGCCGTCGGCTTCGACGCCGATCGCCTGTCCCGCATCGAAGCCAGGATGGACGCAGCGGTGGAGGCCGGCGAGCTACCGGGCGCGGTCACGGTCGTCCTCCGACACGGCCAAGTCGTACACACCCACGCAACGGGCACCCTAGACATGGAGCGCGACACCCCGGTCGGCACGGACAGCCTCTTCCGCATGTACTCGCAGACCAAGCCGGTCGCAGCCGTCGTGTTGATGAGCCTCTTCGAGGAACACGCCTTCGAACTCAACGACCCGATCACCCGCTGGATTCCCGAACTCAGCAACCGCCTCGTGGCGATCGAGACGCCGCCGCACGATCGCGTACGAGGCGCATTCCCACCCATGAACGTCGAGCCCGCCCGGCGCGACATCATGATCATGGACCTGATGACCATGACCTCGGGGCTGCCTGCAATCGGCAAGCTCCCGGCGGCCTACTTTCCGCTGCTCACGCCAACATTCGAAGGCAGCGGCTTCCTGCCCGGCGACGCACGAGTCAACGATCCACCGCGCAGCTACGAAGAAATGATCCTCGCCAACGCCAACCTGCCCCTCTATGCCCATCCCGGCGACCGCTGGAACTACGGCTCCGATTTCGACGTCCTCTCACTCTTCCTTACTCGCCTAACCGGCCAGAACCTCGACGAGCTCTTCCGCGAGCGAGTCTTCGATCCGCTGGGCATGAACGACTCGGGCTTTTACTGCGACGACGCCGATGAAGGACGTCTCGTCACCGACCACACCTGGGACGCCGAGGGCAACCTCGCTATCCGCGACCGCCCAGAGACCGCCGAAAAGGTGCGCTCACGCTCAAAGGACCTGCGCTCCGGCAATGGCCTGTTCGGAGGCATGCTCTGCACACCATCCGACTACAGCCGGTTCGCGCAGATGCTGCTCAACGGAGGCGAGCTTGACGACAACCGAATCCTCGGCCGCAAGACCGTCGAGCTGATGACCTCGAACCACCTCGGCGATCGCGAGATTGACCTGTTGCCAATCCCCAACTACGGCTTCGGTCTCGGCTACGCAGTGCGCAAGTCGGTGGAGCGCTCGTTCTATCCGGGCTCTCCAGGGACCTTCGGCTGGGGCGGCGCCGCGGGCACCTGGTTCTTCGTCGACCCGGTGGAGGACCTCACCGGCCTCTTCTTCACCCACGTCTTCCTCTACGGGAACCGCCCCGGAGGCCTGGCCGACCTCACCCGAGGCTTCATGAAGATGGCCTACCAGGCCCTCGTCTGAGCGCCGGTTCGTCCATCACGAGGTAGTGACATCGGCCGCTCGGGTCAGCACAGCCGAGAGTCCCGACTTCTACTGCCTGGTCCCGCATGAGCAGCCGGGTGACGAAGCGTTCTGAAGCATCGCCAGGCAGGGCTGCGGCCGAATGCCATCCTCAGAACATATGAACCCAACAGCTGAGGAGGCCGCCGTCCGGCACCGCCCGACCACATCCGTCTAGGTCCGAACAGAACGAAGACCCAAACTTGAACATCTTGAGCCCCTCCGAGTGTGCGATCTTCAGCAACACGCTGAGAATCGTGCCCCCGCTCCCCCCTCACCGGAAAAATCGGCTGGACAACCGTTCCCCGTGCCGACTTCCCGCTTCCCCTTCTGGGAGGGAAGCTCTCCCGTAGTTGCTGATTGAATGCGCCGAGCGGTGTAAGTTACGTGGACACTGGAGGCTGCGCCGAACTTTACGCAATTGAACTGCCCGCCTCCGTCACCAACGGGACCTGCAACCACCGGGGATGAAACGACCATGCGTACCGTTCGACTCCAAACCTTGCTCTTCGTCGTCACGCTCGCAGCGCTATCCGCTCTCGCAGCCGGCGTGCTCATCGGTCGCAGCGGCTTCGGCCCGGCCCAGGCCGACGGTGATAACGCGATCGGCGAAATCCGCGCCGCCGCCCGGCTGCTGGACGATGGCCGCGTCGAAGTCGCGCTACAGCAGCGTGGCGGCCAGGCCGCCTGGGGCGATCGACAACTGCCCGACGCGCGTTTCCTGGGCGCCGACGCCGAGCCCGGCGTCTGGCGCGTCAGTTCAGCGGTCGACATCGAGGACACCACCCGCGGACCGCTCTTCTGTCTGATCGGACACGGCGATCCGGACGACACCTTCTGGCGCGAGATTCGCGGTTACGCCCGAATCGCCGCCGACCGCTTCGACATGAATCTGCGCTACTCCACCCACCAGCGGAGCAGCGACCAGGCCGCCGCAGTGCGTCAATGCAGCACGGACGGCGCCTTCGCAATCGCCTCGACAATCGCCGATCCGGCAGTGATGACCCCGGCTCTCCGTGAGGCGGCCGAGGCGGGCGTTCGGATTGTAACCTTCAACTCCGGCGCTGCGTTTGCGGCCGAGGCCGGTTCCGCCGTTCATATCGCGCTTAATGACGAACATACCGGTCAACTCGCTGCCGAGCGGTTCAACCAACTCGAAGTCTCGGGCCTCCTGCTCTGTGTGATTCACGAGGAGACCAATGTCGGCCTCAATCAGCGCTGCGACAACTTGGCTGCCGGCTACCAGGGCGGTGAAGTTGAGCTGCTGCAACTCAGCGATGGCGACGATATCCCGATCCGCGCCGAGAAGATTGTCGCTCGACTCTCCGATGCCGAAGCGGGTCGAATCGCGGGCATCTTCGTGCTCAACCCCGACACATTGGTAGCGGCCAACACCGCCATCGAACAGACCGACTCGAGACTTGTGGTCATGACCGTTGGCGCCGACTCCCGCAACCGGATCTTCCCCGACTGGGTACAGCGTCAACGTCCCCTTTCGCTCACCGACCTTGCTGAGTTCCAGGGCTATCTGACTGTCGCGGCGCTGCAGATGATGGCCGACTTCGCGATCCCGTCCGGCTTCATTCTCAGCCCCGCCCTGTTTATCGGTGAACCAAACGTGATTGACACCTTCGCCTGGTCGAGGAATACCGAAGAAGCGCTCGAAGCGAGCCGGGCGGTGGAGGAGATCATGGGCGAAGTTGAAGACGACGAATAGCCCTCGATCGTGAGCGTCTCTCAATAGCTGCGGACGAAATGCGACATCTACCGAAGCCGACGATCCGCATCCTGTGAACCGCTCAGATCTCCAGGCAGGAGATCAGTTCAAGGGTTGTTGATCTTGTCCAGGGTGGTGGGACTAACGAGACCGTACTTCGAACTCATTTGTGGGAAGTCGCGCTGTAGTCAGCAACTCGAAATCTCGGGAGCCATCCAATCCCCGCTGGGTTCGAGTCCCCTTAGCTGGAGGCACCGACCGAGGGCTGCGGCGAGCTGATTAGGCGATGAGCTCGATCGCCGCGCTGGCTATGCCGAGGAAGAGAAGGAAGCCGAAGACGTCGGTGAAGGTAGTGACGACGACGGCAGAGGCGACAGCGGGATCGACTCCGATTCTGCGTAGGAAGAGCGGCACGGCCGCTCCGACTGAGCCGGCGATGATCATGTTGCCTAGCATGGCCAGGCCCAGGACTAGGGCGAGTCCCGGGTTCTGCTGCCAGACGATGGCGATGACAGCCACCAGCAGTCCCAACCAGACGCCGTGGAAGATCCCGAGCATCGCTTCGCGCACCAGCAGCCGCTTCGCCGTGATCCCGACTAACTCACCCAGCGCGATGGCTCGAACGATCAGGGTCAGCGTCTGCGTTCCCCCGATGCCGCCCTGACCGGCGACGACCGGCAGGAACGCCGCCAACACCACGACCTGTGCGAGGGTCGATTCGAACGCGGAGATGACCGCGGCGGCGAGGAAGGTCGTGGCCAAGTTGACCGTGAGCCACGGCAGCCGCGTGCGAATCGAGTTGCCGAGCGGTCCATCGGCCGCTTCGCCGGCGACGTTGGCGACCTGCAGCATCTGCTGCGTGTCCTGCTCGACCAACGCCCCCAGCAGTTGTTCGGGCAAGATCGCTCCGATCAGCCGTCCCTCCTCGACCACCGGCAACTGGGTCACGTTGTAGTGACGGCGCAGCCGGGCGCACTCCTGGGCGTCGGTCTCGGCCGTCACTGCAGCCACGATCGGCGCGCTGATTGAGTCGACACTGGCATCGTCAAGGGCCATCGCCAGCTCGGACATCGGAATCTGGGCGACCAGCAGACCATCATCGTCGTGTACGTAGACGAACGTGTACTTGTCCCGGTCTACGTCGATCTGCCGGACGGCGTTGCGGGCAGCTTCGACGAGCGTGTCTTGCTGCACGACGGGAACGTCGGCGACCATCAACGCTGCGGCGGTGTCGGGCGCCTGGGCGAGCAGTTCGTCCTCGACGACGGGAGTCTCGAGCGTCTCAACGACCGCCTGCGCGCGAATCAATGGGAGTCGCCGGAGCGTGGCCAGCGCCTGCTGCGGATGGACCTGCCGGAGCACGAAGCTGAGCGTCTGCACTCCCAGACGGGTAGCGACTCGGCCCGCCTCAACCGGGTTCATCTGGCGCAGCATCCAGGTCACCGTGTCGGGCGACATGATGCCGAGAATGATGTCGCGGCTGGTCCGGGGTAGGCCGGCGATGATCAAGCCCATGTCGGCCGGATGCAGGCTGCGCACGAGCTGTAGCGCGCGCTCCTCCTGCCCCAGGGAGATCAGGCGCCGGACCTCGGCCGCGATGTCGGAGGCTTCCTTGAGCGTGATCGCCAGCCCTGGACGTAGCCCGGCCAGGTGGGGAGCTGCTCCGTTGGTGTCGTTACGTTCCGTCGCCATCGGATGGTCTCCCTTCGCAGTTCGCCAGGCCATTGGCAGCGATCGGTCGTCCAATGTGTTACGCGGTAGCCGAACCGTTTAGTGCAAGGCCTCTAGTGCTCTCAGGGCAGCACTGAATCGCTGGTTGAGATCCGTCAACCGCCGTGCGTCCACCTTGTTGGTCGCCGGGTCATGCCACTCTGGCGACAGATACCAGCTGCGGTTCATCTCAATCTGGACCCAGGGCAATCCGCCGTTGCCGAATCGTCTGCCATGCCAGCGGGTGATGTAGCCGCCCTGGAAGGGATCGTTGAGTCGAATCGCTGCACGTGGACAGTCGAACGACTCCGATAGAGCATCCGCCAGTGCTGACAGCAGCTCGTCCGGCGCGGTGGCG
>DAOUHS010000029.1:0-4760 GCA_034428415.1 Dehalococcoidia bacterium
TGACGCTCAACCTCAACACTCCCGACGCATACCGCCGAGCGCTCGAACTCCTCTAAACTGCAACACGTGCAAGAAATCGTGTCCGCCCACGGCAATGGGCAGCGGCCAACATAGGCGCACCAAGTAGAGTGGACGACTGATGGCCACACCGCTCAGACAAACCATCCAGGTCGGCAAGTACGTCGTCGGCCAGCAACTCCGACGGACCGAGCGCTACCCGCTCGTGCTGATGCTCGAGCCGCTACTGCAGTGCAACCTCGAGTGCGCGGGCTGCGGCAAGATCCAACATCCGAACGACATCCTCCGCCGACGCCTCACACCGCAGCAATGCTGGGACGCGGTCGAAGAGTGCGGCGCGCCGGTCGTCGCCATCGCCGGCGGCGAACCGCTGATCCACAAAGACATCGTCGAGATCGCCAACGGCTACACCGACCGCAAGAAGTTCGTCTACCTCTGCACCAACGCGATCCTGCTCGAGCGCAAGCTCCAGGACTTCGAGCCCAACCCCTACCTAACCTTCTCCGTCCACGTCGACGGCTACGAGCAGGACCACGACGACTCCGTCTGCCGAGACGGCATCTGGGACGTCGCCATCCGCGCCATCGAGGAAGCCAAAGCGCGAGGCTTCCGCGTGACTACGAACAGCACCTTCTTCCTCGGCGCCAAGCCCGACCGGATCCGCATGATGTTCGACAAGCTGATGGACATCGGCGTCGACGGCCTGATGATCTCGCCGGGCTACCCCTACGAAAAGGCCCCAGACCAGGAGCATTTCCTCGCCCGCAACCAGACCAAAGAACTCTTCCGAGACATCCTCAGCGACCCGCCCAAGCACTGGAAGTTCAACCACTCCGAACTCTTCCTCGACTTCCTCAAGGGCGAAATCGAGTACGACTGCACGCCCTGGGGCAACCCCACCTACACCGTCTTCGGCTGGCAACGGCCTTGCTACCTGATGGACGAGGGCTACGCCGACAGCTTCCACGAGCTGATCGAAGAGACCGAGTGGGAAAACTACGGAGTCGCCTCCGGCAACCCCAAGTGCGTCGACTGCATGGTCCATTCGGGCTACGAAGCCTCAGCCGTGATCGACGCCACCACCAACATCAAAGCCGGCCTGCGCAGTTTCGTCGGCTCGATTCGCTAGCTCGATAGAGCTCCCCCTCTGGGGGAGCGGTCGCGGAGCGACTGAGTGGGCCGCCCGCCTACACCAGCCGGAACCGCACCCCGCAGAGCATCAGCATCGACTCATCCTCCGACACCTCAAGGTCGTGATGTCGCGCGGTTGAGACCACGTGCTCTCGATCCACCGTCGCCACGTCGAGCCCGCCCAGGCCTTCGCCGCGTCCATCAGTCGCCTCAACGAACCGGAGGGTCGCGTCGTCCAGCGCGATCGTCGGATGGCCGTCATCGTCTGACCCACCGGGAATCTCAAGCACTTCCGACCATCGAGCTGCCATGCCCGATGGGTCATCGCTCTGCAGCTCGGCCGCCGTCATCGAGGTGATCACGTGCTCGCGCTTGGCCGGCACCCAGTGATCGCCGGCCGGGTTCCAGGGGCCGCCGGGCTGGTCGCCGGAGTTCCAACGCAACTCGGCGATCGCGCCGGGCATGTCCTTCGGATGCAGCTGCATGCCGTCGGTCTGATCGTTGCCCGAGTCGATGATCAGGCGGATCCCGAGCTCAGCCATGCGGGCGCGCCGGTCGGCCATGTCGTCGCACTGCATGATCACCATGTAGCCGCCGTCGCCGCCGCGGCGACGCAGAAAACGACCTCCCGCCGTGCCAGGCATCATCGGCGAGACGACCTCGAGGAACGAGTCACCGACTGGCATCAGGAAATTATGCAGTCCGAACTTGCCGACACCAGGATCGCGGTGACAGACTTCCAGCCCAAAGACACCCCGAAGGTGCGATTCAACCATGTCCAGATCTTCGGCCACCAGGCAAATCTGCCGCATCCTCAACATCGTCTACCACCTCTCTTTGTTCTGTTCTCCCACCGCCCTGCGGGGAGAGATGCCGTAGGCAGAGGGGGGATTCCGGGCCAACTCACCTGCCCGTGAACACCGGACGCCGCTTCTCGACGAACGCCCGTCGTGCCTCGATCGAATCCTCGCTCTCGCCCACCCGACGCATCCGGTCCGCCTCGCGCCGCACGGCCTCCGACAGTGGAATCGTGAACGCGTCGTTGAGGTTGTTCTTGATCTGCGCGATCGCGCCGGGATGCGAATCGCGCAACTGCGCCGCGACCTGCATCACGTTGGGCATCAGCTCTTCCGGATCGAACACGCCATTGGCCAGACCCAACGACAGCGCCTCTTCCGCCTGCACACGATCGGGAAGCAAGTACATCTCGCGCGCTTTGCCCATTCCGACCAGACGCGGCAACGTCCAGGTTCCGCCGAAGTCGCCCGAGAATCCGACCTTCAAAAACGCCGTGTACAGGTACGCCGTCGTCGACATGTAGCGAAGGTCGCAGGCCAGCGTGAGCGAACATCCCGCGCCCGCCGCGCCGCCATTGATCGCCGCGATCGTCGGCTTCGGCATTTGGTGCAGCAGCACCGAGGCGCGCTCCTGATTGGTCAGCGAGTAGATGCTCTGCTCGAGATTGCGAATATCGCCCCGACCGGTGTCCTTCAGGTCGCCGCCGGCGCAGAACAACCTGCCCGCACCGGTCAGGATCACCACGCGCACCTCGTTGTCCGCCGCTGCCTGCTCGCAGGCGAGGGGGAGCTCGGTCAGCATCGTCCCATTGAGCGCGTTCAGCGAATCGGGCCGATTCAACGTAATCGTGCAGATACCGTCGTCAATGTCGTACAGGAGCGTCTCGTACATCAATCTTCCTCGTGACTGGATGTGACCTGATTTCGTCTGCAGTTCAGTCTACCCATCGCAACATTGCATTCAGCCTCGACAGCCGAGCCGTCATGAGCCATTTGGCGATGGCATAACCGTTCGCCGACTGACTCTGGTCCCCCCAGGCTCTGGCGTAGAATGAGCAAATGCTCACCATCACCGCCGCATTGCCCTGGGAGGCCAAGGCCGCCCGCGCCGGACAGGCGATCGCCGGGCGCGGCCGCGTCCGGATCGTCACCTCCGGCGTCGGCCCGCAACGAGCGCGCGACGCCGCCGAGGAAGCAGTTGAGCAGTCGCCATCCCACGTGATCAGCATCGGCGTTGCCGGCGGATTGACCAACAACCTGCGCCGCCCGTCGATCACCTTGCCGACCAACACGATCCGCCAGACCGATGGCGCCGTCTTCCAGGCCGATGACCAGCTCCGCAAACAGGCCATCCGCCTGCTCAATAGAGCGGACATCTACTGGCAGTCGGTAACCAGCATCACCACGCCCGAAATCCTCTTCACCAGGCCCGAAAAGCAGGCGGCGGCCGACTCCGGCGCCGAGATCGTCCAGATGGAAGACGCCGAATGGGCCGAGATCTGCGCCGAGGCGGACATCCCCTTCGCCTGTGTGCGCGTCGTCATGGACGCGCTCGACGACGACATCCCCAACGAAGTCGTCCAGTGGCGCGGCAAACCTTCCGCGCTGGACATCGCGATCGGGGCCGTCCGTCGGCCAGGCCTCTTGCCCGAGCTGCTCTCGCTCGGCATCCAGCGCCAATCCGCCATCCAGGAGCTCGAGCGCGCGATGACGCTGATCATCCCCGCGCTCGTCGACCAAAACGGCGGCTAGCACGCCAACCGGTTTCACGTGAAACGCGCCCTCGTCACCGGAGCCAACGGCTTCATCGGTGCCCACGTCGTCCGAGCCGCGCTCAACGCCGACGTCGAAATCCGCGCCATGGTCCGCCAGGGCAGCGACCAGCGAGCCCTCGACGGCCTCCCAATCGAAATCGTCCACGGAGACCTCACCGACCCGGCATCCCTCGCCCACGCTCTGTCAGGCGTCGACACCCTCTTCAACGTCGCCGCGCGCTACGACCTCAGCCGCCATGCCCGGCGCGACGCCTACCGCGCAAACGTCGACGGCACCCGCGAGCTGATGCAAGCCGCACTCCGAGCCCAGGTCGACCGAGTCGTCCACACCTCCTCCGTCGCGGCAGTCGGACCACCACGCGATCCGTCCCACCCCGCCGACGAAACCCAGTGGGCCGACATCGAACACGCGCCCGGTCCCTACGAAGAGACCAAGATCCTCAGCGAGCGCCTCGTCCACGAACTGGTCCAAAGTGAGTCCCTACCCGCCGTCTGCGTGCTCCCGACCGCGCCAATCGGTCCACTCGATCTGAAACCAACACCCACCGGCCGACTGATCCGCGACGCAGCAAACGGCTCGATGCCCGCCTACATTCGCACCGCCGGACTCAACATCGTGCATGTCGCGGATGTGGCGGAGGGTCACCTGCTTGCGTCTGAACGGATCGGACAGGGGCACGTCGGGGAGCGGTACCTGCTGGGCCACGCCGAGGGCAACCTGACTCTGCGCGAGGTCATCACTCGTGCAGCTGCCGTCGGCGGCGTCGATTCGCCCCGGCTAGCGCTGCCGCTGGCTGTGGCATACCTGGCCGCTGTCTGTGACGAGTACCTGGTCTCGGTGCTGCGGCGGCAAACCCCGCGGGCGACGATTGCCGGTGCGCGGCTGGCCGCTCATCAGCAGTGGTTTGATCCTGCCAAGGCAATCCGAGAACTTGGCTTGCCGCAGACGCCGCTTGAGGATGCGTTTCAAGACGCGGTCGCATGGTTTCTCGCTGACCAGGCACGCTGACGGTCGATAGGCTCGCAGCATGACTACCAA
>DAOUHS010000030.1:0-5509 GCA_034428415.1 Dehalococcoidia bacterium
GGATGGGGGTGCTGAAGGCTCCTCGGAGGTCGATCTTGGCGGAGATGTAGTCGCCGGCGAAGGGGAGGCGGACGAAGGCGGTCTCGTAGCCCTTGGCGACGGCGAGGAAGAGGGTGGCGTCGAAGAGTTGGGCGGACTGGTGCTCGACGGTGTCGAAGAGGAGGCGGACGTCGGAGTCGTCGGCGGAGCGGGTGAAAGTGACGCTGGCGGGCACGCCTTCGTCGTCGAGGCCGGCGGCGATGTTTCGTTGTCGGGCGTCGTAGGAGGGGAAGGCGGCGGCGTAGATCCAGAGCATGCCGCCGTCGATCTGCGAGTCGCAGACGAGTTCGAGTCCGATCATGTCGAAGTCGATGTGGTCGGTGGGGGAGAAGATGCCGAGCACGGTGCGGAAGCCGTAGGGTCCGTCGTCGACGGTGAGGTAATCGAGGAAGTCTTGCGGGTCGGAGTCGGTCTCGCGGATGGGCAGATTGGAATGGGTGACGACTGCGGGGAGCGCTCGGGCGACGAAGGTGGCTTGCTCGGGGCCGTCATTGCTGACGATCTGGGGCGGTTCAGGGAGTGGCTGGCGCACGCCTCGCTGTTCGGCGGCGGCTGGATCCTGCTGGTGTTCTGAGCTCGTGCAGGCGAGGCCAGTGGCGACTGAGATCAGGACGATCGTGATGGATATGAGGGTCCGCATCGAACATCTCTATCTCAAGGTGGCAATACGATATCCAGAGTGTTCGGGCTCATGGACGACGAACGAACGCAATCACGACGCAACCACAACGCAATCACACCGAGAGCTTCTTATGACCTGGGAATCTGAAATCGCCGAGATTAGCAAGCGAAAGGAGCTGTCCAAAGCTCGCGGTGGGCCTGAGGGTGTGGCTCGACAGCGTCGGCGGGGGAAGCTGCTGGTCAATGAGCGGCTGGATGGGCTGCTGGACTCCGGATCGCTGAGCGAGTTCATGTCGCTGGTCGGAAGTCCCGAGCATGATGATTCGGGTGAGCTGGTTGGGTTCACGCCAAAGGGATCGATCGAGGGGTTTGGCAAGGTCAACGGTCGGAAGATTGTCGTTTCGGCGGGCGACTTCACGGTGCGCGGCGGATCGGGCGGCGGTGACGGGGCGAGCAGCGGTCTCGGGTCCGAGAAACACTCCAACCAGCGGGCGCTTGAGTGGCGTGTTCCCTATGTGCGGATGCTGGACTCGGCGGGCGGCTCGGTACGCGGGTTCGAGACGCTGGGCCGTACGTATCTGCCGGACGGGAATACGTGGTCGACGTTCGACACGGATCTGATGCGAGTGGTGCCGGTGGTCTCGGCGGTGATGGGATCGGTCGCCGGGTTGCCGGCGGTCAATGCCTGCATGGCCCACTTCACGCTCATGGTGAAGGGGATTTCCCAGCTTTTTCCGGGTGGTCCGCCGGTGGTCAAGGCGGCGCTGGGCTATGACATCACGAAGGAGGATCTCGGCGACGAGCGGGTCCACGTGTATCAGTCAGGGTCGGTCGACAACCTGGCCGAGGACGAAGAGGATGCGTTCCGGCAGATTCGGCAGTTCCTGAGCTATCTGCCGCAGTGCGTCCATGAGATGCCGGAGCGGACGGAGCCGACCGACGATCCGAATCGGCGGGAGGAACGGCTGCGGCGGCTGGTGCCTCGCGATCGGCGTCGGGCGTATGACGGCCACCGTGCGATCAACTGGTGCGTCGACCAGGGATCGTTCTTTGAGATTGCTCCGTTCTATGGGCGCTCGCGGATTATTGGGCTGGCGCGGATCAATGGGTATCCCGTCGGGGTGATGGCCAACAATCCGATGCATGAGGGCGGGTCGACGGATGTCAAGGGCGGGAGCAAGGTGATACGCCTGATCCAGCTCTGCGACATGTTCCACCTGCCGCTGATCTCGTTCGCCGACGAGCCCGGGTTCATGGTCGGCCTGGAGTCGGAGAAGCTGGGCATCGAGCGGGCTGGGGCGCGACTGGTAATGGCGACCTGCCAGTCGCGGATGCCCTGGGCGACGGTCGTGATGGGTCGCATCTTCGGCGTCGCGGGGCAGTGTCAGCATCGGCCGACGGGGATGTTCCAACGCTGGGCCTGGCCGTCGGGTCGCTGGGGCTCGATGCACATTGAGGGCGGGGCGATGGCGGCGTATCGGCGGGAGATCGACACGGCGGACGATCCGGAGGCGAAGCAGGCGGAGATTGAGCAGCGGCTGCAGGATCTCGCATCGCCGTTCCGGACGGCTGAGGCGACGGGCCAGGACATTATCGATCCGGCGGATACTCGTCCGTTGCTGTGTGAGTTCGTTGAGGATGCCCAGGCAATTTTGAGGACTCAGCTGGGTCCGAGTCCGTATCCGTACATGCCGTAGGGCGGTGTGTGACGGTTTGTGGTCGCGCGGCGAGACAACCTGGGCGTCATTACTTGTAGGCGACCGCTGATCGACCCGAGGACGATCCAATGGCCATAGTGGGAATGTCCTGACCTCCCACGCTTGCCGTGGATGGAGGGTCCAGATGGGCGCTCAACTCGCGTTTCTGGATCGATGCTGCGCGTCCAAGATCGGCCGGCCCGTCCTTCGCGGCGCCATGGCGGCGGTGTCTGTGGTGCTGTTCTTGCTGGTCTGGTCTTGGGTTGAGCGGGACAGCGTCGAGGCTGATGGCAGCTGCGGGTCGCACTTCCCGTACCGAGTGGTTGACGGCCATGGTCATGACGCGGATGGTGATGGCGTGGGCTGCGAGTCGAACCCGCTGCTGCCAGGCGAGTCGACAGAGGCCGGCGTACGCGGGTACGACCGCGATGACTGGCGATACGACTCCGGCAGCGCGCGGAGCAGGTTGGCTTGTCTGGCGAGCGAGCATGTGGACCATATCGTCGCCCTGCGCGAGGCGCACGACTCGGGTGGCGCGTCATGGTCGTTTGATCGCAAACGTGAGTTTGCGAACGATCCGCTCAACCAGTGGTGTCTGGACGCAGGGGTCAACATCAGCAAGTCGGACGGGGACCTGGCCGAATGGAGCGGCGGGAGTTGCGGCCAGCGCAAGTTCATCGCCCTGGCGGCGGTGTTGGTGAAGGACAAGTACCGCCTGGAGACAGACGCGGTGGAGCAACGCGCCAATATCGACGCGTTGGCCCGGAACTGCGCCGATCAGGCGGTGACGACACGAATTGTTCCAGGCGGGGAGCGTCGCACGGTAGAGGAGAGCGGCCAGATCGGTCCTGACACATCGGCGGTCGCTCGCGCTGGGGCGTCGCGGGATGTGCGGGCGAACGAGTTCTTCCAAGGGCTGAGCGACTATGGGGTGGTGGCGCTGTGGAAGTGGACAGGGGGGCGTTGGCAGATATTCGCGCTGGTTGGCACCGGAGAAGCGCCTGGGGCGACCAACTATCGAGTCGAGTCGCGCGACGTCCTGTTCTTCACGATTCGGCGCTGACCTCCGGCGGCGGTCCGAGCACCTAGCCTGATGTCCTGGAAGACGAGGCAGTTGCATGCGCTCGCTTGTCGTCGCGACGCTGTTGGCTTTGCTGATCGCGGGTTGTGGGTCGGATGCGGACCGGCCGCTGCATCGGCAGGCGAGCGATTCCTTTGGGCGCTGGGTGGTGTCGTTTGAGACGGCGGAGTACCGGGTCACTGCGCTTGGGGTTGGCGAACGACCTACTGGTGAGTTCGAGTTTGAGGGTGAAGCGAAGTATCGCAAGGATCCGGAGTCGGTCTGGACGATCCTTTATCTCGACGGTGGGTCGGAGGATGCCCAGGCGGAGCGTGAGAGTTTTCAGCAGCTCCGCGTTGAGGACGACGAGTTCCTCTTGAACTTTGGTATCTGGCAGCACGTGGGCTCGGGCGATGACTCGCAGAGCATTGCCCTGGAAAATGAGCTGCGGTCCATGTTGGGCACGTCGATCATTACGGATCGCGACGTGTTGGCGGGCTGGCTGAAATGTGCGGAGACGTCGTTTGGCGGGACCAGTCTGGAGCCGTGGCAGGATCAGCCATCGTGGATTGTCCGCTGTCGAGCCAGCTCAGGGCTGGAAGACCCCGCGGAGCGCGATGCGGCGCGGGCGCTGGTCAAGTCGGTCATGGGCACGTTGTTTGGACAGGCGCCGGGAGCGGCGAGTCAGCTGGAGGAGCTGATCGAGGCTGCGGAGGTTGGGTATTTTCTCGCCCTCCAGGCCGTGGTTAACCGCGAGACCGGCGCCTTGATCATGGTTGACCTGGCGATCACGTTGTCGCAGGAGGGCGCCAGATCGGACATCCGCTGGCAGACCGAACTGGTCACGTACAACATGCCGATCGAGTTTCCCGACCTGCGGGGAGTCCCCCGCAACTGAACGCAGTGGGCGTGGCACCCGGCGTGGCACCGGGCGTGATTGCGAAACCCTACCCTGACCGCATTGCAGCGAGATGTCGCAAAGCTGAAGGGACGCAGCATGTCGGACCACATCACTATTCACGTTGGGACGATTGGACAGGGGCTTTGGCGGTCTCCGGATGGGGGTGGGGTGTGGCAGAAGGGGCGGGCGGTTGGTGAGCAATCGGTGCGGTCGCTGGTGGTGTTTCCGGATGACCCGAGCCGGTTGATGGCGGGGGCGGATGATGCGTTGCTGTTGTCGGACGACAATGGCTCGTCCTGGAGCGTGGTCGATAGCTATGAGGCCGACCGGCAGACGTGGTCGCTGGCTGTCGATCCCGTTGACACGAGCACGATTTTTGCCGGCGGACGGCCGGGAGTGCGGCGCTCGCGTGACGGTGGGCACTCGTGGGATGACCTGCCGGTCGACATTGTCGAGGAGTGTCCGATTGGCACTCCGCGGACGACGGTGGTCGTGATCGACCCACTCAATTCGCAGCGGGTGTACGCGGGAGTTGAGGTCGATGGGGTGCACAAGTCAATCGACGGCGGTGACACCTGGGTTCGCGGTAATCCGCTGGGTCCCGAGACGTTCCAGGCCGACATCCACTGCATGGGCCGCGCGACGGCTCCCGAGGGTGCGGCGACGTTTGCGACGAGTCCGTTTGGGATCGCCCGCTCGGATGATGAAGGCGAGTCGTGGCTGCAGCACGAGTTCCCGCCATTGACCGAGCGGACGCCGCGCTCGTACTGCCGCGCGATGATCGTCAAGCCGGACGATCCGAACACGATGTTCGTGGCGAGCGGTGACGGGATCCCAGGCACGACCGGCGCGATCCAGCGCACGACGGACGGCGGCCGAACGTGGGCGACCTGCGAGCTGCCGGAGAGCCCGAACTCGGTGGTCTACTGGCTGGCGACGCATCCTGATGCGCCGGACACGATTGCGGCGGCGACGCTCTACGGGTACGTCTACCTGAGCGAGAACGGCGGCGATTCGTGGCGCAAGCTGGACCGGGAGTTTGGCGAGATCAGGGCGCTGGCGATCAGCACCGCCTAGGTTCGAGCTTTGGCCGTCGCCGCGCTCTGACCGCGGGTGCGCGATACAGTGCATCTCACGCTGATTCCTTCGGTCGGAGGTTCGCTGATGCGCGTTATGTTGCTGCTTGCCGCC
>DAOUHS010000031.1:0-14321 GCA_034428415.1 Dehalococcoidia bacterium
GGGATGACCGCGCGAACGCTCGACGATCTCGCTCCGGGCCGGTTCAAACTCGGGCTGGGCGCATGGTGGGAACCGCTCGCGACGCGTAGCGGTCTGCACACCGCCAAGCCGAGGACCGCGATGAGGGAGATCATCCTCGCCCTCAAAGACCTGCTGGACGGCAAGTCGGTGACCTACCAGGGCGAATACGTCGACGTTGAAGACATCAAGTTCGACACGCCCGAGGACGACGACAATCCCTCGTATCCAGTTCCGATCTACATCGGCGCCGTCAGGCTACGGATGATGGAGCTAGTCGGCGAAGTTGCCGACGGCGCGCTGATGGACTTGCTCGTGCCGCCCGAGTACACCGCGCTCTCCGTTGAGCACATCAAGATCGGCGCCGACCGCGCTGGCCGCTCAATGGACGAGATCGACTGTCCGCAACTGCTTGGCGTCGCCGTTGACGATGACGATCCGCAGGCAGCAGTCAACGCCTGCAAGAAGTTCCTCACCCAGTACATCGGACAGCAACCGCACATCACCGAGACCTGCGGAGCGACGGAGGAGCAGATCGCCGGCATCAAGAGCGTGATGGGTTGGCCGGCGACTCAGGCACAGATCGAAGCAGCGATGCAGTTTGTCCCGGACGAGCTGGTCCGAGACCTCTGCTGCTGCGGCACGACCGCAGAGACGATCGAGCGGATCGAGGCGTTCGTCGCAGCCGGCTGCAGCGAGCCAGTGCTGACCCCGCTGGGCAACTACCAGGACACGGTCGAGAAGATTGCGCGTGCAGTCCGGCAAGACGGCTGAGCCGACGGCACGCCGAAAGTGAGTTCGCCGATCGATGAGCGCCAGCGCCACTCCGGAGGCTGCATCCCAACTCTCCGCTCGTGATCGCCTCCTCACGGAAGAACGCGCGGAGCAGCTTCGTTCGGCCTCTGGCCGAGTCACGCTGATCCTGATTCTGGTCGCCCTCTTCCTCGGCGGTTGGGAGCTGCTCAAGTGGGCGACCGACGCGCCGCGCACGACGCTTCCTCACTTTCATGAGGTCGTCGACTATCTGTTCAGCATCAACTCGCAGGGCGACTGAGTCTGGCTCGATACCGGCCGCAATCTGCGATTGACATTCATCGAGGCGCTGACCGGCCTGGCTGTCGCGATCGTAGCCGGCTTCGCCGCCGGCACCTTGATGGCGCTCAGCCGCTGGACCGGTCGGGGGGATCATGCCCGTTGTGATTGGCGCGCAAACCGTGCCAATCGTCGCCATCGCACCGGCGCCGGTGGTCTGGCTCGGGACCGGCTGGGAAACGAAGGCACTGATCGCCGGTTTCCTGGCGTTCTTCCCGATCGCGGTCACAAGCGCACGAGGCATCGGAGACGTCTCGCAGGACAGTCTCGATCTGATGGCCTCCTACGGTGCCTCCCGAACCGAGGTCTTCTTCAAGCTGCGCTTGCCCAGTGCGCTGCCCTACATCTTCACCGGCCTGGAAGTCGCTGCGGCGTTCAGCGTGATCGGAGCGATCGTGGCCGAACTGCCGGTTGGCTCGCAGGATGGTATCGGCGTCGTCATCCTCACCTCGCAGCAGTACTTCAGCCTGCAGCCTGAGTCGTTGTTCGCCGCCATCGGCGGCGCCTGTCTGCTCGGAGGAGCAATGGTTGCGATGGTCCGGCTGATCCAGATCGCCCTGTTGCGAGGGCACCGAACCCAGGAACTGAGTTAGGGAGGCAGTCCATGGCGACGCCCAACACATCGTCCGAGACCGTCTCGCCCGGATCTCAAACCGCCATTGCCTTCGAAGGCATCCGCAAGGAATTCGGCAACGGCGCCAACGCAACCCTGGCCATTGAATCCGTCGACCTCGACATCAAGGAACGAGAATTCGTCTCGCTGATCGGCCCATCGGGCTGCGGCAAATCCACATTGCTGCGACTCGCCGCCCATCTGATCGAGCCGAGCGGCGGATCAGTACTGGTCAACGGCAAGACACCACGGCAGGCCCGGCTGGACCGCGACTACGGTTTCATCTTCCAGTCTCCGACCCTGTTCGACTGGCGCACCGTCCGGAAAAACATCGCCCTGCCGCTGGAGATCATGAAGATCGGTGGCATGTCCAAGGCCAAGCGCGACGAGGAAATCGAGCGATTGCTTGAGATGGTCGGGCTGGGCGGGTTCGAGAGTCATCATCCGTATCAGCTCTCGGGTGGGATGCAGCAGCGCGTCTCACTGGCCCGCGCACTGGTCTTCCGACCGTCCATCCTGCTCATGGACGAGCCCTTTGGCGCGCTCGACGAGATCACGCGAGACCGCATGAACCTCGAGCTCCACCGCATCTGGGAAGAGACCAACACCACGATCCTGTTCGTCACGCATAGCATTCCCGAGGCCGTGCTGTTGTCCGGCCGCGTCGTGGTCATGACCGCTCGCCCGGGTCGAGTGCAGCAAGTGATCCCGATCGACCTGCCATATCCGCGGACGACAGAAGTTGAGGAATCGACGCGCTACTACGAACTCGTCACCGAGGTGCGCGAAGCGCTGGGCGAAGCGATGGGATGGTAGCAAGTGGCCATGACTGCCGATCCAACCATAGAGGCCGGCCTGCAGCGGCCACGTCAGTGGAGCCGGCACGCGGCGGTCGTGATTCCGCCGCTGCTCGTGTTCGTTGCGGGCATCGGTCTCTGGGAGCTGATCGTCGAGGCGTTCGATATCCAGCGATTCCTGCTGCCGCGACCCAGCGAGATCGCCAGCCTCTTCGTCGAGGACTTCGGCAGGCTAATCCGACAGGGACGAAACACGCTCGGTGTCGCCGGACGTGGACTGCTACTCGGTGGTGGCATCGGCATCGGGCTGGCGGCGATCACCTTCCGCACGCGCTGGATGGCCGAAGGCATCGGGATCTACGCGGCGGTGCTCAAGGCGGTGCCGGTAATCTCACTCGCGCCGTTGACGGTCGTCTGGTTCGGGATCGAAGCAGGTTCAAAGATCGCCACCGTGAGCATCGCAACCGCGCCGATTCTGTTCACGTACACGCTGGTTGGGCTGCGCAGCGCCGACCCGAACACCCGGGAACTGATGCGCTCTTACGCGGCGGAACACTTTCGCACGTTCTGGAACCTGCACCTTCCCTATGCCCTGCCGTTCTTCTTCTCCGGTATGAAGATCGCAGTCACGATGGCGATGATTGTGGCGATTATTTCCGAATATTTCGGTGGCAGTTTCGAGAACCTGGGCGGCTACATTCGCAACGAGGCGAATAACGTTCACACCGTCGAGGTCTGGACTGCGATCGCGATGGCCTGCCTGCTGGGGATCAGCCAGTACATGATCGTGGCCGGCATCGATCGCTACGTGCTTCGCTGGCACCCGTCCAAGCGCAGCAGCTGATCCTCTCGAGCGACGCCGGTCATCCGCTCGCACTGTCGGACTTGGCCACCGAACGGGGCTTGCCTGCATCGTTGTTGCCTGTCGCCGCGGCGGTCAACGGCTCAGCGGATTCGGGCCAAGAGGTTACGGAGCACAACGCGACCCGAAACAACGCTTGAACAGGACATCGGCCGTCTCAGTGCCAGTCGTGAGCGCTGGGCATGCGGATGCTCGCTTCGATCACGTCGATTCGCTCCGCCACGATGTTGGTCGTGCCATCCCAGCGGTCGATGTGGCCCTGTAGCAGAATCAACTGATTCGACAGCGCCTGCCGGGACTTGGCGAATACGTTGTGCCAAACGATTGACTGCACATCGCCAGTCTCGTCCTCGATCGTGATGAAGACGGTGCCGTCCTGTCCGCGCGGGTGTTGTCGTGCGATCACCCAGCCGGCGACACGGATGCGTTGGCCGTCGTCAGCGTGGTAGACATCCGCGGCTGGCAGCACATCGGCGTCCAGCTTGGGGCGGATGAACTCCATCACGTGTCCCTTCGGATAGATGTCCAGGACCTTGTACTCACCGATCATCTTCTCGAAGTCGCTGAGGTCGTCGAACCGGGGCGGTGGGTCTGCTGCCGCGACGGGGAAGGCGCGCTGGCCATTGCGCATCGGCCGAATCGAGAGACCGGCATCCCAGAGCGCCTCGCGCCGGTTCGGCGTGAGGGCATCGAACGCGCCCGCCTCGACCAGCGAGCGAACGGACTGCGGCTTCAGTCCGGTGCGGCGCACGAGCCCGCCTGGGTCGGCATAAGGACCGCCGCGTTCGCGCTCCTCGACGATCAGTTTGGCGGACTCGGGGCCGATGTCCTTGATCATGCCAAGTCCCAGCCTGGCCGCGCCGTCCTCGGGCGCGCAACGAACTTGGCTTCGGTTGACGCAAGGGTTGAGAAAAAACACGCCGAATCTGCGCGCGTCCTGCTTCAGCGTCTCCAACGGGTAGAAGCCCATCGGTTGGTTGTTGATCAACGAGACGAAGAACTCCAACGGGTAGTAGCGCTTCAGCCAGGCGGCCTGGTAGGCGGTGATCGCAAACGCGTGCGAATGCGACTCGGGGAACATGTAGTGTCCGTTGATCTTGGCGAAGATGCGCTGCGCGGCATCGGTCGGTACGCCGTTCGCACGCGCGCCCTCGAGAAAGCGCGCGCGGTGCATCTTGATGAGACGTTCGTTGTTCGGTTTCGCAAACGCGCGCCGCACCTCGTCGGCCTCGGCGCTGGTCATTCCGGCTACGTCCATGATCAGCTGCACGACCTGTTCCTGCCAGACGATCACGCCGTAGCCACGCTCCAGCGCGCGTTGCTCGAGGGGGTGATCGTATTCCCATTCCGCGCCATGCCGGTAGCGCTCGACGAACTGGCTGACGGCGCTGCCCTGGGTACCCACGCCGGGCCGGATCAAGGCCACCTGATAGGCCAGGTCGAGCAGCTGGCGAGACTTGAGCCGCTGGCCCATCTTGAGCTGGGCCGGAGACTGGAGCAGGAAGACACCCTTCGCCTGGCCGGCGTTGATCAGGTCATAGACGCCGTCATCCTGAGGGCTGATTTGGCTCAGGTCGGGCCGTGCGCCGCTGCGCTGCTCAATCAGATCGAGCGCCTCATCCAGTTGATCCAGCACGGGCAGCGAGAGCAGATCGATCTTGGCGAAGTTGGCGTCGGCGACGCTGTCCTTGTCCCAGTCCATGATGTAGCGGCCCGCGATCGCGCCGGCTCGTACGGGAACCATCTCCGGGATTGGCGAACTGCTCAGGATCATCCCGCCGACATGCTGGCTCAGTCCGCGTGGCGCGCCCATAAGCTGCGGCGCCAGTTCGACGAGGGTGCGCCAGCCGTACGCGTCGACCTTGTCCTTGAACGCGGGCAGTTGCTCCATCTCCTCCCTCAGGCGCGCCCCGTCGTGCGAATGGATCGTCTTCGACAACGAGCGCAAATCTTCTGGTGCCAGCCCCAGCGCTTTGCCCAGGTCCTGGATGATCCCCTTCACCGAGTAGGTCGAGATCGCGCCGGTCAGGACGGCGTAGTCGCGGCCAAAGTGTTTGTGCACTCGCTCGATCAGCTCCTCGCGCAGGCCGCGCGGGAAGTCGAGGTCAATGTCAGGCAACGAGGTCATGTCTTCAGGCAGGAAGCGTTCGAGTGTCAGTCCCCACTTCAGTGGATCGATGTGGCTGATCCCGATCAGGTAGCCGACCAGCAGCGCTACCGAGGAGCCGCGACCGCGTCCGGGCGGCTGTTGTTCGAGCGGCGTCTCCGGCTCGACGAGGCCGCGCTCCTCCATGATTCGCCGGGCGAGACGCACGATCTCTCGATAGAGCAGGAGGAAGCCGGCCAGCTTGTGCCGACTGATCAGGCGGAACTCTTCGTCCAATCGCGCCGCGACCTGCCGGTTGAGCGAGCCGTAGCGTCGAACCGCGGCTTCGTCGCAGAGTCGTCTGAGGTAGCGCTCGGTCTCGTAACCCTCCGGCACCAATGGCTGCGGCAGGGTGTAGCCGAGGTCGGCGTCGAGGTTGAAGCCGCATTGCTCAGCGATTCGTTGGGTATTGCGGAGCGCTTCGGGCAGATCTGCGAACAGCTGCGTCATCTCCGTCTCGGACTTGAGGTACAGATGGCAATTCGGGTGGAGATGGCGCAGCGCCTGGTCCAGCGTGGTGTTGTGTTTCGCCGCGACCAGCGCCTGTTGCAGTCGGTAGCGCTCGGGTGCGTGATAGTGCACGTCGTTCGTGGCCACGAGGGGGGCGCCAACCTCACGGGCCAGGGAGACCAGCTGGCGATCCCGTTCGCTGTCGCCGCGCAGGAAATTCTGTTGCAGTTCTACGTAGACCGAGTCCGCGCCGTACCAGTCGCGGTACTGGCCGAGCAGCTCACGGGCCTCCTGGTGTCGTCCCGCTAAGACAAGCTGCGATAGCGGCCCGTCGCGTCCGCCGCTGAGCAGGACGAGGCCCTCGGCGTGTGTGGCCAGGAGCGCCGGATCGAGCCGCGGCTCGCGCCGGTCGACCTCGTTGGCCAGCGTGAACAGGCGTGAGAGATTGGCATAGCCAGCGCGTGTTTTGGTCAGCAAGACGAGGCGAGAGCCGTCCGTCAGGGTCAGTTCGCCGCCCGTGATCGGCTGGATGTCAAGGCTGTTGGCCAGCCGCGCGAACTCCAGCGCGCCGCAGAGGTTGGTGTCGGTCAGGGCCAGCGCCGGCATCCCTATTTCCTGGGCCTGCGCCAGCAGCTCATGGACGTGCGACGCGCCCAGGCCGAAGGAAAACAAGCTCTTCGCGTGCAGCTCGACGTGGGTCATGCCGACGCGCCTTGCTGGTACCAGCGGTCTGCGCATTGGTCGCGAAAGAGTGTGAGCTGGCTTCCGTCTACCTGGCTGACCCGGTAGTAGGAGCGAGTCACGGGCGTCGGCCGCCACCAGAGGTCGAAGCTCCATTGTTCCTCGATCCGCGTCACCTCGCGCCAGCGCTCGCTGATCCGAACCGCGCGTGGTTCCTGCGCGGGCCCCTCGCGCACTGCGACGACCGCTGGTGTGGTCAACGGCCGCATACCGTCGTCGGCCGACGGATCGATCGAGACCTGCACCGTGCGCAGCTCCGGGACCGGATGCCAGGGCGCGACCGCGACCAGGCGGCCGAGCGAGCGCTTGCCATTCAGCCGCGCCTGGAGCTGCCGTTCGGTCTCCAGCAGGCGGCGCTCGCGATCGTGGCGCCGGTCGGAGAAGAGCGAACCTTGCTCCCCGCTCGCGCCGCTGAGGTTGGCCAGCGTGATCGTCATCGCCTCGACCGGCGCCTGGGGGTGCTCGGTCTCCAGTCGCCGCTTGATAATCTCGGCGGCCTGCCGCCAACCGTCCACGCCGGTCCTGAAGTGGAATGTCTTCTCCCATGTCGGCGCGTCCTCGAGCGCACAGGTCAGCACCGCCGTCTCCGCGTAGCAGCCCTGCATCCGCGGCTGCGCGTAGACGCGCTGCAGCAACGTGTCCAGCGCCGCTCGCAAAAGATCCAGCGTGGTCGACTCGGTCGGCAGCGAGAGAGTCTCCACCACCGGCTCCCTAGGCGTCCGCGGCCGCAGCGGCCGCTCGTCGATCCCGTTGGAGAGCTCCCAAGCGCGACGCCCTTCCCGCCCGAAGCGGTCGAGCAGCGCGTTCGGCTCCTGCGCCGCCACCGCCCCCAGCGTGTCGAGCCCGAACCGCCGCAGGTCGTCCAAGAGCTCCGACGAGCAAGACAGCAGGTCCATCGGGTGCGGCGCGAGGAACGTTGCCGCGTCGCGGGGAACCATGGTCACGCCCGCCGAGCGACGCACGCGAGCCGCGACGAAGGATGTGAACTTGTTCGCTCCAATCCCAAGGCGCGGCCTGAATCGATTGGGCACGGCCTGGAACAGTTCATCGTGCATTGCCGCCGTGGCGTCCAGTCCCACGTAGACGATGCCCAACTCCGCGCTTTCCACTTGGTCGCTCACTTGATCAAGGGCGCACAGCAGCCGCTCGAACTCGCGTCGGTAGTACGACTCATCGGCCTCGAGCGCGACGGCACCGGGCTCAAGCGAGCGCGCCCGCTCCAACGTCATACCCGCACTTGCCTCGCGGACGGCCGGCAGCGTATCGACCACCAAGGCCCGACGCGCGGAGCGATCAACGATCAGGCCGGCGCAGTCCGCTAGTTCGGGCCGCCGAGCCAACTCCGCCCGCGCCCGGAAATGGTTCATCACTATGCAGCCGATCACTTAGACACTCCCACTCTCGCTCCCGAGTCAGTTCGGAAGACGAAGATATCGTACATGCGTTCCCATCCACGGTAGCATAAGCGTTCTGATGGAACCAAGTGACGCACAATCAGCCAGTTGAACGAAGCGAAGACCGTACCGACGCAGCCGGGGAGGTCACCACCAAGAACACGATGACCTCCCCGACTAGCGCAATGATCTGTCCGGCCACAGCCAGCGCCGCACCCTCGTCGCCGTAGACAGCGAGTCCGTCCTCAGGCAGTTCGCCCCCAACCGTGAGCAAGGATTACAGCTTCTGCGCGACCAGCTCAAGCGCAGCGGCGCTTGCGCCGGCTCAGACTCTGCTCTCTCCGCGGCACACCGGCGCGGTCGACGATCTGAGCGAAGCTGTCAGACTAGAAAGCCACGCGCAGCAGTTCGTTCGTCTCTTCATCACGTATGGGAACGCCGCGGAGAGGGCCCAGCGCTCGACCGCGCCCTCAACGGGGCGCGTTAACCAAGACGGCTCTACGCTCACGGCCGGAGAGCCCCGTGAATCGATGCATCGCCCTCATTCTTCAGCAAATGCTGAGCGATCGAGCAGATCTTCCATCCCTCCGGGCGACGCACCAGACCAAAGTCATAGGACCCGAACGAGTGAACGTGACCATCGCCGTCACGCTCGAACCGATAGATCTGATAGTTGCATGAGACAGATGTGCGGTCGTCGGTGCGAGACGTGATCACGAGGTTGCTGTGATGATGTTGCATCAACAGGTTGCTCAATGCCTGCTGCCTCAGTTCGACGTACTCGTCTGCCTGGACGGTTGATGGATCCGTGCCTCGGAACGACGAGTAGTCGGTAAAGATTTCGTCGTCCAAGCAGTCGCGCAACGCCAGCCAATCGTGTTGATCGAACGACCGCTGAAAGCGACTGATCAGTTCCGCAACGTGCTCGTGCATGAAGGCCTGCCGCAGCCTGGTCGGGTGCTCAATGGCTCACGTTAGCCTGCATCGGCGTGCCACTAATGCTTCCCGCCGAAAGGGGAACGGACCTTATGGACTGCGGAACCTTCCTGCTGCTCCAGTCGCCTAGCGCACAGGACCATGTCGAGGTGTTCTCCCGAGCGACGGAGATGGCCCAGACCGCTGACCGCCTGGGCTTCGACAGCATTTGGTGCGCCGAGCATCACTTCTCGACCTACGGCTACCTCTCGCGACCGCTGATGTTCGCACAGCACCTCGCGGCTCACACCGAGCGCATCCGTGTCGGCTCCGCCGTGGTCGTGCTGCCCTTGCACCATCCGCTTGTCGTGGCTGAGGAGATCGCCACCGCCGACGTCCTCAGCGGCGGGCGGCTTGATGTCGGCCTGGGGCGCGGTTATCAGCGGTACGAATTCGATCGTCTGGGCCACACACTCGAGGAGAGCCGGGAGCGTTTCGACGAGTCTGTCGACGTTCTGCTCAAGGCCTTCGCCGGCGAGCCGTTCTCGCACGAAGGCAAGTACTACTGTTTCGACGAGACCAGCATTTTCCCAATGCCCATCCAACAGCCGCACCCTCCGATCTGGGTGGTTGGACAGAGCCACGAGTCGATCGCCGCAGTTGGGCAGCGAGGCTTCAACCTGGTCTCCGGCGGTTTCGGCATCCCGATCGAGCGGCTGGCGGACTTCCGCGAGACGTTTGACCGAGCGATCCCTGATGCAGCGAAGCGACAATCGGTCCGGGTGAGCACACAGCGTCCGGTCTATGTGACGCACGACGAATCAGAGCTACCGGACATCGTCGAGCAAGCCCGCTGGAACATGCGCGTCACCCTGAGTCTGCGGCAAGGGCTGGCGCGGGTTGATCACGGGAGAGCGGTCGCGATCCCTCTGGATACGGAACCAACCGCAGCGGAACTGTTAGACCGCTACTTCGTGATGGGCACGCCCGACACCTGCATCGCCAAGATCAAGCAACTCCGCGACGTCATGGGCACCGACCACTTCAACGCCAACTTCTGGTTCGGCGACCTCTCGCAGGGGCAGGTGCAGGGTTCGATGAAGCTCTTTGCCGACGAGGTCCTGCCGGTGATGAAGTCCGGCGAGTTCTAGGCGCCGCCGGTCACGTCGATCGTGACGCCCGTGACGAAGTCGGCGTGTGACGATGCCAGGAAGCAGACCACGTTGGCCTGATCGATCGGCTCCGCCAGCCGGCCCAGCGGCGTTCCGGCAATAGCGTGTTCTCGCAGTTCAGCCGGTCTGCCCTCCCAGTGGCGTTGAATGCGCTCTGTCAGAGTGGCAGAAGGGGCGATCGCATTGACGTTGATGCCCGCGGGACCGACCTCCAGCGCGAGCTTGGTTGTGAACGCGATGATGCCGCCCTTGGCCGCCGCGTAGGCGGACGAACTGCTGGCGCTCTTGCCTCGGCCGGCAATCGAGGCGAAGTTCACGATCTTGCCCCCGCCCTGCCTAGTCATATGCGGAATCACCGCATGGCAGAACAGGAACGTGCCGCTGAGGTTGAAGTCCAGCACTTGCTGCCACTCATCCATCGTCAATTCGTCGGCCCTCGCGGACGAGTTCTCGATGATCGTCGAGCCGCCGACACCGTTGATCAAAATGTCGATCTTGCCATAGCGGTCGATCACATCGGCGACGACGGCATCGACTTCCTCCTGCCTCAGTGCGTTGGCAGGATAGGCCTGGTGCGGTCCTCCACCGGCCGCTGCGAACGCCTCCATCGCGTCGTCGAGCTGCTCACGGTCGTAGTCGACGGCGGCGATCATGCCGCCCTCGGCCGCGATGACTTCTGCACTCACGCGGCAGATGCCGTTGCCGGCACCGCTGATCAGCGCCACTTTGTCTTCGAATCGGGCGAATGAGTTCTCCGACATCCTGGTCCCCTCGGTCGTTCCCGTAATCGCTGCCGGTAGGCTCGACGCTAACCCTCGAGGATAAGCTGCGTCAGCTCGTCAGGCGCGCTCAGCATTGGGTAGTGGCCCGTGTCGAGCTCGTGCCAGCGGGCCCCGAGGTGCTCGGCGCAGCGTCGCTGGTGCGCCTCGCCGGGATTGGGCGCCTGCCGACACCAGATCACCGTCGTCTCCCATGATTGATCCCAGAACGACTCGAGGACAACCGTCTCGCTGAACGCCGCGATCGGGTGCGGCCCGAAACGATCCGCAGCCCACTGGGCCAGATCCAGCTCCATGCTCTCGCTCAGAGCCGCAAACATCGAACCTGGCGCCGGGCCGGTCACCACATCAGAGGCATCCACCCGGGCGCCGCTGACGATGTCGCGGATTCGCTCGCCGTCGTAGAGCGCGAGCGCATCGGCGAAGACAATGCGCCGTATCCGTTCGCGGGCAATCTCGGCAACCCTCGCCAACACCATACCTCCCGAGGATGTGCCGACCAGCACGACCTCGTCGAGGTCCTCGTAGCGCAGCAGCTCCGCGATCTCGTCGGCCTGCGTCTCCGTCGTGATGCCGGGCCGCACTTGCGCCGAGCGTTCGGCGCAGCCGTCGAGGGAAGGCGCAAACACCCGATGTCCGGCGGCTTGCAGCCGAGCCACGACTGGCGACCAGATCCAACCGCCCTGGTACGCGCCATGAATCAATACGAGTGTCGCCATGTTGTCGCTCCTTAAGTGTTGCGCGGTATAGCGCGCAAGGTAGGCGATGTAGCGTGCTGAGCATCCGATCAACGCGAGCAAAGGACGGTCACGATGAGTGCGAAGCGAATCGCCGTCATTCCCGGAGACGGCATCGGCAAGGAGGTCGTGCCCGAGGGCATTCGCGTGCTCGAAGAAGCATCGACGAAGTTCGAGATTGAGCTGGAGTTCGACTACTTCAGTTTCGCCTCCTGGGACTACTACGAACAGCACGGTCAGATGCTGCCCGACGACTGGAAGGACCAGATCGGCGGACACGATGCGCTGTTCTTCGGCGCAGTCGGCTGGCCCGAGAAGATTCCCGACCATATCTCGCTCTGGGGTTCACTGCTGCAGTTCCGACGTGAGTTCGACCAGTACATCAACCTGCGTCCCGCGCGTCTGATGCCGGGGATTGTTGCGCCGGTGGTGCGGCGCGACGGCAGTCCTCGCGAGCCGGGCGAGATCGACATGTTCATCGTGCGCGAGAACACCGAGGGCGAATACTCGAGCATCGGCGGACGGATCTTCTCGGGCACTGAGCGCGAGATGGTGATGCAGGAGACGGTGATGACCCGTGTCGGCGTCGACCGGGTGTTGAAGTACGCCTTCGACCTCGCCCAGTCGCGTCCGAAGCAACACCTGACCAGTGCGACGAAGTCGAACGGCATCGCTATCACCATGCCGTTCTGGGACGAACGCGTCGAGGAGATGGCCGCCAGCTATCCCGAAGTTGCAGTCGATAAGTTCCACATCGACATCCTGACCGCGCACTTCGTCCAGCGGCCTGACTTTTTCGATGTGGTCGTCGCGAGCAACCTGTTCGGCGACATCCTCAGCGACCTCGGTCCGGCCTGCACGGGAACGATCGGGATCGCGCCGAGCGCCAACCTCAACCCGGACGAAGTGTTCCCGTCGCTCTTCGAGCCGGTTCATGGCTCGGCGCCAGACATCGCGGGACAGGGAATCGCGAATCCGATCGGTCAGATCTGGTGCGGCGCAATGATGCTGGATTTCCTCGGTCACCGTCGCGCCCACGACGCAGTCCTCGGAGCGATTGAGACAGTGCTCGACCCGGCGAGCGGCGCGCCTCGCACCCCGGACATCGGCGGAACGGCCTCGACCGCTGAGCTCGGGGCTGCAATCGCCGAGGCTCTCTAGCAGGATCACAGCGACTTCGTGGTTGACCGTCAGTTCTCCGAACCGTTTCTGGCGGAGTTGTACGACTCGTTCTCGAGGGAGACCGGCGATTTCGAGTTCTACCTGCCATTGTTGATGTCGGCGAGCAGCGTCCTCGATGTGGGCTGCGGCACGGGTGAGTTGCTGCGGCTGGCACGAGAAGCCCGTCACAACGGGCGGCTCTGCGGACTCGATCCGGCCTCGGCGATGCTTGATCTGGCGCGCCGCAAGCGGACGGATATTGAGTGGATTCTCGGCGACCTCGCTTCGGTCAAGTTGCACCAGGAGTTCGACCTGGTCGTGATGACCGGTCACGCTTTCCAGGTGCTCGTCGAAGACGATCAACTGCGAGAGTCGTTGGCTGCAATCCGCTCGGCGCTATCGGCGGAGGGGCGCTTCGTCTTCGAGACGCGCAATCCGCTCGCTCGGGCGTGGGAGCGCTGGACTCCAGACCATGCCGTCGAGACGACGCATCGGGGCCATCCAGTACGAATGTCACATCAGGTGGAGACGCCAGTCAGCGGGGACCTTGTCTCGTTCACCACCACATTCACGAGTCCTGCCTGGGCTCGGCCTGAACCCAGCCGGAGCACGTTGCGATTCCTCGGCGCGGACGAGCTGACCTCCTTCCTGTCCGCTGCGGGACTGTTGATCGTCGAACAGTTCGGCGACTGGGAGGGTCAAGCGCTGACGGATAGCAGTCCCGAGATCATCACCGTCGCGAGATCGGCCTGACGGCGACATTGAATTCCTGGGGTGTCAAGTCTACGTTCTCGGCACACTGGGACGAGAACATCAGAAACGGAGGCACGACCTCATGGAACTTCAGGGCCAGAATGCCGTCGTCACAGGCGCAGGGCGCGGGATCGGGCGAGCTATCGCGCTGCAACTGGCAGACGCCGGGGCCAGGGTGGCCGTGGCCGACATTGACGCCGAGCACGCCGACGATACCAGCGCGGCGATACAGGAGGCGGGCCGGGAGAGCGTGTCGATCCATGCCGACGTGGGCAGCCTCGCCGAGATCGAGCGGATGATCGTTGAAGCGCGCGATGCCTTTGGCCGAATCGACGTCATCGTCAACAACGCCGGCCTGACCCGCTTCCTCGACGTCATGGAGGTTGAGGAAGCCGACTGGGACCGGATCCACCGGGTCAACGCGAAGGGCGTGTTCTTCTGCATGCAGCGCGCCGCGAGGGAGATGATCGACAAGGGCGACGGCGGTCGGATCATCAACATTGCCTCGATCGCCGGCAAGGGTTACGCGGGGACGTCCAACGCCGCTTACGCCGCAAGCAAGGGAGCCGTGATTGCGATGACCATGATTGCCGCACACCAGCTCGGAAAGCACGACATCAACGTCAACGCCATCTGTCCGGGGGTCACGGCAACCGACCTGGCAAACACCAACTTAAGGCAACGCGCGGAG
>DAOUHS010000032.1:0-5949 GCA_034428415.1 Dehalococcoidia bacterium
CTGACCGAAGCGCCGCGCCGGCATCCGTCCTTCGGCATCGGCGCGGTGATCCAGCGTCCGCTCTCGCGAGGCTCGGTCACCCTGCGCTCCACCGACCCATCGCAGCAGCCGCAGCTCGACATGAACTACGCCTCGCACCCCGAGGACCTGCGCCGCCTGATGGACGGCGCGCGCCTCTGCTGGGAGATCATGCACTCCGACGAGATCGCACAGTTCACCGAGCAGGTCATCGCCCCCAGGCCCGAGGTCATGGAATCGGACAACGCCCTCGCCGACTACATCCGCAGAACCACCTCGACCACCTGGCACATCTGCGGGACGGCGAGGATGGGTCAATCGACCGACCCGCTGGCCGTCACCGATCAGCGAGGCCGGGTCCATCAGACCGAAAACCTCAGAGTCGCCGACGCCTCAATCATGCCCGACATCGTCAGTTGCAACACCAACCTCACCGCCATCATGATCGGCGAGCGAGTCGCAGAATCGATGCTGGAGGACTAGTCATCGGGACACGCGGAGAGCGGAGTAACTTGCCTGAATTCCCAGCGCTCTTCTTCTTGACCGCCTCCCGTGACGAGTCGGACGTCGACGAGGAAGGCCACGATTACGCAGTTTGACTCGGGCCTTGGATCCGGGCCAATGTAGAGCAGGACTACTCGGTGTCCTTGCACCGCGTAGCGATCAAAGTCCTCGAAGGCTAGAGGCCACGACCTCTCATCGATCAGATCAATAATCTCACGCGGCAGCCCTCCGTCACCGGGTACACCGTGGCGTTGCAAAGGCAGACCATGCCTCAGCTCGACGAGCGGATGGTCCGCATCCCAGTCTCTCTCAACGTGCTCCCAGACCCAGCCGTAATCTGCCGGAAGTTCAACCGAATCGCCCAATGCCGTTGCAATCTGTTGAATGGAGCCGTTCAACGCGATGTCATCAGGGTGAGGCAGTGTTTTCCAGAGGTCGCGCACGTCCGTCTCGTCTGAACAGCCAGCCAATATCCCGCCAAGCAGGAATAGGGCGAGCGTTGCCAAACTCACAATGCTCCCCATAGTCACCTCCCATACACGCGATCCGGCACGCGACCGCACACCCTCTGATTATCAGAATGACGCCTGACAGAGTGGTCCAGCACCGAAACTTCATGCCGACGCCTCAATCATGCCCGACATCGTCAGCTTCAACACCAACCTCACCGCCATCATGATCGGCGAACGAGTGGCTGAGTCGCTTCTACAAGCGTGACGCCTTCACAGGCCTCAGGCGCAGTAGAAGGCAAACCCAGCTTCTGACACTGCCCAACCGGGAGGGACCGATAATCGTTGAACTTCGATCGCCGCCGCTGCTATTGACTCCTCACCGTCAGTCCACGGGGTCACCTTGAACAAGATCAGCCGATCTTCCACAACCCAGCGGTGCTCGACGGTATCAACATCCAAACTGAACTCATCCAATAGGAACGCGCGCAAGTCGTCCGGCATTTCGTCATGACTCGCCAGACTCAGAGAAGTCACAATGTCAAACTCGAGTTCACTGCTGACCAACACTTCTTCCGGACAGAGAACTCGATCCGCGAGCCACGCAACATGCCCGCCTGACATCAGTCCCTCAACTGTGACATATACATCGCTTTCCGGAACTGGACGCAAAGTGCTCGGAGTCGCGGGTCTATCGGGGGCACTTTGCTCACGCTGAGCGACCTTGGACGTGGCCTCTTGTTCGTCACCGTTGTGACTCACGGAATTCGAGTCGCAACCGACGATTGCGAGAGCAACTAACGCGACAGCAATGCATGTGAGGGCCGACGGCGTTCTCTCAGGCTTCCCGATCATGGCCGGCCGGACTTCTGGGGTCGTACTGACGCAACAGTTCTCGCAACAGTGGTAGCTCCTCCGAGCCCGTTCGGTGACACGCCATTGGGCGAGGTAGATGAAATCGGGGCCGGAGACGCTGCGTCACCCAACGATGTCGCCTGTTCCAGGCGCTGACGCTTTGGTACGAGGATCCAGCCGACCACTCCGGCGATGACTGCGAATGAGATTCCGAAGAGGAAGGTTCGCTTGATTGCCTGGACGAACGACTCTGTCAGCGCGGCTTGCACTTCCCCGATCAGCGAGGGATCCAACGTTGGGAAGACCTGCTGCGCCGCTCCGATCCCTGAGGCCAGCACGTCAACATCCATGGCCGAGAGTGACATGCCGCCGAGGCCGTCGCGCACACCGGAGGCGTACATCACGGCGGCGAAGCTGCCCAGAATGGCGATCGACATGGTGCCGCCAAGCTCCTGGCCGGTCGTGGTCACTGCCGAGGCCTTGCCCGCCATATCGACCGGAACGGCAGCCATCGACGTGTCGGTCGTGGCCGGCATGTGCAGCGAGCCTCCGATGCCGAGCCAGGCGAGCGCGAGCCCGATCATCCAGTAGGGCGTGTCGACGGCGAGCACGAGCCCGAGGATCAGCAGGCAGCCGCCGCCGTGGATCGTCGGGGCCCAGAAGAGCAGGAATCGCGGTCCAATCTTGGGCAGGATGAAGCCGGCGATCGGCGCGCAGACGATCATGACCACGGCGAGCGGCATGACGCGCAGGCCGCTCTCGGCGGCGGAGACTCCTTGTACGAGTTGGAAGAACTGGGGCAGATAGAAGAGCACGCCCATCAGCGCGAACATGATGAAGAACATGCCGACCATGGCGCCGACGAAGTCGCGCTGCTTGAAGAAGGCGAGCGGTAAGAGCGGCTGCTCGGTGCGGCGCTCGATGATGAGGAACGCGGTGAGCGAGGTCACGGCGACGGTGATGGTCGCGAGGATGACCGGGTCGTCCCAGCCTCGCGGAATGCCTTCGATGATCGAGAAGACGAGGGCCAGCATGCCGACGCTGCCGGTGAGGGCTCCGGGGACGTCGAGTCGGGTGTGGAGGACGGACTTGGTCGATGGGACGATGGTCAGTCCGAGCAGCGCCAGGGCGGAGAGCGGCGCCGGTACCCAGAAGACCGCCGACCAGTCGATCTGGTCGACCAATGTGCCGCCGAGGAAGGGTCCGAGGGCCATGCCGATGCCCATTGCGCCGGCCCAGATGCCGAAGGCCTTGCTGCGCTCCTGTCGCGGGAAGACGGCGGTCAGGGTGGAGAGTGTCTGGGGCAGGACCAGCGCTCCGCCGATGCCCTGCAGGCCGCGTCCGATGATGAGGAAGTTGGCGTCGGGCGAGAAGGCGACCGCGATTGAGGCGAAGGTGAAGACGGTCAGGCCGATGGCCAGAATTCGGCGTCGGCCGAAGCGATCGCCGAGTGCACCGGCCAGGAGCAGCAGTCCGCCGAACAGGACCAGGTAGGCGTCGACGACCCAGAGCGACTGCGACTCCGACATCTCGAAGACGCGCTTGATTGTCGGGAGCGCGGTGTTCACGATCGTCGCGTCGAGCGAGACGATCGTCTGCGAGCCCGCGAGGACGGCGAGGATCAGCCAGCGTCGGCGTGGGCTGACATCGACGGAGGCGACGTTGCCGTCGGCGGGCTTCACGAGAGATCCGGGCGCGGCACTCCGGCGATCTGGAGTGTTGCCTTGTTAGCGAGGGTCCGAAGAGTCATATGAGCGCTTGAGGTGAACTCTGCGAGATACCCGTGGTGGGCTCGGGTATGACGTTCTTGTGGTTAGGGAATGCCGGATTTCTGTGGTCGCTGGAGGGCCATTGCCGACATCATAGGTAGACAGCGGTCCCTGCCCAGCCCCTTCCGTCTAAGACAACACTCTGATCGAACTCCAGTTCCGATATCATGGTCTGCAAAGGAGCGCATCATGCCCAACCCGTTCCATTACCGCACCGTCGTCAACCGACTCTGGCGCATCGCCACCGGTCCCCAACCCGGCTACATCCGACTCCGCGCCCTCGACAAGCTCGCCCCCGATTTCACTCCCGGCCACCCGCGCTTCGCCATCGCCCAGCAAATGCTCCGCGACGTCGACCCCTACGAGTACGCCCGCCACCTGCTCCGCGACCTCTACGACCGAGCCGAACCAACCGCTCCCGCCTCCGAAGCCTCACCCGCCCCCGCCCGGGGACCCGTTCCCCTCGACGACGAGTTACCCGAAGACGATGACGACCCTTGGTAATCCCGCTGCGTGTCTCTTCGCCGCTTTTTTCTTTTTCCGCGGGAAACACCCGTCCTGGCCCCACCGTGCCCGTCTCCCTGGCGCCAGGCCGAAATTCGACCGGTCAGCCAAACCCGGACTTCTGCGGTCGCTGCAACACCATCGGTCTCGCGTGCGAAGCGACTTCAACTCGGCCGTTCGCCGCTCCCCCGTTGCCCCTCACCCCGTTCGTCGCAATCGCTGCGACCGGCGCCGGAGCGGTCGGCCCATCGACCGGCTTGCCGTCCTCCCACTGCATCTGCGTCTGCCGTTGGCGCTTGGGCACGAGGATCCAGCCAACGATCCCCGAAATCAGCGCGAAAATGATCCCGAACCGCATCGTGTCCGTGATCGCGTCCACGAACGACTCGCGCAGCACGAGCTGCGTCGGCGCCAACAGAGCCTGGTCAAGCGTCGGCAGGACCTGCTGCGCCGCGCCAATCCCGGTGGCCAGCACTTCGACCGACTGCTCCGCGAGCCCCAGCGGCGCCAGACCCGAACTGACGCCGGACGAATACACCGCAGCGGCGAACGAACCGAGGATCGCGATCGCCAGCGTGCCGCCCAACTGCCGTCCGGCGTTGTTGACCGCCGAGGCCTTGCCTGCCAGGTCGACCGGCACCGACGCCATCGCCGTATCGGTCGTGGCCGGCATGTGCATCCCGCCGCCCATCCCCAGGAAGGCGAGACCAAGCCCGATCATCCAGTACGGCGTATTCACATCGAGGATGAAACTGAACAGCAGCAGCGCCCCGCCGCCATGCACCGCCGGCGCCCAGAACAGCATGAATCGCGGCCCCAGTTTGGGCAGCAGCTTGGCCATGATCGGCGCGAAGATCATCATCGCCAGCGCCAGCGGCATCAGCCGCGCCCCGCTCTCCGTGGCCGACATCCCCTGCACCAGTTGGAAGAACTGCGGCATGTAGAACATCACGCCCATCAGCGCGAACATGATGAAGAACATCCCCACCATCGAGCCCGTGAAGTCGCGCTGCTTGAAGAACGCCATCGGCAGCAGCGGCTGCTCGGTGCGCCGCTCGATGACGATGAACAGCACCGTCGAAACGATCGCCACCGCGAACGATCCGACGATCAGCGGGTCGCTCCATCCTCTCTGAATGCCCTCGATGATCGCGAAAACAATCGCGACCATGGCGATCGTGCCCGTAATCGCGCCAGGAACGTCGAGCCTGGTGTGTTGCAGCGATCGCGACTCGGGAACCGTCGCCATACCGAGCATGCACAGGGCGGCGATCGGCGCCGGGACCCAAAACACCCCGGCCCAGCCGATCAGATCGACAAGGATGCCGCCGACCAGCGGTCCGAAGGCCATACCGAAGCCCATCGCCCCAGCCCAGATGCCGATCGCCCGCCCCCGCTCCTCGCGCGGAAACACGGCGGTCAGGATCGACAGCGTCTGCGGAATCACCAGCGCCCCGCCCAGACCCTGCAGCCCGCGACCGACGATCAGGAAGTTGGCGTCCGGCGAGAAGGCAACCGCGATCGAGGCAACGACGAAGATGGCCATGCCAACGATCAGGATCTTGCGTCGGCCAAAGCGATCGCCGAGCGCGCCAGCGAGCAGCAGCAGCCCGCCAAAGATGACCATGTACGCATCAGCGACCCACAGCGATTGCGACTCCGACATCTCGAAGGCGCGCTTGATCGCGGGCAGCGCCGTGTTGATAATCGTCGCGTCAAGTTGGACCAGCATCTGGGAGCCGGCCAGCACCAGCAGGATCGCCCAGCGCCGCCGGGGCGTGAATCCCGTTGAAGTGTCGGCCGGAGCCTGCGCGCTCATGCCATGCGCCAGCGCGGCTGGGCGAGATCGT
>DAOUHS010000033.1:0-2275 GCA_034428415.1 Dehalococcoidia bacterium
GCAGCGGCGCGGTCGACCCGTGAGGTGGCAAGTCCGCATCGGGGACTATCGGGTCCTGTATGCCATTGATGACGATCTTCTAGAAGTTCGAGTGACGACGGTGGACCATCGCCGCGACGTCAACCGTCGTCGCTAAGACTCCTAGCGCCGATTCGCCGTAAACCCCGGACCGCGACCTGGCTCCCACACCTTCGCCCGAGCCACGTCCTCATCGAACTCGATCCCCCAGCCCGGCTTCGTCGGCAGCTCCAGGTGACCATCGACAATCTCCAGCGATCCACCGCCCAGGTCGTCCTTCCAGGGAACATCGTCGATATCAATCTCCATAATTCGCACGTTGGGCACCGTGGCGCATAGATGTAGCGCATGCATCGTGGCCAGGTGCGAGTAGTAGTTGTGCGGCGCGCAGTTGAGCTCGTAGCTCTCGGCCAGCAGCGCCACATCACGAGACCGAGCAAACCCCTGCCAGGGCACGTCGATCATCACGTTGTCCATCGATCGATGCTCGAAGTAAGGCCGAGAGTCACGAATCGTGTACAGATTCTCCCCCGACGTGATCGGTACTGTCGTCTGACGCCGAACATCGGCCAACGCCTCCGGCTCATACATATCGATCTCGACCCACATCATCTCGAGGTCTTCAAGCGCCTGGCAGATCTGCCGCGCGACCAGCGGCGTGCAGTTGAAGTTGAGATCCAGCGCGATCTGCACATCCGGCCCGACGCCTGCCTTGAGCGCGCCAATGTACTCCGGGATGTGACGCAACAGCGACGGCACGGCATTCCGGTCAATGTTGCCGACCCCGCCCCAGCCCGGACCGTAAACGCCGGTCGGATCGCCGGGGAAGACAATGTTCGTCTTCAGCGCATGGAATCCCTTTCCCCGCACTTCTTCCCCGAGCGCCGTCACATCCTCCATCGTCCGCAGCGGCGGTGCCCCAACAACCCACTCATCGCCGTTGTTCCAGAGGATCTGGTCATAGCTCCGAGCCCGCGACGATCCGCAGTGCGACCAGTAGATCATCTGCCGCTCACGAGTCGGACCACCGAATAGCGAGTAGACCGGCACCCCCAGCGCCTTGCCCTTGATATCCCATAGCGCCAGCTCGACCCCAGCGATCGCCTTCGCCGCAATCCCACCCGGAGACTGCCGCGCCAGCCGATACATGTCCCAGTACCGAGCCTCCACCGCCAGCGGATCGCTGCCAATCAGGATCGGCTCCATGTCGTTGATCGTGCCCACGATGCCGTACGGATTCCGCCCATCCGACATCTCGCCGTAGCCAGTGACGCCCTCGTCAGTGCGAACCGCCACAAACTGCCACGGCCTCCAGCCCGCGTCGACAACAAACGTCTCAATCTCAGTGATCTTCATGAATCGCTCTCCCTCATTCCCAAGTAGCTAGTTCCGACCCGACGAGAACCCAGGGCCGCGCCCCCGCTCCCAGACCTTCTGACGAGCCCAATCCTCGTTCAGATCGACGCCCCAGCCCGGCTTCGTCGGCAGCGGCAGGTGTCCGTCGACAATCTCGATCGGCCCACCGGTCAAGTCGTCTTTCCACGGCACGTCGTCGATGTCGATCTCCATGATGCGCACGTTCGGCACCGTCGCACAGAGATGCAGGGCATACATCGATGCCAGGTGCGAGTAGTAGTTGTGCGGCGCAACGTTGAACTCATAACTCTCGGCCAGCAGCGCCACGTCGCGTGACCGCGAGAATCCCTGCCAGCAGACATCGATCATCACGTTGTCCATCGACCGCTGCTCAAGGAAGGGAAGATAATCGCGGACCGTATAGAGGTTCTCTCCCGAGGTGATTGGCACCGTCGTCTGACTGCGCACATTGGCCAGAGCTTCGGCATCGTACATGTCGATCTCGACCCACATCATCTCAAGGTGTTCGATCGACTGGCAGATCTGCCGAGCCGCCAACGGCGTGCAGTTGAAGTTGAGATCCAGAGCAATCTGCACGTCCGGTCCGGCGCCCGCCTTGAGCGCGCCGATGTACTCAGGCACGTGGCGCAGCACCGCCGGCGTCGTGTTGCTGTCGATGTTCTCGACATCCTGCTGCAGACCAAACGTGCGAGTCGGATCGCCCGGAAAGAGAATGTTCGTCTTCAGCGCATGAAAGCCCTTGGCCCGCACCTCTTCGCCCAGCGCCGTGGCGTCATCCATGGTCCGCACGGGCGGCGCCCCGACCACCCAATCGGCGCCGTTGTGCCACTTGATCCGCTCGAAGTTGCTCGCCCGAGAGCTGCCGCAATGCGACCAATAG
>DAOUHS010000034.1:0-2283 GCA_034428415.1 Dehalococcoidia bacterium
GAACTGTCCCAGTAAGCGCATGCCATCGCCGGCAGCGGACTCGATCTTGATCACATCCGCGCCCATATCGGAGAGCATCACACCGCACATCGGACCGGCGATGATCTGAGTGACTTCAAGAACCTTGATTCCATCAAGCGCACCGGGCATCAGAGTCTCCTGTTCGGATTGTGAGTTGCCGTGAGGATAGGCAACTAGCGGTCAGCGGCAGCTCCAATGGCGCCTGCCTCCCGCAGGCCGACGATTTCAACGTCATTGAAGCCGTGTTCCCGAAGGATCGCGTCGGTCTCCGAGTCGAGCGGCGGAGCGGAACGATTGGTGCCAGTCTCGGTCTTCGACATTGAGATCAGCGGACCGACCTGCCGCTCGGGGCCGGTCGACGGGTGATCGATCAAGGGCATCAGGTTCATCGCAATGACTTGCGGATCGTCGGCCATATCTTCCAGCCAGTTGACTGGCGAAGCCGGCGCTCCCTCGGCGTCCAGCGTCGCAATCCACTCCGCCATCGTGCCAATTGCCAGCTTGGATCGGATCTGGGCCTCGACCCGAGCCACAATCGTGTCCGCTTCCGGACCGATGGCGTTAAAGTCGTCATCGTCGGTGGGATCGTCCGTGATCTCCAGAGCCGTGCGGACCTGATCTCGATTTTGGGGGGTGAGCGCGCCGAGGACGATCGCGCCGTCCTTGACCGGGTAGGCGGAGTAGTAGATCCGGAACGCCTTGCCCTGGTTGGGACGGCTGCGCCGAGCCTCAATCATTTCAGCATATGAAGCGCCCGACTCGCGCAATTCAGACATCATCTGGCGCAACGGCTCGATCAGGATGGCGTCGGAGACCGGAACGTCTCCAGCCCAGGGAGTCTGCAGCGCGAGACCTGCGCCCAGGAGGGTGCCCGAGATGCGCTGTCCTTCGCCCGTCTTCTCGCGGTGGTAGAGCGCAGCGCAGACACCCATCGCTCCGCCCAGCGCTGCGATGTAGTCGGAAGGCGCCGTCGCCGTGATCTGCTCAGGAGCGCCATCGGGCCGCACCTTCAGGTCACCGGCAACCAGGCCCGAGTAAGCCTGCACCATCGCGTCCGACCCAGCGCGATGAGCGCTCGGTCCACGATCACCAAAACCAGTGACGTCGAAGTAGATCAGGTCCGGGCGAAGCTGACGAAGAGTCTCGTAGTCCATCCCGATCCGCTCCGACACACCCGGTCGAACGTTGGTCACGAACACGTCGAACTGGGGGATCAGCCGATGAGCGACTGACCGACCCTCAGCCTGGGCCAGATCAATCACCAATCCCCGTTTACCCCGGTTGAGACCGTGGAACGCCTTGCTCTCGCCGGGAGCGAACTGCGCGATCCTGCGTGAGGCGTCGCCGACAGGTGATTCCAGCTTGACCACTTCCGCGCCCAGGTCGGCCAGCGCCACGCCGCAGTACGGTCCGGCGATGATCTGGGTCAGTTCGAGCACCTTGATGCCGTCGAGCGGTCCGGGCATGAACGCCTCCTCAATCGCGCAGGGTACGCGAGGTCGGCGCGTAGACTCTGACTGAAGCCATGCGCGAGAAAGCGAACCTCACCATGCCCGACTACGAGAACATCCTCTACGAGCAGGACGGCCCGGTCGTCACCATCACCTGGAACAACCCCGAGACGCTGAACGCGATCACGCCGGCGCTCGAGCAGGAGTTCCATCACGCGCTGGATGTGGCCAATGCCGATCCCTCAGCGCGCGCGATCATCTTCACCGGCGCCGGACGCGCCTTTTCCTCCGGCTACAACATTGCTGGCGGGATCGACAGTGAGGTTGGCGGACCGATGCAGCCGGTCTCCGAGCACCTCGAGCGCTGGTTCCGATGGTCGTCCAAGAATCCCGACATGATGATGCACCTGATGACGCTGGACACGCCAATCATCGCGGCGGTCAACGGATGGTGCATCGGCGGAGGATTCTGGTACTCACTGGCAGCCGACATCACCATCGCCTCCGAACGTGCCGTATTCGCGCAGCCCGAGGTGCGGATGATCTCCAACAGCTCAGTGCTCTTCGCCGCACTCGCGGGCTGGAAGACAGCGCACCGTTACGCCCTCACCGGCGACCACTTCGACGCCGAGGAGGCGCTGCGAATCGGCGTGATCAACGAGATCGTTCCAACTGAGGATCTGATGGAAAAGGCCGATGCGCTCGCACGACGACTGGCGCTCGTGCCATCACACTCGATTCGCTACAACAAGCTAATCACGGCTCGCGGACTTGAAGCGATGGGCCTGCGCAACGCGCTCAACGTCGGTTC
>DAOUHS010000035.1:0-4153 GCA_034428415.1 Dehalococcoidia bacterium
ACACCTAGATCACTCGTCATTGGCGAACGAAGCTGCGACCATATCCACATGCCCACCGCCTACGCCCTCTCCATCCTCGCCTGGCTCGCCCGGTTCCTGCCCCGAGAGTGGCTCTACGCCTTCGCCGAGACCGCCGCTTCCGCATCTCTCCCGCTCCTCGAGCGGCGACGCATTCGCATCCGCAACAACCTACAGCGCATCCATCCCGAGCACTCCCCGGCGCAGCTCAACCGCGACGTCTCAGAGGTCATCTCCGAGACCGCCCGCTACTACGTCGACCTGGCGATCCTTCCCTCGATCACGCCGCAGCGAATCCTCGACCGCCACCTCCATGTCTCCGGCCTCGACCACCTGCTTGACGCTCACAAATCAGGTCGCGGCGTCGTCCTGACCACGGCCCATATCTCCAACCCCGAAGTTGCAGTCAAGGCACTCGCAGCGCTCGAAATTCCCGCTGTCGCACTGGTCGAACAACTCGATGACCCGCAACATCTCGAAGCAGTCAACGCCTCACGCGCCGCCGTCGGCGTCGAGTTCCTCACCGCGACGCAGACCGGCATCGCCTCGGCACTGCGCACGCTGCGCGAAGGCGGCGTGGTCTGCATCCTCTGGGATCGCGACCGTCAGGGCGGCGGCACCTGCATTCCCTTCTTCGGACGCCAGGCGCGATTCCCCGTCGGCGCGGTCGACCTCGCGATTCGCGCCGAAGCGAGCGTGCTGCCGCTCTATGCAGTCAGGCGCCGGGGAAGCGACCGCCTGCAGTTCGACGTCACCTTCCTGCCGCCGCTCGAACTCCTGCTCAAAGGCAACCGCGCCCTCGACACGCGCACCAACACGGCCAACCTGGCCCGGCTCTTCGAACCGATCATCGAGCAGCACGCACACCTCTGGCGAGTCGCCGAATCACCCTGGGCGCCCTGCCGCGACACGCCGTGGGACGATCCCCATCCTCGCGAGCACCTGGCCAAGGCCCGATCATGATCGAAACCGAACCAACCATCGGCCGCGCCGACCTCCAGATCCACACCGAGCAGTCGGACGGCATGGACGACGCGCTGACCATCCTCAACGCCGCACACCGGCGCGGCGTCGACATCATCGCCGTCACCGACCACGACCAGACCCGCGGCGCCCACCTCGCTCGGGAGACGGCGGCTCGCGCCAACCACCCCGTTGAAGTGATCGTCGGCAGCGAGGTCACCAGCCGACACGGACACATCCTTGCGCTCTGGATCGAGGATCCGATCCCGTTCTTCCGCAGCGCGGCTGAAACTGTCGAGGCGATTTGGAACCAGGGCGGCGTCGCGATCATCTCGCACCCATGCGCCGTCATGCCGATCGCGCTCAGCATCGGCGACATCGACCGCCTCGTGCGCGATCTCACACCCGAGCGCAGCGGCGATCGATCGCCGATCCTTGGGATCGAGACCGCCAATCCAATCCCCTCAGCCCGCTGGCGTCGCAACCGCGTGATCGAGGCCAACCGGCGCTGGGGACTGGTGACGACAGGAGGTTCCGACGCCCACTTCCATGAACAGGTCGGTTCGTCGGTGACCACCTTCGAGGGAAGCGGTCAGGCGGCGCTGCAGGCCGCCTTGAACGCCGGAACGACCAGCGGCGAACTCGGCCAATACCCACGCCTACGCAACATCGGTGCGAACCGCCTGCTCCGTCAACAGTGGCGAGGCATCAGCGCCACCCCGAAGGCGCTAATCCGGCGTCGCCGCGGGTAAACGCTTGCGACCGTTGCTAATCGCCCCGATCTCGTCATTGCCGCGTTCCGCCGCGGCAATCTCGCCGCCTACAGCACCGACGCCCTCCACTGGCTTCTCGCCCTTCCCGGTTGCAAGACGACAGGCAATCAAGTACACTTGTGCTATCGATCAAAGACCAATGAATGACCGGCGCCATGCCCGCAGCAACATCGACCCGTCCGCTTGACCTCGCCGGCCCAACACCGGCCCAAGTCTCTCAGCGCCGCTCACAGACTTGCGCCGAACCGACAAAACGGTCGCGAAATCTTCGAAAATCACTCACCTCAATCGCACGATCTCCCGTAAAACACTGGACTTGCGCCCATGTGGTCGCGCCAGAAAGAATTTCAGCCGGGAACCTGTCCGCCCAGCAGCCCAACCGCTCCCACCACGGACCACCTGCCCACCGTTCGCTGGGTCCACCCGCACCTCCACGCTCGAACGGCTTCGAACAGAACCGAACAACCCAGAAGGAAATCGAACAGGGCCGAACCAACCTGGTTGAACAGACCTGAACGAAACTGAACAAAACTGAACAAAAACTGAACAGCGAAACGCACGATCTTGAGCAATACGCTGCACTTCCGTGTGTTCCGGCCTCAGAAAAAAAATTCACCTGAACACCCCAGCGCGTGCGAATCGCCCACCTCCTGCCCTACGACGCGACACAGCCCGGTGGCGTCCAGACCCACACGATCGCGCTGTCCCAGGCGCTCCGCAATCTGGGACACGCATCACGGATCTATGCGCCAGTCAGACCCACGCGCGTTGCCCTGGGCGGCACCCGCGCCGACCTCGCCCTACACCCGCGTGACCTCTTCGAACTGCGTCGGTTCTTGAGCCAACCGCACGACATCCTGCACATCCAGGAACCAATGCTGCCCCTGCTTGGGCCGCTGTCGTTGCTGCATCCGGGAGCCGCCCCGACCGTCGTCACGTTGCATTCGGCCGAACCCGTGGCCGGCCGCTTCTATCGCCGGACGGGTCCGCTCTCGAGATTCCTGCTCAACCGCGCCGACGCCATCGTCTGCGCCAGCGAAGTGTCACGCGAAATCGCCAGAGCAGCCCTCAGCGCCGAGCCTCAGATTATCTTTCCCTGCCTCGATCTCTCGCTCTTCCGCAACGTCCATCCCAAACCGGAACCCAACACCATCCTCTTCGTCGGTCGTGACGAGCCACGCAAGGGGCTCCCGCTCCTTTTGCAGGCACTTGAGCGATTGCCCGAGGCGAGACTGCTGGTAGCTGGTCCCGTGACCGACGCCACCCGCGAGCTCGCCCAGAGCCGAGTCACGTTTTTCGGACCGATTCCTCATCAGAAGATTGCGTCGCTGATGCGCACCGCCACCTGCGCCGCCTTCCCCGCGACCGGCGGCGAAGCGCTCGGTCTGGTGCTGGTCGAAGCGATGGCCGCCGGAGTCCCCGTCGCCGCCTCGGACATCGACGGCTATCGCATCGCTTCCGACTCCGGTCGCGCGGCGCTGCTTTCGCCGCCCGGCGACGCGGACGCGCTGGCGCACAATCTCGGACGATTGCTGTCAGACCGACAGTTGCGGTCGGAACTGATCGAGAACGGGAGGGATTCTGCAGAACGATTCGATGCCCGAGTCATCGCGGAGCAGCATCTCGACCTGTATCAGTCCCTGTCGCACGCGTAGGCTGTGCTGGTGAAACGCACCAGGGCCGCAGCGATCCTCTTGCTAGCGCTTGTGACGTCCCTCGGGATGGTCGTGAATGTTGGTACTTCCCAGGCGCAGGAGCTTGAGTGGTCATTCGCCGAGCGCGATGAACTCACGCTCTGGCATTCGCAGGGACAGCTGCGCGCCGATGACCTCGCCGACCATGCGCAGGTGGCCTACGACCTGGTCAGCGACCTGATCGACGTCGATGTCTCGGCTCCACTGGCCATCATCGTCTGGCCTCAAGGCGGCGATCCAAGCGACACGGCCTCGTTTCCGCCCGGCATCGAGGCCCACGCCGACGTGCGCCATGTGCTGCGCAACTCCTCGGGCGACGTGCGCAGCACGGTCACGAACGCGTTGATCGACGCGGCCACCGGAGCACACGCCGGCCAGGTGCCGATCTGGATGCGTGCCGCGCTCGGCTTCTGGTCGGCCGGGCCGCTGCCCGGCTTCTATCTGCGCCGTGCCGGCTCGGTCGTGCTCTTCGACCATGAGGCGTTCTACTCGCTCGAGCAACTGGAGACCGTGCCCACGACCTGGCAATTCCAGGCCAAGTACTTCGGTCAGGCCGGCGGCATGCTCGCCTGGTTCATTCAGGACTGGGGTGCCGAGGATCTGGCTGAGCTCTTTCGCCGCGTCGGCGATGGCGTTCCCTTCTACGACGCCATCGAGCAGGTCTACGGCATCCCCCAGGACAAGCTGATCTCCGAGTTCACCAAG
>DAOUHS010000036.1:0-9010 GCA_034428415.1 Dehalococcoidia bacterium
CAAAGTTGATGGACATCCGCACGACTTCGACATCCTGCGTGGCGCGGACCATGATCTGGCCGGTCTCTGCGCCGTCGTGGAAGCGGAAGGACAGCGTCTGCAGACGCTGGTAGATGGCATTGCGCAGGTCGTAGGCGACCGTCTGACCGACCCACTCCGCGAGATAGCGCTGGACAAACATCGAGGTACCGCGCAACACGGCCGCGCCAACCAGCGCCAGACCAGCGACCGCGACCAGCCAACCGGTAATCGAAATCACCGTGTCGCCATTGATGATGTCGGTCGAAATGGCGGTATCGATCGCCCAGCGCAGCAGCCACGGCGTTGCGATCGCGAAGGCAGCGGTCGCCAGGATTGCGATCGCGGTGACGGAGAGCCCCTTCCAGTAGGGGAGGGCAAAGCGAAGCACGCGGGCGATGATCAGGATCGAAGCGGGTACGCGTATGCGCCGTGACGATTGGACATTAGCTGTCAGAGCGGTCAATTTCGGCTCCCGACCGGGCGGTTCTCGAACATCGCCCCGGCATCGGCGCGCCGCTTGAACTGAGTCATAGATCACACTCAGTATAGAGAGGCGTATGACAATCGACAGTCGTCTCCGACTCACGACTTGACTCAGAGGCCTTAGCCGTCGTTTCATCAAGGTTGGACGACATGCCAGACACCCTTCTGCTTCGGCCAATGACGGTCGACGACGTGGACGCCGTGACGGCGCTGGATGCCCGCGCCTTCGGCGAGTCGGCCTGGAGTCGGCGTCACTTCATAGGAGAGTTAACCGAGTCGCCGATCAGCGCCTTCTACGTTCTCAGTGACGCTCGAGGGAATCTGTTGGGCTACTTCGGGACCTGGCAGATCGTCGATCAGCTCCAGCTCTGCACGTTCGCCGTCGAGCCCGAACGGCAAGGTCTGGGCCTCGGCTCGGTGCTGCTCAGCTGCGTCATCCGGCTCGCCCAACGATTGCAATGCGTGTTGATTCAGCTCGAAGTCCGCGCGTCAAACGTAGCCGCCCGAAGCCTCTATGCGAATCGCGGATTCGTCGAAGAGGCCGTGCGCCACAACTTCTACTCGAAGCCGACAGAGGACGGTGTCCTCATGGGCTTGGAAACGCCATCTCTTCTTGAAGAGGAGCTCACGGGACGCGCCGGCCGTCGTTGGGCCGGTGGCCTCGAGCTCCGTTGGGATGATCGAGGCGGCTCGTTCGAGGAACACTTCGCGTTCCGGGATTTCGGATAGCAGGCCTGCGATAGACTCTGGCCCATGAACCTCAGCGAACAGATCGAAGCTCTGCTGGAGCGCTCCCGCTACATCCGATCGATCGGCCCGACCACCGAAGACTTCATGCGTTGGCGAGACTCGACGGAAGAAGTGCTGATCGACGCCGTCGGCGAAGCGCACCCGGTGGTCGAGCGTTACCGAGCCGCAATCGGTTCAAGAGAGCGCCTCGACGCCGAAGGCCTGCAGATCCACGGCCCGTACGGAATGGCCCCCAGACTGCTCGCCGCCGAAGATGTCCTGCGCACGCTGGTCGCTTAGCGGCGATTGAGCGGCAAGCCGATCAGACTGGCGCTGCCGCCTTCTTCTCCACCGCTCCCGCGATCAGCTGGGCCGCTTGCACGTAGGTCAGGTGGGTCGTGTTGATCACGACGTCGTACAGCAGCGGCGACCAGACGTCGACATTCCAGAACTTGCGGTGGAACGCCGCGCGCCCCTTGTTGAACTCCGCAATTGAGCGGGCCGCCTGCGCTTCATCGACCCCTTCCCACTCCTGCACTCTGGCCTGCGCCACTTGAGGATCGGCGACCAGCTGCACGTGCGTCGCATCGGGCATTTCTCGCAGGACCATTTGGCTGCCGCGACCGATGATCACGACATTTCCGCGCTGCGCGATCGACTCCATGATCTGCGAGGTGGTGGCCAGAATCGCTCGGTCGTCGACGACCCCCGAGCCGCTGTCGGATAGCTCCTGATAGCTCTGTGAGAGCATCAGCTCCAGGTTGCCCGAGCCGAGCATGGGGTCGATCGCGCCGCCGGCGGCGGATCTCTCCAGGGCGCGCTGGAGGAAATGTCCGAGCCGGGCGCGGAGCGAATCGGTGCGTTCATCCTTCTCTGCCACTTCGGAGACGGTGCGGCCGAGTTGCCGCGAGGCGTCGACCAGTACGGTCTGATCGATGTACTCGAGGCCGAGATCGCGGCTCAGGCACCGCGCCACGTCGCGCGCACCGGCTCCATACTGGCTCGAAACAGTCACGACCGGCATCGCACACCTCCCGGGCTGACCTGGCTGCCCCCGACGCGATCGGGGGGCGGCACGCTCAGAGTACTCCAACGCCACCCGGGACAATGAGCAGTTGGTTAGAAGTCGGCCATCATCGAGCCGAGCGGCAGCGAGCGTCGCAGCGACCAGCCGGTTGCGCCTTCGGACTGCTCGACCGCGTCGAACACGCCCACATGCGTTACGACCAGGAAGTAGCGCTGCGCCGCCAGCGCCTCGGCGGCGCTCAAGGCCTCGGCCTCGCGCCGAAAGCGTCCCAGCGTGAGCGCGGTCCGCTCCAGCGGCGATCGCGATCGAATCAGGGCGTTCGGGGTCTGCTCGGGGTAGAGATCGCGATAGACGATCGACGAGATCCGCTGGGCATCGTCGGCTCCCTGTTCGGCGACCATCTGCAGCAGGTGTTGGCCGTCGTCGTACCAGGAGACCGGCGCGCCCAACTCGAGCATGAAGGGATGAAACAGTCCAAGGATGATCTCCAGCATCTGCTGCAGGTCCTCAAGTCCATAGTGATCGTCGAACTCGTCTGTGACGGGGATGTGCGGAGGGGTCGCATCGACCTGCTCCCGGTCGTACAGGGCACGGACCAGGTCGATCTGAGTTCGAGCCTGCTCATCGGGCACGAGGGCCAGCATGCGTTGCACCATAGGAACAGATTAAACCACAACGGCTCCCCCGCCCTGGGGGAGCCGTTCGTGGAGCGATGATGATTTCCGGCTGTGCCGGACCTTGGCTAGCTCGCGTCGTCGGCCACAACTTCAGCGACGGCCTCGCTGACCGCGCCGGTGTTGATGGCGATCTTCTGCGGCTCGGCCTCTTCCGACTTCGGTAGCGACAGCTCGAGCACGCCGTTGGCCAGGTGGGCTGAGATCTTCGAGGCGTCATACGACGGATCCAGCCGGAAGCTGCGCGACAGCACAGTACGCGTCACCTCGCGGCGGCGGTACTTACGGTCCTCGCCGTTGCCGCCTTCCGACTCTGAGTCGGTTGCGCGCTCAGCGTGGATCCTCAGTTGACCGTCGTCGACGGTGACCGAGATCTCGTCCTCCTCGAAACCAGGCACCCAGGCCTCGATGCCGATCCCGTCGTCGGTGTCATAGACGTTCACGGGCAGTTGCCAGGTGCTCGTCGCGCTCGCCGGCACCGCCGCCGAATGCCCTCGCCGCCTGCGGCCGAATGCACTGTCGAACAGATTGTCGAACTCCGCAAACGGATCGCGAATCAAAATCTTGCTCATCATTCGTCCCTTTCTGAGCTGTTTCGGCCGCCTCAGCCCCGATTGCTGATTCGACCTTCTGATGAAACCTTATAGGTCTACACTCAGCTTTTCAACCTATGTTTCTGTAACTCTCAATACATGACTGCTAGTTAGCGCGGATACCTGATATACTCGCTATCAAGGATAGCCAAACATGCCAGGTGACTTCTATCAGATTCTCGGCGTGCCCCGAGACGCCTCCGACAAGGACATCAGCTCCGCCTATCGGCGGCTGGCCCGCCAGTACCACCCGGACGTCACCGGCGGTGACAAGAGGGCCGAAGACCGCTTCAAGGAAGTCAACGCCGCCCACGACGTGCTCGGCGACCCCGACAAGCGAGCGGCCTACAACAAGTGGGGCGATCAGTGGGAACACGCCGAACAGCTTGAAGAGATGCAGCGTCAGCGGGGCGGCTTCGGGGGGTTCAGCGGTGGCCAACCGTTCGGTGGGCAACAGGGCAACATTCACTTCGACTTCGGCGAACAGTTCGGCGACGCGGGCGACATCGGCGACCTCTTGGGCAACCTGTTCGGCGGACGCGGCGGCCCGGGCGGCACCAGAACGCCGCAAGCGCCCACTCGAGGTCGGGACATCGAGCACAACCTGACGGTCTCGCTGCGCGAAGCCTTCCGCGGCACAACCCGCACCGTGCAGCGCGGAGCCAGCGGGTCGCGAATCGAAGTCACCATCCCGCCCGGCGTCGATACCGGCTCGCGGATCAAGATCTCCGGCAAGGGCGAGGAATCTCCCTATGCCTCCCAGGGACAGCCCGGCGATCTCTACCTGCTCATTAGTGTCGACGACGATCCGGTCTTCGAGCGTCGCGGCGACGACGTCCACGTGTTTGTCGACGTTCCCGTCACGACCGCCGCGCTGGGCGGTGAAGCCGTCGTGCGCTCGCTCAGCGGCAGCGGCGGTCTCGCCCTCAGGATTCCGCCGGGCACGCAGAACGGGCGCGTCTTCCGCCTCGGCGGACAGGGCATGCCTCGATTCAAACGCGACGGACGCGGCGACATCCTCGCCGAAGTCTCGCTCCAACTGCCCGACCAGCTCTCGTCAGAGCAGGTCGAGCTGTTCCGGCAACTGCGCGACCTGGAATCCGAAGCAACATGACCGACCAACCCGTCTACACCATCCGCATCGCCGCCCAGCTCGTCGGGGTCCACCAGCAGACGCTGCGTACCTACGAACGGGAAGGCCTGCTGATCCCGGCCCGAACGCCTGGCCGCCAGCGTCTCTACAGCCAGACCGACATCGAACGTTTGCTGATGATCCGCCGGCTGATCGAAGAGCTCGGCGTCAATCTGGCCGGCGCCGACATCATCCTCCGACTGCGCCAACAGATCGACGAACTTCAGACCGAAAACCGACAGCTCAAGCGAGAACTCCAGCGAGTCCGCGACCAACAACTTCCCGCTGTCCCGCCAGACAGTCCACGAACGGAGCGACGACGATGATGCGCCGAGAACGATTTACCAACCAGGCCCAACAACTGCTTGAAGGCTCGCAGCAGCTCGTGCGCGAAAAGCGTCACGCCCAGTGGGATGTCGAGCATTTGCTGGCCAGCATCGCCCGCGTCGAAGACGGGCTCGCCAACGACCTGCTCAATGCCCTCAATGTCGACAGAGTCCGGCTCCGCGCCGACGCCGACACCGCGATCGACGCCGCGCCCAAACTGAGCTACGACGTGGTCCAGCTCACCGTCACGCCAAGAGTCGTACAACTGCTTGAGCGAGCCAACGTCGAGGCCAAACGACTCAACGACGAATACGTCGGCGTCGAACACATCCTGATCGCCCTGACCGGCGACTCCGGCGGGCCGGCCACGCGGATCATCCGCTCCCACGGCATCAGCGCCGAGCGGCTCTACACCGCGCTCCAACAAATCCGCGGTTCACGCCGCGTCGACCAGCCCGACGCCGAGTCGCACTACGACTCGCTCAACCGCTACGCCACCGACATTACGCGGCTCGCCTCCGAGGGCAAACTCGATCCGGTCATTGGCCGCGATGTCGAAATTCGCCGCGTCCTGCAAATCCTCAATCGCCGGACCAAGAACAACCCCGTGATCATCGGCGAGGCCGGCGTCGGCAAGACCGCCATCGCCGAAGCCCTCGCTCAGCGCATGGCCGCCGACGATGTCCCCGACAACCTGCGCGGCAAGCGCCTGATGTCGCTCGACATGGGCGTCCTGCTCGCCGGAGCCAAGTTCCGCGGCGAGTTCGAGGAGCGCCTCAAGTCCGTGATCGACGAAGTCCGCGAGTCCGAAGGCCAGGTCCTCCTCTTCATCGACGAACTCCACACCGTCGTTGGCGCCGGTGCTGCCGAAGGCGCGATCGACGCCGCCAACATGCTCAAGCCCCCGCTCTCGAGGGGCGAACTCCACGTCGTGGGAGCCACCACCCTTGACGAATATCGCCGCCACATTGAGAAGGACGCCGCCCTTGAGCGTCGCTTCGCGCCCGTCTACCTCGACGAACCCTCGACCGAGGATGCCATCCAGATTCTGACGGCACTCAAACCTCGGTACGAGTCACATCACGGCGTAGAGATCAGCGAAGAAGCGATCGATTCTGCCGTCCGACTATCGCAGCGCTACCTGACAGAGCGACACTTGCCCGACAAGGCGATCGACCTGATCGACGAGGCCGCCTCTCGCCTGGTAATCGACAATCAGTCGCCGCCCACGCGCGTGGTCGAGCTGCGTCGACGGGTGGACGAGCTCAAGCAGGAGCAGGAAGCCGCGGCCCAGCGCGAGGACTACGAATCCGCCGCCCGAATCAAGCAGGAGTTGCTCGCCATTCAGGACGAGGTTCAGGCCAGCCGCGACGACTGGGACTCCCAGCACCCGGAGCGCAATACCGTCTACGAGCGCGACATCGCCGAACTGATCGGCGAGATGACCGGCATCCCCGTCAGCCGCATGCTGGCCGACGATGAGGCGCGTCTCCTGCACATCGAGGAGGAACTGCACGACCGCGTGATCGGCCAGTCAGACGCGGTCACGGTCGTCTCCGACGCCATCCGACGCGCCCGGGCCGGACTCAAGGATCCCACCCGGCCAATCGGCTCCTTCATCTTCGTCGGACCAACCGGCGTCGGTAAAACCGAGTTGGCCAAGGCGCTGGCCGAATACCTCTTTGACTCCGAGGACGCGCTCGTCCGACTCGACATGTCTGAGTACCAGGAGCGCCACACCGTCAGCCGAATCGTCGGCGCGCCTCCCGGCTACATCGGCTACGACGACGGTGGCGGCCTGACCGAACTGGTCCGCCGCCGACCCTTCCGCGTTGTCCTGCTCGATGAGATCGAGAAGGCCCACCCCGACGTGTTCAACCTGCTTCTCCAGGTGCTCGACGACGGCCGCATCACCGATGGCCAGGGCCGAACCGTCGATTTCCGCAACACAGTTGTGATCATGACCAGCAACCTGGGCACCACTGCTCGGATGGACACCCGGATGGGTTTCAAGGGCTCGCACGACGAACGCGCCCGCGACTCTGAGCGAGCGCTCAAGGACTTCTTCCGTCCTGAGTTCCTCAACCGCGTCGACGAGATTGTTTGCTTCGATCCGTTGAGCGAGGAAGAACTGCTCAAGATCGTCGACTTGATCGCCAGGGAAGAGCAGAGCCGCCTCGCCGACATGGGACGCAGCATCGAACTGACCGACGCTGCCCGCGGACAGCTCGCCAGCGACGGCTACGACCCTGCCTTCGGAGCCAGGCCTTTGCGCCGGGTCTTCCAACGGCGAGTTGAGAACCCTCTCAGCAAGCTGCTGATCGCCGGGGAGTTCGGCGAAGGAGCGACGATTGTTGTCGACCACGATGGCGAGGATTACTCGTTCAGGGCGTCGAAGGGGAGCGAAACCCAAGATCCCGCAGCCAAGCCGGTACCCGCGTAGGTCGCACCCGCCGAGGCACACCCCGACAGTCGAGATTCCCCTGGCAAGCACGGGAGTGACGAGAAGCGTGAACGCTGGGGATCTTGGGGCGCCGTCTACACTCGGGTGAGGAATCCCGCAATCTCCGATGGAGGCCCAATGACCACCCTGACCGCTCCCGCGACTGAGACGCTGCTCTATGAAGAGCGCGGACACGTCGCGATCATCACGCTCCACCGACCGGAACGACTGAACGCGATCACCAGCGAAATGCTCGAGGCGCTCTCAGCCCAGCTGATCGCCTGCCAGCGCGAGCCCGACATCCGCGTCATCGTCCTGACCGGCTCCGGCCGCGGCTTCTGCTCGGGTCTCGACCTTGTGGACCAACAGCAGCGACTCCAGGGCGACGGCACCAGCAACATCGGCGCGCCCGGCTACTCGCTCTTCGACCTGCGCGACGCTCCGCCGGTCGTGCTGCAGAAGATGGACAAGCCGATCATCTGTGCGCTGAACGGCGCGGCCGCCGGCTACGGCATGGACATGGCCCTGCTGGCCGATATCCGCATCGCCTCCGACCGCGCCAAGATGGGCGCCGTCTTCGCGCGCCGCGGCGTCCTGCCCGAGTCAGGCGGCACCTGGATCCTGCCTCGACTGCTCGGCTGGGCCCGAGCCGCCGAGGTCGCCTTCCGCGGCCGCGTCCTCGACGCGCAGGAGTCGCTCGACATCGGCCTGGTCAACGAGGTCGTCGAGCACGACGAGCTGATGACCCGCACCATGGAGTTGGCCGATGAGATCGCCGCCAACGCCCCGCTCTCGGTCCAGGCGACCAAGCGCATGATGCGACTCGGCATGGACGAGCCCTTCGAGGCCGCCGTCGACCACATCTACCTGCAGCTCCTCCCCCTCTTCCGGTCGGACGACTTCAAAGAGGGCGTCCGCTCTTTCATGGAAAAGCGTGACCCGAACTTCCAGGGCCGCTAGCGAGCACTCCCATGCCTCAACGACCAATCGCAGACGACGAACGCCAGCGCGTCTCCGGATACATGCTCTCGCAGGGCGAGAAGTACTCCTGGCTGGAGCTTTGGCCGCGGGTCGTCGCCGGACGCATCGAATTGCTCAACACGCTCAATCGCGTCTCAGCTGAGCAGGCTGCGTGGAAACCGGCGTCGGACGACTGGAGCATCGAAGAAGTCGCCCAGCACGTGCTCGACGGCTCACGTCGAGTTGCCAGTCTGGTCACCGACCTCTCCAACGGTCGCGAGCCAACGGCCTCGCCGCAGGGCATCGGCGCCGTCGACCCTGCCCAGCGCGAGGCCGACATGCCCTTCCCCGACCTCGTCAAGGCGCTGATCGACGATTCGCGCATCTTCGCCAACGTGATCGACGGCCTGCCTGAACCGCCGTCTTACGTGCCCACCTCGGCGCACGGGTTCTTCGGTGAACTGCACGGACGCGCCTGGTTCATCTTCCAGCGCGTACACGACATCGACCACGCTAACCAGGTCAACGCAATCAAGGAGACTGAGGGCTACCCCGCATGAGCAGACAACCAATGCGAGTCGCCATCGGTCTTCACCGCGACCGTATTGACGACTGGGACTC
>DAOUHS010000037.1:0-31325 GCA_034428415.1 Dehalococcoidia bacterium
ATTGGCCAGACGCAGGTGGAGGAGCCGCGGGTCCGTGTGGGCTTCGCGGTCAACGATTCGGTGCGGCTGACCGAAGGTCCCTTTGTCGACATGGTGGCCGAGGTGGAAGAGATCAACGTGGAGAAGGGCAAGGTCCGGGTGCGGATATCGATGTTCGGTCGGGAGACCCCGCTGGAGCTGGACTTCGACCAGGTGGAGAAGCAATAGGGCCACTCAACAGTCCCACGAGGCTGGAAGCTTGGATTTGAGCGTCGGCGGCAGTGCGCTGCGGGCGGATTAGGGAGAAGGCTGGATGGCGAAGCGTGTACGAGCAGTGTTGACACTGCAACTGGAGGCGGGCAAGGCGAGCCCTGCGCCGCCGGTAGGCCCTGCGTTGGGTCAGCACGGCGTGGGGATCATGGAGTTCGTCAAGAGCTACAACGAGCGCACGGCGTCAAGCGCGGGCGAGTTGATCCCGGCGCAGATCACGGTTTACGAAGATCGGTCGTTCACATTCGAACTGCGGACGCCGCCGGCGTCGGACCTGATTCGTCGAGCGGCCGGGCTGGAGAAGGGCGCCTCGGAGCCGCGCCGCGAGGTGGCCGGCACGATCACGTCGGACCAGGTGCGCACGATTGCCGAGCAGAAGATGCAAGATCTGAACGCCAACGACATCGAGGCGGCCATGCGGATGGTGGCCGGCACGGCTCGTTCAATGGGCGTGGAAGTCGAGGACTAGTCATGCCGAAGCACGGGAAGCGCTACCGAACGGCGCTGGAGTCGTACAGCAAGGAAGCGTACTATCCGCCGACGGACGCGGTCGCGCTGGTGAAGCAGATGGCGACGGCGAAGTTCGACGAGACGATCGAGTTGCACATTCGCACCGGGCTCGATGTCCGTCACGCCGACCAACAGTTGCGTGGCACGGCGAGACTGCCGCACGGGCTGGGCAAGGAAGTTCGCGTCGCGGTGTTTGCCGAGGGCGATGCGGCGACGGCGGCGAGCGAAGCGGGCGCGGCGATTGTGGGTGCCGATGACCTGATCGAGCAGGTGCAGGGCGGATTCACCGACTTTGACGTCGCGGTGGCGCAACGCGAGCTGATGGGCAAGGTGGGTCGGCTGGGGCGGATTCTCGGCCCACGCGGGCTGATGCCCAATCCGCGCGCGGGGACGGTTGTTGATCGGAACGATGTCGGCAAGGCCGTGACCGAGGCGAAGGCGGGCCGGGTCGAGTTTCGGACCGACCGTGAGGCGTCGGTGCACGTGCCGCTGGGCAAGGCCAGCTTCGGCGAGGACCAGTTGCTGGACAACCTGGCGACGATGGTGTCGGAGATCATGAAGGCGAGGCCGTCAGGCTCCAAGGGGAGCTACATCCGCTCGTTGAGCATTGCATCGACGATGGGCCCGGGCATCAAATTGGAACAGCAGGCCGCTATCGCCATGAGGGCGGATTAACGTTTCGCTTCGTGTCAGTCGCTGAGACGACTGACGCAACGGCCCAACTTGGCATAGGCTGGGAAGTCAGAACGGAACGATTGCCGCCCAAGACCGCAGGCGGATCCGTGATCCACGGGTCCTGAAACGTCCAGCGCAGGCAGTGACCGCTGAATTGCCCGTGTCGAGCGGGCAGGTGGATGGTTGCAGGTCTGGTGGTCGAGTGGGCTGGGGCGGCTGAAGCGACGGACTTGCAGGCAGGTCGGGAGGCGGTATGGCAACTGAACGTAAACGGGAACAGGTGGCGCTGCTCGAGGAGCGTCTGGGCCGCGCGTCGATCACGATTGGGATCGACTATCGCGGGCTGAGCGTCGGGGACATGCAGGAGTTGCGGCGAGGGATTCGGGCAGAGGCCCCGGAGACCGAGTTGCGCGTGATCAAGAACACTCTGTGGCGAAGAGCGGCGGAAGGCGTCGGACATCCAGCTGCCGCGGATCTGGCGCAAGAGTCGACGGCGCTGCTGTTCGGATTCGGGGATCTGACGGAAGCGCCCAAGGCGTTGCAGAGGTACACCCGGAACAGGCGCCTTGAACTGCCGATTCGCGGTGTCTTCGTCGAGGGTCAACTCCAGGATGCGTCGCAGGTTTCGGCCCTGGCCGATGTGCCGAGCCGGCCCGAGCTGATGGCCAAGGTGGCGGGCGGTTTGTCGAGCCCGATTTCGGGTCTCGCCGGCGTCCTGAGCGCCGTGTTCCGCGATGTCGCGGCGATCGTCGAGGCGCGGGCCGAACAGCTGGAATCGGCCGAATCGGGAGCCGAATAACGGGAACCACGCCGCGTGATTGCTCGCGGTGGATCAGTCGGAATCAGGCGGTCTTGACGACCGAGATTGAGTGGAGACACACATGTCGAAGGTTGACGAAGCATTTGAGCTGATCAGCGCGATGACGATTCTTGAAGCGCGCGATCTGGTCAAACGGATCGAGGACGAGTTCGGTGTCACGGCTGCGGCCCCGGTCGCGGTGGCAGCGGTCGGCGGCAACGGCGCGGCTGCGGCAGCCGAAGTGGTCGAAGAGCAGACCGAGTTCGATGTCGTGCTGCAGGCGTTCGGGGACAAGAAGATCAACGTGATCAAGGCGGTTCGCGCCGTGACCGATCTGGGCCTGCGTGAGGCGAAGGAATTCGTCGAGTCTGCGCCACAGACGGTCAAGGAAGGGATGACCAAGGAAGAGGCTGAGGCGGTGAAAGCCTCGCTCGAGGACGCCGGCGCAACTGTTGAACTGAAGTAGCGGCGGGCCTTCGCGCATTGCAGCGCGACCGACGCCCGGATTGGCCTCAACGGGGGCTTGGCCAGTGCGCTCCGGCGCGCTCATGTTGCGCTATCGTTAATCGGGTTTCACAGTTCCGCGACGGCTTGAGTCGGGCGGGCTGGTTCCGGGGGATGCGATGGCGCTTGACAACCCGGTATCTCCTATCGGTTCCCGCGGATTGGGGCGCAGCTCGCGCGTCCTTGAATTGGCAGTGGTGATCGGTCTGACGGTGGCGGTGGTGGTGGTCGCGGCCCAGTGGGATGGACCGGCAACGGCTCCTGATGGCCAGGCGGTCGGGGCCGTGGAGCCGGCTGCGACGCTTCCGACTGGGGCGTCGACGGAGGCCGAAGCGAAGCCGACGACTCAGGCGGCGGCCGCGTCGAACGCCGGACCGATCGCAGTGGAAGCGTTGGCTGTCGCGGCGACCGTCGAAGCGAGACCGCCGGCACCGGTAGATCTCGTCCAGACGGGTGTTGTTCCGGGGCGGCCCGATCCTCTCGATCCGGTGATCCCCAACTCATTTGAGCGCTACCAGGTCCAGCGCGGGGAGTCGCTGTTCAGCATCGCTTCGGCGCGGGGCGTCTCGGTAGCTGATTTGGCGCGTTGGAACTGGCACCTGCGAGAGGATTCGGTGTTGATTCGGGGCGAGTGGATCTGGATTCCAGGGTGGGATGTGTCTATCGTGGCGGACGAATCTCGCCCGCCGATGGACGAGGGGAAGAGCGGCCGCGGTGGAGGGTAGGCTCCGGGATCTGACCGGCACGCAGGCGCCCGACGAAGAGCGGGCTCGCAGAGCAATCTTACGCTCGATGGTGATCTGGACGCCGGGGTTTGGCCTGCTAACGGTCGGCGCGGTCTACATGATGGTCGAGGCATTGGGCGGTAACGGCGGGTCCTGGTTTGGGTTTTCACTGTTTGCCTTGATCGGATTGCTTGCCGGGTTTTCGGCGTTGTCGGCGTTTCGGGACTGGTTCAGCGAGCCGATCGAGACGACCGGACAGGTCGCTCGCAAGTGGCGCAAGTTCGACCTGCTGATTTTTTTCCGCGCCCACTACGTTCTGGTCGCGCGGCGTGTGTTCCGGGTACCGCGTCTGGTGTTTGACGAAATGCCGGAGCCAGGGGGCTGGATCTATCTGAACCACTATCCGCATACGAATGCGTTGATCGCCTGGCGTCCGTTGGGCGAGGAGGAGCGACCGAGGGCTGAAGGGGACGCGGCCGAAGCAGCCGAAGCGGAGGCGGCAACAGTGGAGGAGGCGTGGGGCGAGCGGCGGCGGGAGCGTGAGCGCGAGGCTGCGGCGGCACGTGAGCGAGTCGAGCTGCCCAGTTTCGGCGACAGTCGCGACGAGTGACCGGGTGCGGGATCCGCTAACGGAACTTGAGGCAGAGTGGGCGGCTGACGACGCTGAGCAGGTGAAGCGGGCCGAGCGGGCTGCGCAGGCCGAGGATGATCGCGCAGCCGCGGCAGGTGGACCGCGCCCGGCGAAGAAGCGGCGATCGGGTATCGCGGGGATGGCGCCAGAGGATCAGCCACGCGAGCGGTTGATGCGCTTGGGCCCGTCGGCGTTGTCGAACACGGAGTTGCTGGCGGTACTGCTCAGCACCGGTGACCAGGAATCGAATGTGTTGGAGAAGTCGCGCGAACTCCTTGCCGATCGGGGTTTGGTCGGGCTGTTGCGATCCGACCTGCGTGATCTGATGCGGGTGACGGGTCTGGGGATGGCCAAGGTAACGCGGGTCAAGGCGGCGGTGGAGCTGGCGGCGCGCGGTTTGGCGGACGATGAATGGCCGGCTCGGGAGCCGTTTCGCTCGGGTCGACAGGTCTTTGAGCGCTATCGCGGTTTACTGGGCGATCTGATCCACGAGGAGGTCTGGGTGCTGGTGCTGGACCAGCAGCATTGTCTGATTCGCGAGGAGCGTCTGTACAAGGGGATGGTGCACGGTGCGTCGGTGCGGGTGGCGGAGCTGTTGCGTCCGGTGATCGTGCACCAGGGTCCGGCGATGATCGTGGTGCACAACCATCCATCCGGCTCCTCGGCGCCGTCGGTGGCCGACCGTGAGATGACATCGGACTTGTCCGAAGCGTCGCAGACGATGGGGATCGAGCTGCTGGACCACGTGATCGTGACACGCTCGGACTTTGCGTCCATGGCGCAGATGGGCTTACTGCATGGTTCGTCCGCCGCTCAGGAAGCGGCGGGATCCGAGGTTGCCGATCGATCAGCGGGGTCCCGCTACCAAGCCTGAGGCGGCAGCGCGCAAGGCGCGCCTGTGTAGAGTGGGCTGGTGGATGATTCCGGGCTGTTTCTGGGACTGAACATTCTCGATCTGGTGATCCTGGCGGTCGCCGTGGGGATCGGTTTCTGGGGCTGGCGGATGGGCATTTTGCGGGCCAGCGTGGCGCTGTTCGCGATCGTGCTGGGTGTCGTGGTGGCGGGGCTGTATCACGAGCGGGTGTTTGTCGACCTGGCGGTCGCGGAATCGCCCTCGGGTGCGATGAAGGCGGCGAGCTTCTTTCTGATCCTGACGCTGGTGGCGGTGGGCGGGTACATCATCGGGACGTTGCTGCGCGGGGTCGCCTCGGTGCTGCTGTTGGGCTGGGCTGATCGTGCTGCTGGTGGTCTGTTTGGAGTGTTGTTCGGCCTCCTGCTGGTGCAAGCGAGCTTTGCGATGCTGGTGTACGCCGGACTGGGGCACGCCGATGGCGTGGTCGGCCAATCGGCGATCGGGGTGGCGATGCTGGACAGCGTGCCGGTGGTGCGGGCGCTGCTGCCGGTGGAGTTTGATCTGGCGATTCAGAGTTTCGCCGGAGAAGTGGAGGCGCTGCGCTCGACGATGGACCAGGTGGGCGGACCGGTCGGCGGTGGCTAGAGGCGGACCAATAGCTGGCAACCGGCTTGCCAAGTTTCATCGACGCGGTCCGGTGGTACCATCACCACGGAGCGATGACGGTTCTGAACAAGTCTGTATTGGTGCTGAATCAGAACTACGAGCCGTTGCACGTGTGCAACGTGCGGCGCGCCGTGGTGCTGGTTGAGCGTGGCAAGGCGGAAGTGATCGACCGGCTCGACCGAGCGAAGGCGCTGCTGCGGACCGTGAGCGGCGAGTATGACGTCCCTTCGGTGATTCGGATGGTCTACTTCATCCGCCGGCCGCGGCCGGTGATGCGTCTGTCGCGGCGCGAGGTGTTCAATCGCGACCGCTTCATGTGTCAGTACTGTGGGCGGCGCACGGCGCTCAAGGATCTGACGCTGGATCATGTCGTACCCCGCTTCCGAGGCGGCAGCCACACTTGGGAGAACCTGGTATCGGCCTGCCGAGGGTGCAACCATCGCAAGGCCGGCCGGACTCCGCGCGAAGCTCGAATGACGCTGCGGACGAAGCCGAGGCGCCCGACGGTGACGCCGGTCAACCTGTTCGGGCAGTACCTCGAGAGTCAACCGGGATGGGCCCCATTCATTCCGGGTGCGGAACGAGGGGCCGCGGCCAACGCCTAGGCAGGCTGGCAGGTTCGACAGAACGACGTGATCCTGCGGTTGGGCGAGACTTCGGAGATGGGGTTGCCGCAGCGGGGGCAGGGTTGGCCGCCCTTGCGGTGGACGTTGAGGAAGTCTCTGGGTTTGCTATCGATCTTCTGACCGATCTCCTCGCTCGCGATTGCGGCTGCCCAGGTCAGGGTTTCGTTGATCGCCCGATACAGCCGGCCGCGACGTTCGTCGCTCAGCGTTGAGATCTTGGTGAACGGGTGAATGCCGGCGTTGAAGAGGACCTCGTCGGAATAGGCGTTGCCGATGCCGGCGATGAACTTAGCGTTGACCAGTGCGCTCTTGACCTGACCTCTGTAGCGCTTGAGCCGCTTCAGGAAGGCCTCTTCGTTCAGTTCCGGATCGAGCGCGTCTGGTCCCTGTTCGCTGAGTACCGGCAGCTGATCTAGATCTTCGGTGTCAACGAGATAGACCTTGCCGAGGTAGCGCTCGTCGATGTAACGGATGCCCAGGTCGTCGTCGGCGTCTCGGAACTTGAGGGTGAAGCAGGTTCGGGCGTGGGATTTCTTTGCTCCGTCGGGTCCGGAGGTCCACTGGAAGCGACCGTTGAGCATCGGATTGACTGCGAGGACGCTGTCCCGGTTGGTGCGGAACAACAAGAATTTCCCTGTTCGCTCGACGGCCCGGAACTCTGCGCCAAGCAGTCCGGCCTCGAAGTCTTCGCGCGGCAGTCGGATGACGATCGGCTTCTGGATGTCGATGTTCGTGATCGGACGGCCGGCGAGGCGATCGTTCAAGACGCGGGCGATGTGTTGGAGTTCGGGGATTTCGGGCATGGGGCGCGTCGCTGGTCAGGGCTGGGGAGCCTTGGGGTAACTGCCGATGATGCGGAGCTGTTCCAGGCCGGGCTCGATACGCTCGAGGGCATTGGCGAGGGCGTCGTCGGTGCGATGGCCGTCGCAATCGATGAGGAACAGATATGTGCCCAGGCGCTCGCGGGCCGGACGCGATTCGATCCGGGTGAGGTTGATATCGGCGTCGGCGAAGTGTTGGAGCACGCGAAGCAGGGCGCCGGGGCGGTTGGCGGTGCTGAAGAGGATGGTCGATTTGTCGTCGCCGGTGGGCTCGTGGTCCTGATGGGCGAGGACGACGAAGCGGGTGGCGTTGCGGTGGTCGTCTTCGATGCCTGTTTCGAGGATCTGGGCGTTGTGCAGATGGGCGGCGCGGCGCGGTGCGATGGCAGCGGTGAAATCACCGAGTTCGACGGCGCGGGCTACGGCCTGCGCCGTGGAGAGCGTGGCCTCGGTGCGGGCCTGGGGGAAGCGGCGATTGAGGTAACGCTGGCATTGACCGAGCGCCTGAGGGTGGGAGTAGATGGCCCGGATTTCGGAGATGTCGGCGTTGGGCGCGACGATCAGGCAATGTTCGATCGGAATGACGAGCTCGTCATGGATGTTCAGGTCGAGTTGGTGGATGATCAGATCGTGGGTCTCGCCGACGGCCCCTGCGAGGGAGTTTTCGAAGGGGACGAGGGCGACATCGGCCTCTCGACGGGCGACGGCCTCGGCCGAGGCGGTGATGCTGGGGAAGGGGACGAAGTCGGAGCGGATGTGGTCTCCGGCGAAGAGCACGGCCGCCTGCTCGGTGAAGGTGCCGGGCGGTCCCAGGTAGGCGATCCGGATCGAGTCGTTCTTCGGGTCGGGCATCTGGCTACGCTTCTCCGGTCAACGCGGCGCGCAGACCTGACTCGTGCTGGGGCTTGGTGACGGCAATCACAATGTCGCCCGCCTGGAAGATCGTATTGGGCCCGGGAATTTCCGGTTCGTCGTCGTCTCGAACGATGAGAGCCAGCACGGTGTGCGAGGGCAGGTTGAGATCACGCACCTGGCAACCGACCGCGGGGCCCAACGGTGGGATTACCAGTTCGGCGAGCACGAAGGCGGAGGACCTGAGCTGGATGAGTCGCGACAAGCCCGCGCTGACCTCCTGTTCGATCGCGCTGACGATCGCGGTGGTGGCGGAGATGGTGTAGTGGAACCCCAAGGTGCGGAAGATGCGCTCGTTGCGAGGATCGTTGATTCGTGCGATGACCTTGGGGACGTTGAACCGCGTCTGGGCGGTCTGGGCGACAGCGAGATTGACCTGGTCGCGGCCGGTGCAGGCGACGACGACCTCGGCGCGATTCATGCCGGCGGCTCGCTGGACGTGGATCTCGGCACCGTCGCCGAGTAGGGCGACCTCGCCGAGCTCATTATTGAGTGACCAGGCGGTATCGGCGTCGCGCTCGACGACGCAGACCTCGTGACCCATCTGGATCAGGTCGCGGGCTGCGCCACGCCCGACTTTGCCGCCGCCGACGATGATGACGTACATGACTATGGGGCCGCCTGATCCGATTCGTCTTCGCCGAACGCGGCTTCGCGCACCATACGATCGAGGATGGTGGTGGGATTGACGACGTTGATCCCGAGCTGGCGGTACACCTCTGCGCGCTCGGGGTCATAAATGCGGGCCACGACTCTTGGTGCGTTGTGGATGTGCTTGGCGACCTGCACGGCCATGGCGTTGCGGTTGTCACCGTTGGCCAGGGCGAGGAAGATGTCGGCTCTGGGCACGCCAGCAGCGTGTTGGACTTCGACATCCTCTCCGGCCCCAATGATGGTGAGGCCGCGGAAATTTTCTTCGAGCCAATTGAACGCGCCGGCGTCGACATCGATCACAGTGACGTGGTGTCCCTCGCGGTCGAGCTCCTGGGCGAGGGTGGAACCGAGCCGTCCGCAACCCATAATGACGACGCGCATGGATCTGGGGACCGTTCCGTTGCGGCTTAGCGTCCGACGAATGCGGGGGGCACGGGCGCCTGATGTGCCAGAGCGGGTTCTCGGACGACAACGACTTCGCAGGGCGCGTGAGAGAGGATGTAGTCGGCCGTGTGGCCGAGGTCGATGCCGGCGCCGGAGCCTCTGACCAGAGCGGTTTGCTCGCCGCCGCCACCGAACACCGTGTTGGCGTGGGACACGCCGAGGACTACCAGGTCGATCGCTTCGGTCGCGGCGAGGTCGACGACAGCGGGTCCGGCGTTGCGGGCCTGCAGCAAGATCGCCTCGCAGGCGACCTTGGCCTGCCTGGCGGCGGCTTCGGCCTCGGCGAGGCAGGCCTCGCCCTGTGCCGACTCCTGGGGCAGATCACAGTCGACGGGAAAGGCGCGATCGACCTCGACGACGTAGATCGGCAGGACGCGTGACCTGCGACGGTCGATTCTGGCCAGGTGCAGCGCAACGTCCAGGCCGCGGCGGGCTTCCCGCGACCGATCGAAGGGAACGAGGACGGAGATGCCGGCCATGTGCGTAGGGTATTGGCTGACCTCCGCTCATGGGTGAACGAGCGATGAGGTCAGTAGACGTATTTCGGTTGTTCGCGCACGACCTGGGAGCCGTGCTCGTCAAGTTGCTCGAGCCAGGCATGCAGCCGACCGTTCTCGATCTCGATGAACCCCAAGGTGCCCAGGCGGGTGTCGAGATTGCGGGGATACATGGGGCTGCCGGGGTTGATCAGCAGGACTCCGCGGATCGTCTCGATGGAGGCGACGTGGGTGTCGCCGTGGACGACCACGTGCTGGGGCCGGCCGAAGTAGTGCTTCATCATCGATTCGACGGTGCGGTACGGCGGCCACTCTGGCAGCGCCATGTCGTGGGTGAGACCGAAGCGAAAGCCTTCGAACTCTAGCGACCAGGCCTCGCGCAACCGAGGGTCCTCGGGCTGCACCGGGCGTCCGCCGGAGCCGTCATCGCCGTTGCCCCGGGCGACGTAGATCGGCGCGACCGCTTCGAGCTTGTCGATTAGGGCGATGTCGTGAATGTCGCCGCCGTGCAGCAGGACATCAGCGGTTTCGATTCGTTCCCAGAGCTGGGGCCAGAGTTCGGTACCGGCTTCGGGGACGTGCGTGTCGGAGATGAGACCAATGCGCATGCTTGGTAGCCTAGCGTGACCTGTAGGGCGCCACTCCAAGCTCGGGCTGCGCGCCGCCCGCAGGACGGCGGAGCAGGGGGTAGGGCGTGCTCGCGCGACGGGTTGAGCGGCTCGCGAATGAGGGTTGGCTGCGCTGGCTCGTGCTAGCAGGTCTGGTCGCGCTTGCGATGGTTGCGGCCTACATCTGTCGGGTGGACGAAGAAGTTTCGCTGCAGGCCGGTACCGGCGCGCTGCCGGCGACCGACATTCGAGTGGCGATGGTGACGCACGGGGGGATCGGGGACCCGTTCTGGGATCAAGTGGCCGCCGGCGCCCTTGCGGCGCAGCGAGAGTTCGGGGTGGAGCTGTTCTACGACGGCGACGGCAATGTGAGCGAGCAGGTACGGCTGGTCGACAACGCGGTGGCGCTGGGCTATGACGTGCTGATCGTCTCGCTGGCCGACCCGGATGCGCTGGAGCAGTCGATCCGCTCGGCGGTGGCCGCCGGTGTGTTGGTAATGACAATCAACTCGGGCGAGGAGCGCGGTCGTGAGTTTGGCGCGGTGACGCATTTCGGCCAGCCGGACGGAGTGGCCGGTCTAGGGGCAGGCGAGCGGATGGCGAGGTCGGGAGTGACGAAGCTGCTCTGCCTGATCCACGAGGCAGGCAATGTCGGCCTGGAGGCGCGCTGCGCGAATGCCGGCCTGGCAATGGAGTTGTCGGGCGGTTCCTCGGAGCGCCTGTTCGTCACCGGGACTGCGGACCGTGTGTCGACGACGGGCGAGATCGCCGCGCTGCTGCAGGCGGATCCCAGTATCGACGGTGTGCTGGCGTTGAATTCTGGGATCGCGGAGTTGGCGATGTCGGCCATTGCCTCGTCGGGATCGACGGCGAAGCTGGCGACATTCGATGTGTCACCAGCGATCCTGGCCGCGATCGAGGCGGGAGAAGTGCTGTTCGCGGTAGACCAGCAGGCCTATTTGCAGGGATTTCTGCCGATCGCGTTCGCCTATTTCAGATCAGTAGAAGCGAATTCCGCGACTAGCGGGATCCTGGCTGGCATGGAGCGCTGGGCAGCAACGGGAAGACTGGTGACCGGACCGGGATTTGTGGATCAGTCGAACGTGCGTCGCTTCCCGCAGCTGGGTCAGGATTGATGATGTTGCCGCCCAAGGTGTCGGGGGGATGGCTGGCGGTGTTGTTCCTGGCGCTCGCCGGACTTGCGGTTAGCGGATGCGCTGAGGCGGCTCGGGAGCGGCTGGGATTGGGGCTGGCCCCACCGATGTCGGTAGCGATGATCGTTCACGGGGTAGAGGGCGACCCGTTTTGGGAGGACGTTCGGGAGGGCGCGGAAGATGCTGCGAAAACGTTCGATGTCAATTTGTTCTGGCGTTCGACGCCGGACGCAGACGAGCGGGTTCGACTGGTCAACGAGGCGGTGCAACAGGGGTTCGACGTGCTGGTGGTGACGCTGTCCGATCCCGACGCGATGTCGGAGGTGGTGAGTGATGCGGCCCTGATCGGTTTGACCGTCTATGTGATCAACGTGGGTGCCGACATTGGAGCTGAGCTGGGAGTGGACTCGTACTTCGGCCAGGTGGAAACGGTGGCGGGGCTGGCGGTGGGCGACCGTCTGGCTGAAGCGGGCGCGACGCATCTGCTCTGCGTCCAGCACGAGCCGCAGAATCTGGCGCTGGAGACGAGATGCAGCCGCGCGGGGTCGCGGGTCGAGCGGTTGACGACGCTGAAGGTCGTCCCAGAGCGGGGACTTGAGGCGGCGATTTTACGGGCATTGACTGAGGATCCGACGATTGATGCGGTGGTGACGATGACTACTTGGGTGATGGACGAAGCGGCCGCGGCGATTACGTCGGCGCGAAGCGCCGACGCCGGTGGACGCCTGCTGATCCATGCGGTGTTTGAGTTAAACGAAGAGGTGCTCGAGGCGATTGAAGATGGGCGGGTGGAGTTTGCGGTTGATCAGCAGCCGTATTTGCAGGGCTACCTGCCTGTCGCGTACTCGCGACTGGTGCAGTACTCCGAGGAGACCCAGGGGGACGCGTTGGCCGATGCCCTGTTGCAGTGGATTGCCGGACGAGGCGTGCTTCTGGGGCCCGGATTTGTGGATTCTCGCAATGTGCAGCGGGTGCGTGAAGCGATGCAGCGTTCGAGCGACGTTGCGGACGGAGCCGAGCAGGCAACGGAGTAATCTGCTGGAGATCGGCGGAAGGGGGCGAATCGGTGTCACTGCTGCAGTTGCCCGGGTTCGGCAATCAGCGTTCCTGGGTGCGAACGGCGGTCTTGCGTCCCGAGCTTGGTTCCTTGGTGGCGGCGGCGTTACTGTTCATTTTTTTCAGCATCGCGAGTTCCGGCGCGATGTTGGAGATTTCCACCGTCGCCCGCGTGCTTGACACGGCCTGGCCGTACGGGATCATCGCGGTGGCAGTCGGTCTGCTGATGATCAACGGCGAGTTCGACTTGTCGACGGGCGTGATGGTCGGTACCGCGGGTGCGCTGATGGGCATCATGGCGACTGAGTGGGGAATGAATCTGTGGTTGGCAGCGCTGCTCTCGTTGTTGGTATGTCTGGCGCTTGGGCTGTGGAACGGGGTGCTGGTGGTCTGGACCGGCCTGCCCTCCTTCGTGATTACGCTGGGCACCTTCTTCGGACTGCGCGGAGCGAACGTTGCGTTGTCGAAACACTTCACCGGCGATGCGTTGATCGAGAACATTGATGATGCTGCGGGTTTTGATGCGCTGCACACGATTGTGGCGACGGTTTTTGGAACAGCGCCGTCCGACTTCCGCGTGTCGCTGATTTGGTGGGGCGGCTTTGTCGTCGTCGCGACCTGGATTCTGTGGCGGACGAAGATCGGCAACTGGATCTTCGCGACCGGCGGTGATCGAGAGGCGGCGCGGGCGGTCGGCGTGCCGGTCAACGGGACGAAGATTGGTCTGTTCATGTTGACGGCGGGCGCGGCCTGGTTCGTCGGTGTGAGCAACGCGGTGCGCTACACCTCGGTGCAGGCGGGTCAAGGGGTCGGCCAGGAGTTCTTCTACATCATCGCGGCGGTGGTGGGCGGCTGTGCGATGTCGGGAGGCCGAGGGTCGGCGATCGGTCCGGCGATCGGCGCACTGATCTGGGGGATCGCATTCGTTGGCATTCCTCACGCGGGTTGGAATTCGGACTGGCGCTGGGCGTTCTACGGTGTGCTGTTGTTGCTGGCAACCCTGATCAACCACATTGTGGGTGAGCGGGTTCGCACGGCGCGGTCGGGCTAGACCGAGGAGGTCGACGAGTTGGAGCACGAGATGACGACAGTGGATCTGTCCGAGCAGGAAGACCAGCTATCTGAGCGGGCAGGCGTGCCGGTGCTGGAGGTTCGCGGCCTGGGACGTCGGTTTGGCTCGGTCGTAGCCTTGCAAGATGTGAACGTGGCGATGCGAGCCGGGGAAGTGACCTGTGTGGTGGGCGACAACGGCGCCGGCAAGTCGGTCTTTATCAAGATGTTGTGTGGACTGATCCGGCCGAGCGACGGGCAGATCCTGCTCGACGGCACGCCGACGGAGTTCGGCTCTCCACGTCAGGCGCGAGCGCAGGGGATCGTGGCGGTTTACCAAGACTTGGCGCTTGCCCCGTTGATGTCGTTGTGGCGCAACTTCTTCATGGGCGCGGAGCCGGTCAAAGGCTGGGGGCTCTTCCAGCGTGTCGACGTTGGCTATGCCAAGGAGGCGATGCAATCGGAGTTGGAGAAATTGGGCGTCAACCTGGGCGACCCCGATCGCGAGGCACACACGCTGTCGGGCGGTGAGCGTCAGGGTCTGGCGATCGCTCGGGCGTTGTATTACGGCGCGCGGGTGTTGATCCTCGACGAGCCGACCTCGGCCTTGGGCGTGCGTCAATCGGGTGCGGTGCTTCGACTGATCAGACGTGCAGCGCAGCGGGGGACGGCCGTCGTCCTGGTGACGCCAAAGCCGCAGCATGCGTTCTGGGTCGGCGATCGTTTCCTGGTCTTCCAGCGCGGTCGCCTGATTGAGGATCGGCGGAGTGAAACGCTGACGCTTGAGAGCCTGTCGTATCTGATGGCCGGAGGTGGCGAGGTGGACGAGTTGGAGACTGCCATTGCGACGCCATAGGTTCCAAGAGGTCGGTATCCGCTGCGCGATAGACTGCATTTGCACAGGCATGGCATTGCCGATTCGGCCGTACCGGGGTGGATTCCAAAGTGAGGATGGTGAGTGGACGCTCGTTCGGACTCAAGCGCGGGATGGGGTTGATGAGGGATTTGACGTCGCGGGATAACAGTTCAATCATTGTTGGGACGTTGGCCTGGCAGGGAGTTTTCTCGACGCCCGCTGGACGTTGGCGTGGGGAGGCCTTGGTTGATGTCTGAGCAGGGGTCGGCGGTGCATAGCGAGGATCTGGCGGCGCTGCTTTCGACCTTGCCGGAAGGCATTCGCCTGGCGGTCACAGAACACGGCGACGAGGCCGACCTGCTGGAGATCGTGCTCGATCTTGGACGGCCGCCCTACGTTCGGTATCTGGAGGGTGAGCTCGAACTTCGTGAGGCGGAGGTGACGCAGGCGGAGCTGCAGAAGGTGATGTCGGGACTGGGCGACTTCGGGGCCGACAACCGCGCCGGTATCCCGCGGACGCTGCACCGGATTGCCTGCATTCGCAACCGGCGGCAGGATGTGGTGGGTTTGACGATGCGCGTGGGTCGAGCGGTTTCCGGGTCGGTGTCGATGATCGAAGATTTCGTCAAGGCAGGGGCGTCGATCCTGCTCTTGGGGCGGCCTGGCGTCGGTAAGACCACGATTTTGCGCGAGGCCGCGCGTGTGTTGGCCGAGCAAGGCAAGCGAGTGATCATCGTGGACACGTCGAACGAGATCGGCGGCGACGGGGACATCCCGCACTCGGGCATTGGCCGAGCCCGCCGGATGCAGGTGGAGCGGCCGGAGCTGCAGCACTCGGTGATGGTCGAAGCGGTCGAGAATCACATGCCGGAAGTGATTGTGATCGACGAGATCGGCACCGAGCTGGAGGCACAGGCGGCGCGGACGATCGCGGAGCGCGGCGTGCAGCTGGTCGCGACAGCGCACGGAAACATGCTCGCGAATCTGATGCTCAATCCGACGCTCGTCGATTTGATCGGCGGGATTCAGACGGTGACGCTCTCGGATGAGGAGGCCCGGCGTCGGGGCACGCGCAAGTCGGTGCTTGAGCGCAAGGCGCCACCGACCTTCGAGGCGCTGGTGGAGATCCAGTCGTTCACTCGGGTAGCCGTGCACTCGGATATTGGCACGACCGTTGACGCGCTGTTGCGCGGCGAGTCGGTAGCGGCGGAGATCCGTGAAGTGGATGACGACGGAGATGTTCACACGTCCACGGATTCGGTCGACGCGATCGTCTCAGATGACCCCTGGAGCGGATTCGAGGCGTCGACCAACGACTTCCTGAGCCGCGCGTTCGGTGGCGACCACCGTTCAGTGAGGAGAGCGACGTTTGGCAACGGTTCGTCCCACGAGGCACCGCTGCGTCGCCGGACGTCCTCCCGCGCCCGAACGGCGGCAACGGGCCCGCACCAGAAGATCTATCCACTTGGCGCGTCGCTTTCGCGGCTGCGCGAGGCGATCCGTGAGACCGGAGCGAACGTCTCGATCGCGGAGCGTGTCGAGGAGGCGGACGTGCTGCTGACGCTGCGGACGGCGTTCCGGCGTCGCCCGCCGGAGTTGCGGCTGGCCGAGTCTCGCAGACTGCCGGTTGTGGTGCTGAAGCACAATACGGTGCTGCAGATGGAGAAGAGTCTGCGGGCGCTGTCCAAAGGGTCGGCGCCGAACGACGCCGTGACGGCGGCGCTGTCCGAAGCTGAGGAAGCGATTTCCCAGATTCACTCGGGTCGACAGTCGGCGGTTGATCTGATGCCGCAGAATCCCTACATCCGCAAGCTGCAACATCAACTGGCGAGTGACCAGGCGCTGGAATCGGTGAGCAAAGGTCGGGAACCGTATCGCCGGGTACGGATCCATGCCGGCTGAGCGGGGGCCGGGAGTCTTCATCACTGTCGAAGGTGGAGACGGAGCGGGCAAGACCACGCTGGCGAAGTCTTTGGCCGAATGCTTGAACGCGTCAGGCTGCGCGGTACGGTTGACTTTTGAGCCGGGCGGCACATTGCTGGGCACGCGACTGCGATCGCTCGTTCTCGATCCCGATCTGGAGATGGGCGACTGGGTTGAGACATGGCTGTTTCTCGCGGCCCGAGCGTCGCACGTTCACGATGTCCTCGTCCCGGCGTTGCAGGCTGGGGACCTGGTATTGAGTGATCGCTACACGGACTCGACATTGGCCTATCAGGGATTCGGTCGGGGCCTGGATCTCGACCGGCTGCGCAATCTGAATGCGGAGGCGACGGAGGGGTTGTCACCCGACTTGACGCTGATGTTGGACATTCCCGCAGAGGCAGGACTGGCACGGACGCGCACACGATCAACGGACCGTGACCGCATCGGCGACGCCGATCTCGCCTTTCACCGGCGGGTCAATGAGGGATTTCGCTCACTGGCATTCGAACATGCTGAGCGGATTCGCTTGATAGACGCCTCTCGGGGGGCGTCGGAAGTGTTGACAGATGCTTTGCAGATTGTGAATGACTGGTTGGATGGACGTGAGCGCGACTCATAGAATGTTGGCCGATGACTACTGAGACGTGGCCAGAACGATCCGAGTCGATTGAGCCACTGGGTCCGGTGACGGTGCGCGTTCCTGCCTCGTCGGCGAACCTTGGCACCGGGTTCGACGCAGCAGGCGTCGCGCTGCAGCGGTACGTGACGGTGAGGGTATCGGTCGCCTCCGGTCTCGAAGGAGAACGCTCGCCGATGTCTCGGCACGTACGCAGAGCCGTGCGCGAGGTTTACCGGGAACTAGATCAGGTTCGTCCTGACGCGGAGGACATTGAAATCGCCGTACAGGCGGAGGTCCCGCTCGGGCGAGGACTTGGAGCCAGCGCGGCCTGCCGAGGCGCGGGACTGGTTGCGGCGAATGAGCTGCTGGGCAAGCCGCTGTCGGAGCATCGGATATTGGAGATCGGCTCCGATCTCGAGGGACACGCCGACAACATGGCGCCGGCGCTGTTCGGCGGCTGCCAGATTGTGGCGATGACCGGGTCGGCAGTGACTCGGGTCTCGCTCCCGGTGGCGGATGGGGTTCGCTTCGTCGGCTTTACGCCCAGCTTCAACATGTCAACCAAGAAGGGTCGCGCGTTGTTGCCCGGCAAGTTGTCGCGCAAGGACGCGGTGCATAACTCTTGCCGATCGGCCCTGCTCGTCGCAGCGCTGACGACCGGCTCTTGGGATGCGATGAAGACTGCGGTCGACGACCGGCTGCATCAAACTCCACGCTCGAAGTTGTTTCCGGCGATGTTCGAGCTGTTCGAAGCTGCGGAGTCGGCTGGAGCCTACGCGGCCTACCTGTCGGGCGGCGGCTCGACCCTGATGGCGTTGACCGGCGAGGAGCGGGCTGAGGACGTGCGTCTGGCGTGGATGGCGGCGGCGGCGGAGCGAGGCATCACGGGCGAGGGATTTGTGACCGGGATTGACGCTGGCGGGGCGCAGGTTCTGTGACGGTCGTTCAGAAGTACGGCGGGACCTCAGTCGGATCAGTTGAGCGCTTGCGGAACGTGGCGCGGCGAGTGGCGTCTCGTGCTCAAGATGGTGAGCGAGTGGCGGTCGTCGTCTCTGCAATGGGCAAGACCACGGATGAGCTCTTGGCGCTGGCCCGCGAGGTCGATCCTCGTCCGCCGATGCGTGAGACCGACCTGCTGATGGCGACGGGCGAAATGGTCTCGAGTGCGCTGCTGGCGATAGCGCTGAATGCATTGGGCTGTCCAGCAGTGGCGTTGACCGGAGCGCAAGCCGGCGTGTTTACCGACGAGACGTTCGGGCGAGCTCGGATTCGCGGGATCGATACCTGGCGGATCGAGGAGGAGTTCTCGGCCGGGAACGTGGTGGTGGTGGCCGGGTTTCAGGGACAGAGTCCACAGGGCGACTATGTGACGCTTGGTCGAGGCGGCTCCGACACGTCGGCGGTGGCGCTGGGCGCGGCGCTGCGGGCGTCGCAGGTTGAGATCTACACGGACGTGCAGGGCATCTACACGACCGATCCGCGGATCGAGCGGAAGGCGCGTTGTCTGGAGGACATCGCCTCGGAGGAAATGCTTGAGGCGGCGCAGCAGGGCGCGGGTGTGATGCATCCGCGGGCCGTAGAGCTGGGCTTGCTGTACGACATGCCAATCCTGGTGGGGTCCTCGCAGGCGGAGTTCGGCTCCGGCGGCGGAACCATCATTCGCAGGGAGGTTCAAATGGAGCCCGAGAACAGGGTGCGCACGATCACACTGGACCGGGATGTGGCCTCGGTCACATTGCGTCACGTGCCGGATCGACCCGGCATCGCCGCGCAGTTGTTCGGTCCATTGGCGGATGCGGGTATCTCGGTCGACACAATCGTCCAGAATGCATCGGAACTGCAACTCACGGACCTGACCTTCACGGTGACCAAGGGGGACTGGGAACAGACGCAGGAGATGAGTAAGCCGCTGGCGACGGAGTTGGGGGCGGCCAATGTGTTGTTCAACCACGATCTGGTCAAGGTGTCGCTGATCGGGACTGGGATGCAGTCGGGCCCCGGCTACGCGGCGACGATGTTCCGTTCGTTGTCTGAGGCAGGTATCAACATTGAACTGATCACGACGTCCGAGATTCGAATCACCTGCTTGGTCAGGGCGGATCGAGGAGCGGAAGCCGTGCGGGTGCTGCACGCGGCGTTCCGCTTGGACGAAGAGATCTAGCTCATTCCACATTTCATCGCTCTTGTCCACGACTGACGAACTGTCTGCCCAACGGGTGTTCACGAAGTCTCCGTCGACGCCTGTTTCCGGCTCTGTTGTGACAGCAATCTTGCACGAGCGAAACGTGCGATGATTCGATTGGAACGGTGTATCCGATGTTCGCTCATCTGCATACGCACACCGAGTACTCGGAGTTGGATGGGCTTTCGAAGATTTCAGCGTTGGTGGCTCGGGCGAAGGGGTTGGGGCAGGACTCTCTGGCGATCACCGACCATGGGAATCTGTATGGCGCGATCGAGTTCTACCGAGCCTGTGAGAGTGAAGGCATCCGTCCCGTTCTGGGCATGGAGTCCTATGTTGCTCCGGGCGACCGGACGGATCGCTCGGACGGGCGCGAAGCTGCCTCGAACTCATATCACCTGGTGCTGCTGGCCCAGAATGAGGTCGGCTGGCGCAACCTGATTCAGCTCTCGACTCGGGCGCACCTAGAGGGTTTCTACTACCGGCCACGTGTCGATCGGGAGTTGCTGGCGGCGTACTCGGAGGGGATCATCGTCCTCTCGGGTTGTCCGTCCTCGGAGCTGCAGCGGGCGTTGCAGCGCGACGACCTGGCCGAGGCGCACCGGGTGGTGGACTGGTACCGCGAGGTCTTCGACGACCGCTACTACTTCGAGATCCAGCGCCACGACGAGCTGGAACAGTTCGAGCCTCAACTGCGGCACACGGTGTCGATGGCTCAGGAACTGGGCGTGCCGCTGGTCGCAACGCAGGACGCTCACTACTGCGAGCCTGGCGATCATGATGCGCATGACCTCTTGCTGTGCATCGGCACCAACGCGGTCCGGACAGACGAGAAACGATTTCGCTTCGACGGTGAGGACTTCTACCTCACCTCAGAGGAGTACATGCTGGACAACTTCAGCGAACTGTCGGAGGCGGTGACGAATACGCAACTGGTCGCGGAACGCTGTGAGGTAAAACTGGAGTTCGACCGGTTGCAGCTGCCGCAACCCGAGATTCCCGAGGGCAAGACGGCCCTCGAGCATCTAACCGAGATCGCTTACCGGGGCCTCGAGCAGCGTTACGGCGCGCCGCCCGAGAGCCATAGCGACCGCCTCGCCTATGAGCTGCACGTGATCGAAGAGACCGGCTTTGCCGAGTACTTCCTGATTGTGATGGACTTCGCGCATTTCGCGAAGGATCGTGGGATCGCTCGAGCCGTGCGCGGTTCGGCGGCGGCGAGCTTGGTGCTGTACTGCCTCGACATCACCGATATCGATCCGATGGTCTATGACCTGGTCTTCGAGCGTTTCCTCAATCTGGAGCGCCGCGAAATGCCGGACATCGACATGGATTTCGCCGACAAGCGACGCGACGAAGTGATTCGCTACGTGGCGGAGAAGTATGGGCGCGATCGAGTGGCGCAGATCATCACGTTTGGCACGTTAGGGGCAAAGGCAGCGATTCGCGACTCAGGCCGCGCTCTCGGCGTGCCGCTCGGCGAGACCGATCGCGTAGCCAGGATGGTGCCGAACCAGCTCAACATCTCGGTCGCGGATGCGATTTCGCAGTCACAGGATTTGCAGGCGGTGCAGCAGGAGGATGTCACAGTCGCTGAGCTGTTGTCCTATGCGCAGCGGCTGAACGGAGTAGTGCGCAATACCTCGACGCATGCGGCAGGTGTGGTGATTTCGCAAGAACCACTAGCCGAAAATGTGCCTCTGCGGCGACCGGTGAACGAGTCGTCGGACGAGGGATTCATTCCGATGACGCAGTGGGGCATGGACGAGGTCGCGGCAGTTGGTCTGCTGAAAATGGACTTCCTCGGCCTGACCAACCTGACGATCCTCGAAGAGGCGGTCGCGCTGGTGCGAGAGCACGAAGGAATTGAGGTCGACTATCTCAATCTTCCAGACGGTGATGCGGCGACTTATGAGCTGCTGGCGACGGGCGACACATTCGGCGTTTTCCAGTTGGAGTCGGGCGGGATGCGCCGGGTGGTTGCCGAACTTCAGCCAACGTCGGTCGGCGACCTGGCGGCGCTGTTGGCGCTGTACCGTCCCGGGCCGATGGAGCACATCCCGAGATTCATCGAGAGCAAGCACGGACGGGTCGCGGTTTCGCATCCGCACGACGACCTCGGCGACATTCTGGACGACACGTACGGGGTGATCGTTTACCAGGATCAGGTACTGCACATCGCGCGCAAGTTCGCCGGCTACACGTTGGGTGAGGCGGACATCATGCGCAAGGCGATGGGCAAAAAGATCGCCGCGGTGATGGAGGGCGAGCGGGGCAATTTCCTTGCCGGCGCCCTCGCGAAGGGCTACTCGGAGCGCGATGCGCAGACGATCTTCGAGTTGATCGAGCCGTTCGCGGGCTACGCGTTCAACAAGGCGCACGCGGTGTCGTACGCGGCGATCGCGTATCAGACGGCCTGGTTCAAGGCGAATCACAAGGCGCCATACATGGCTGCCGTATTGCGGGCCGCGGCGGGCAACAGCGATCGAGTTCGGGAGGCGGCAGCCGAATGTGGTCGGCTGGGGATCCCGCTGCTGTTGCCGGATGTCAACCGCTCGGAAGCGACGTTCACGCTGGAGAAGATGGCGGACGGCCGCAGCGCGATTCGCTTCGGACTGGGGACGATCAAGAACGTAGGTCGCGCGGCGATCGAACCGCTGATCGCCGAACGCCAGGAGCATGGACCGATTCAGAGCGCAAGTGACCTGGCCGAGCGACTGGATACGAAGTCGATGAATCGACGGGCGCTCGAGGCGTTGGCCAAGTCAGGAGCGTTTGACTCGATCGAGTCCCGCGGGGCGATGGTGGCTGCAGCCGAGGACATCATCAAACGCGCGCGTCGCGCGCAGGAGCTCCGCGAGAGCGGGCAGACATCGATGTTTGATCTGTTTGGGACGGAGGTCGCGACCCCGAAGCCAAGCGTCACGCTCGAGGAAGAGATGGAAGCGACAGCGCACGAGCAATTGAACTGGGAGCGGGAGTTGTTGGGCGCATACGTGTCGGAACATCCGCTGCAGGCGGCGACACGGGCGTTGCAGGGTCGGGTCGACGCGCAGTTATCGGAGCTGACCGAAGACATGATCGGCAACACGCAGACCGTGGCCGGTCTGGTCGGAAGCGTGCGCTCGCTGACGACGCGAAAAGGTGATCCTTTTGCTGCGGTGATGCTGGAAGACCTGTCGGGCACGGCCGAGGTGACGGTCTGGCCGGATCAGTGGGCGTTGACAAGACAGGTGTGGGAGCCCAATCAGATTGTGATCGTGAGAGTGACTGTGCGGGCGCGCATGGATCGCTTGACGCTGGCCGTGGAATCGGTGGAGCCTTGGAGCGAGCAGAACTCGCATGGACAGGCTCTACAGACGCAGGCCGAGGCTGCCGCGACGTCGGCGGCCCGGGTGGCGGTCCCGCCAATCAAGCAAGCGCCGCCGCCGCCGTGGATGCTGAAACCTCGTCAGCCGCTGCCGGAACCGACCGAAGCGGTTGAGCCAACTCCGCCTTCTGTTCCTGAGGCGGTTGGTGAGTCGCTGGCCTCCGCCTTGTGGATCACGATCGACGAGTCGGGCGACGAGTCGTCAGACGTCGAGTTGATGGAACAGCTTGAAGGCGGTCTGACGGCGATGAAGATGATGCACGCAGGCTCCGATCCAGTGTTCCTGCGAATTCGAGCGGGAGATCGGGTTGAGGTGCTGCTCTGTTCGGATGAATGGCGTCTAGAGGCAAACGAGCAGGTCGTGCAGATGCTGGCGAAGACCCTAGGCGAGCGGGGAGGCGCGATGATCGCCGAGCCGCCCGAACAGCCTGTCCGCGCGGGCGACAGTGCGGCGGGCTTGTAGGTACGGTACGGACGTTCTAATGTGAACACAGGTGCGTTTGTGTCCTCATGTGTTTGGCGGTCCACGGTGTATCGGTATGGTTGTCAGGGATATCTGACGGATCGAGCGGAGCATTCTGATGAAGGTCGTGTTTTTCGAAGAGGTCGAAGGGACGGCGCTGGTCGGCGAGATCAAAGAGGTGAAGAACGGCTTTGCACGCAACTACTTGCTGCCGCGCGGTTTGGCCGGACCGACGACCAAGAACAACCTGATCCGGGCCGAGCGGCTAGCCCAGGCGGATGCGATCCGTCAAGAGAAGCTGGACGGCGTGGCGAGTCCGGTCGCCCTGGTGATCGCCGGCGCCGAGATGACCTTCCAGGCGCGGGTCGGCGAACAGGGACGGTTGTTCGGTTCGATTACGGCGCGCGACATCGCCGACCGGTTGACGGAGATCGCATCGGAATCTGTACCGGGGTCGGTGATCGAGCATCGACAAGTGTTGCTGCCACAGTCACTGCGGACTCTGGGTACCGAGGAAGTGCGGGTTCGCTTGACCCGCAATGTCTCGGCGGAGGTGCGGGTAATCGTCGAGCCCGATGCGGACAGCGTGGACCTGAGTTTCGCCGAGGTGGTGGCGGAAGTCGACGAGGAGGAGTCTGTGGGGGCTGCGGCAGCAGCTGCGGCAGAGGGGGACGCCGAGGCCGAAGCCGTCGAGGCTTAGTGGAGAGCGCCGCTCTCCGAGGGGGGAGCGACCGTGGTCTCCTCTGATCCCACCTACGACGAACTGGCCGATCAATACGGTCCCAACGGGCGCGGGCGGGCGGCGCCGCGCGGCGTGCCACAGGATCAGGCGGCTGAGGAGTCGGTGCTGGGCGCGGTTCTCGCGGAGCCGGGCATCTACGAGCGCCTGGCCGGGATGCTTGTCGCCGAAGACTTCATGGATCCGCGTCACCGCGCGATCTTCGCTGCGGTACTGGCCGTTTTTGAGCGCTATGAGGCGATTGATCAGATCACTGTGGCGGCGGAGTTGGCGACCCAGGGTCGGCTGCAGGAGGCGGGCGGACAGGCCTATCTAAACCAGCTGGTCTACGAGCTGCCGGCAACGGTCGGGGCTGAGCACTACGCGCGGCTGGTGCAGCGGGCGGCGACCTATCGCGACATGATCCGTGCGGCCGGCGAGATCGGGGAGCTGGCTTACCAGGCCGACCCCAATGTCGGCGAGTCCTTGACGCGGGCCGTCGAGCTGCTCTACGGGATTCGCGGCGCCGATCGACGGCAAGACTTCCGGTTGCTTCAGGACCTTCTAGGCGACGTACTGAGCGACGGAAGCGACGAAGACTCGGGTGTCGAGGGACCGACTCGAACTGGCTTTCAAGACTTGGACGCGCTGTTGAATGAGGGCATGCACGGCTCGGATCTGGTTGTGCTGGCGGCTCGTCCCTCGGTGGGAAAGTCGGCGCTGGCGCTGACGATGGCTCGCAATGCGGCGCTGGGCCAGCAACTGGCTGTGGCGATCTTCTCGCTGGAGATGTCGGCAGAACAAGTGGCGTCGAGGTTGGTATCGGCCGAATCGCACGTGGAGAGTGCGCGGCTACGCGTGGGACGGCACACGGAAGAACAGGAAGGACGGATCTCGAGGGCGATCGGGTTGCTAAGTGGAGCCGAGATTCACATTGATGACAGCGCGGGTCAGACGCTGGCCGAGATTCGTGCCAAGTCGCGAAATCTTCATACCCGGCTGCAGGAGCAGGCGCAGCGACGCGGGGGCGGGCGCAGCGGTCTGGGCCTGATCATCGTTGACCACATCCAACTCGTACATGGATTTTCGCGGGCGCCGGCGGACACGAACCGAGTCAGTGAGATATCGCTTATCTCTCGAACGCTGAAGGAGATCGCGCGTGAGTTGCAGATTCCGATCCTGGCGCTCTCGCAGCTTTCGCGTGCCGTCGAACGACGGCATCCGCCGGTGCCGCAACTGTCGGACCTGCGCGAGAGCGGATCGATTGAGCAGGACGCCGATGTCGTGATCTTCATCTATCGCGAGGACATGTATGACCGCGATGAATACCAAGACGACCTGGTGGTCGATGCGTCGCGCGGTGGTCAGCACGAGGTGGCTCAGCTCCTGGTTGCGAAGCATCGGCACGGGGCGGTGGGTCGGGTTGATGTCCGATTCGTGCCGGCGGTGGCGAAGTTTGAAGACTTCTATGCGCACCCCGAACCGGGGACGGAAGAGTTCTGATGACGTTCGGCGGTTTCGCCTCGGGGGGACCGGTGACGCCGCTGCCGCAGGCGCTGCTGCGCGACCTGGCGCCGTTAATGTCCGACCCGGCCGAGCTCATAGTGACGTTGTATGCGGTGGAGGCGATCGCTCGGGTGCGGCGATTCCCTCGAAGAGTCCTGCGCAATGACCTGAGGGAATCGCGCTCGCTCATCGAGGCGTTGGCTCATCTGTGTGCTCCGCGGGACGTGGATGATGCGTTTGCGGACGGACTCCAAGCTGCTGAGGCGCGCGGGTCGCTGCTGCGGGCTCGGACGCTGCAGGACGGCGTTTGGGCCGAGTGGCTTGCGCTCAACGATGCGGACGGTCGGAGGGCGTTGGAGTCGGCGTCGATGCCGCCCGCATCGCAGGCGGTGTATGGGCGGGAGTCGAGCTACAGCTCGGTGCCCGAGATCTGGCAGAGTGCATTTGGGACGCCGATGCCGCCGATCCTGGCCGAAGAGGTCAAGGCGGCAGAGTCGCGATTCGGTTCAGAGTGGTTGCGCGATGCGTTCGCGGAGGCTGCTGCGAACAACGTGCGCAACTGGCGATACGTCCAGGCAATCCTCGAGCGCTGGAGCACATCAGGACGAGAAGGGGAGGGTCGAGATGACCGAGATGCAACGGCTCGGACCGCTGCTGGCGGGCTTGAATCGTCGCGCTACCGACACCTCTTCCGAGAGTGACGCGGAGGTCAGGCTGGAACGAGACGAATCGCTCTGGACAGCGGGCGGCGTGCCAGCCTGTGAGATTTGCGGTGGGGCGGGCTACGTGCGTATCGCGCGGCCGGTGGGCGACCCCGATTTTGGACGCGTGCAACCGTGCCAGTGTCGGCAAGCGGAGGAGGAAGCGCGGACGGCCGCGCGGTTGCAACGTCTGAGCAATCTCGGTCCGCTGTCCGATGCTCGGCTGCGTGACGAAGAGTCAGCGCAGGAGCCGATGTCTTTGGCCTGCGATTTCGCCGATGTCCCGGACCACGAACCGGGGTGGCTGCTGCTGACCGGCGCTGCCGGTTCGGGTCGGACTCGCCTGTCGGCGGAGATGGCGAATCGGCGGATTGCGGTTGGTCGTCCGGCGCTCTACTTCGTCGCGGCCGACCTGTTGGATCGGCTGCGATCGGCGATGAATGCGCCCAGCGGCGGCGATCTTTCCTATGCCCTTCTGTTTGAGCACGTGCGGGATTCCCCGTTCCTGATCCTGGATGACCTCGATTGCATCTCACCGACTGACTGGGCTCGGGAGAAACTGTTTCAACTGCTTAATCATCGCCGTAACAGCGGCCTGCGGACGGTGCTGGTCTCGGAGGCGGCAGACCTGTCGGGAATCGGTTTGCAGTCGTTCTTGACGCTGGATCTGATTCGCCTGGAGGTGGGCGCCGCAGTTTCGGGAAGGCGATATCGCGAGTTCGGCGGGATGACCGAGGAAGTGCTCTCGCAGTACACGTTCGACCGGTTCCGGGAGCAGGGACTAGGAGGTCGTCGGGATGCGGAGAACCTGCCGGCGTCGAAGCGAGCGGTGATGGACTGGACGGAACAGCCTGGCGGGTGGTTGACCTTGATCGGCGGAACAGGGGTCGGAAAGACGCACCTGGCGGCGGCCGCAGCCAACGAGCGACTGGCCGAAGGGGACAGCGTCTGTTTTGCGGTGGTTCCTGAGCTGCTGGATGCGCTGCGGGCCTCGTATCGCGACGAGGGGGAGGCTTCCTTTGAGGCGATATTCGCCTGGCTCAAGGAGGTTGACTTGTTGATTCTGGACGACCTGGGCGCGCATCAGACGACGGAATGGGCGAGCGAGAAGCTGTATCAGCTCTGCGCGTCGCGGTACTTGCGGCGAGCGCCGACGTTGATTACAACAAACGTGCCACCGGAGAGTCTCGACCCCAGGCTGGCGTCGCGACTGCTCGATAGTCAGCGGGGGGTGGTCCATCACATCAAGGCGAAGGACTATCGGACGGATCAGCAGGCGGTGGTGATCAGTCAGTCCCGGCGTCGACCTCGGCGGCGGGGGTGAGCGAGCCTTCGATCCACTCCTCGCCATCGGCCCAAACTTCTTTTTTCCAGATGGGAACGATGGCTTTGAGTCGGTCGATTCCGTAGTGGCAGGCCTCAATGCCCTCGGATCGATGGGCAGATGCGACGGCGACGGCGACTGAGGCTTCGCCGATCTGGAGGCGGCCGATGCGGTGGTGCATGGCGATATCGAGCACGTCCCAGCGCTCGCGGATCTCGTCGGCGATCTGCTTCATGACTTTGGTCGCCATGGCGGGGTAGGCATCGTATTCGAGGTAGTCGACATGGCGGCCGAGGTTGTTGTTTCGGACGACGCCGAGGAAGAGCGAAACGGCGCCAGCCTCTGGCGAGAGGACGAAGTTGTGCAGGTCGGTGGGGTCGAGCACTTCACGAGTGATCTTGAAACGCGGGTCGTCGCCTGAGCCTCCGCTGACCGGTGGGATGAGCGCGACCTCGTCGCAAGGCATGACGGGATGGTCGGCGGGGACGTACTCAGCGTTGACGGCAAACATGATCGAATCGCGCATGCCGTCGAGCTGGGGGAAGCGGTCGACGAAGGCGTCCATCACCAGAGCGGCGGTCAATGGCTGGGGCAAGTCGGCGAGTTCGATCTGTCGCGCGCCGCAGGTCTCAGCGAGGTTGGCGAAGAGTTGTACGGTGAGGCGCATGAACTCAGTCTATCGGCCGATCGAGGCCGCGCTGGAGGCGGCTGAGGCGCTCATTGAGGTCGTGTTGCCGCCGCATTGCGCATCCTGCGGGGTGGCCGGCGAGTTGATCTGCGGCCAATGTCGGGCGCTGATGCAGCGGGCCGACGGCAAGCGCTGTCGGCATTGCTGGTTGCCGTCGACATCGCCGGTCTGCCAGGACTGTATGTCGAGGCCGCTGGCGCTACGTGAGTTGCGCTCGGGGTTGGTGTACGACGGGCCGGCTCGGGCGGCGGTGCTGGCGCTCAAGCATCGCGGCGTGGCCGGTCTCGCGCGGATCCTGGTTGAACTGAGCGGAGAGGTTCGGCCGGCCGACGATATCGAGATTGTGGTGCCGATTCCGATTCCACTGTTGCGCAAGCGCCGACGAGGCGGAAACCAGGCCGAGCATCTGGCACGAGTCGTTGCCGAGCGTATTGGACTGAGGCTAGAAACCGGCGCGTTGCGGCGCCGCGGCTGGTGGGGTCCGCGACAGGCGCAGGCGAAGTCGCGCGAGGAACGACATCGGATCGTGACGAACGCCTTTCGTGCGGAGGAACCTCTGGTGCGCGGTCGCGGAGTGCTGTTGGTCGACGATGTATCGACCACTACGGCAACCCTGTCGGAGGCGGCGCGGACGCTGCTTGCGGCGGGGGCTGCGGCGGTTGACGGATGGACGGCGACTCGGGCGAACTGAGATGTCGGCGATGCAAGGATCGGAATTCTGGCTGTGTTACCGACCCTTTGGCGGTGACTGTGATGCCGTGCGAATGGTTAATGAGGCGCGAGCGGCCATTGTCCGCGACACGGTGGATACCGCGCTGTCCGCTGGCTTTGATCCCGTTCGCGTGTTCTCGACGGTTGCTCTGGATGGATTGTCGATCGAGCGCACTCGCGCGCGGGAATCGATCGGCGATCTTGTCGCCGGCGCGGCTTCCGGGGTCGAGCGCCCGGTCTGTTATGCGGCCTCGGGGATGCCGGCCATGACGGTTGAGGATTGGTCCGAGGTCTTGGCGAGGCTGGCCTCTTCAGAGGCTGTGTCGAATCGGATGTTCTCGTGCGATTGGGTCGGCGTTCCGACAGGGCGATTGCTTGCGATCGCCGAAGGCGAAACAGTCGACAATCGCTTCGCCTTGCGGCTCCGCGATGGCTGTTCGCTCGACGTGACGCAGTTCGAACGCTCGGCTCGGTCGCTGCTGGATGTGGATACGCCGACAGACCTGGCGGTCCTCGCGGTCTGCGCGGAAGTCAACTCACTGGAGCTCGGCCCCAACCTGTCTGCTGTTCTTGAGGCATGGAGCGAAGTGCTCGGGCCCGCAGTCGCCCGGGCGGCGGACGTGTTCGATGTCATGACGATGCAAGATGTTGAGCTATTCCTGTCGGGTCGGATCAGCGGATCGGATTGGGCCGTGGTGGACCGCAATACGTTGTGTCGGGTGAGAGTGTTGTCGGAGGAGCGGGGGTTGCGAACGCGGGGAGGCAATGCTCGATCGTTGCTAGGAAGACTGTACGAATCACTCGGAGCAGTTGACTTCGTAGCGTTTCTCGGCGAGGTGGGGCTGGCGACGGTCTGGGATTCGCGACCTTTCTTCTCTCACCTCGGTTGGGCGGTTTCGCGAGGGGATCGATTCCGGGCTGATCTTGGCTTTGCAAACGAAATCGAGCATCCCTTGCTTCGCGAACTGGTATCCGAGTTGGATGGGCGTCGCGTGTTGATGGGTGGGCATTCGCTAGTCAGCGGTGGGATGCTGGCGGGGATCGATGCGGCCTGGTCACGCCTGGACTTGAGGCAAGAGTTGTCTGGTTGACTTGCGATTCTTGACCGCGTGTAAGCTGAGCTCGACTGCGGTTCGTGTGCTGCCGGGCGTCTGACTCGGCGGCGGCCCGACTTGGTTGGGTCTCCAGAACGCGAATAGGTGCGAGATGTCGTTGACGTTGGCCGGGGCTGCCCTGGACTCCGCGGACGTTGAGATCGCTTTGGCGATTGAGCGTGAGGCGGGGAGGCAGCGGGACGGTCTTGAGCTGATCGCTTCGGAGAACTATCCCTCAGAGGCCGTGTTGGCGGCGATGGGCTCGGTGTTGACCAACAAGTACGCCGAGGGTTACCCGGGCAAGCGGTACTACGGCGGCTGCGAGTTCGTCGATGTGGTGGAAGAGCTCGCGATCGAGCGGGCCAAGTCGCTGTTCGGCGCCGAGCACGCGAACGTGCAGGCGCACTCGGGCACGCAGGCGAATATCGCCGCTTACTTTGCATTGCTGTCGCCGGGCGACACGGCGATGGGCTTGGAACTCAATCACGGTGGGCACCTGACGCATGGTCTGCCGGTCAACATCTCCGGTCGCTGGTTCGAGTTTGTCTCCTATGGCGTTGACCCGGAGAACGAGCGGATCGACTACGACGCGATGGCGGCGCAGGCGCGTGAGCATCGACCGAAAGTGATCGTGGTCGGGGCGACGGCGTACCCGCGGATCTACGATTTCGCCAAAGCGGCGGAGATCGCCGAGTCGGTTGATGCGGTGCTGGTAGTAGACATGGCGCACGTGGCCGGCCTCGTGGCGGGCGGCGTGCATCCGTCGCCGGTGCCGTATGCACCGGTGATCACGACGACGACGCACAAGACCCTGCGCGGCCCGCGCTCGGCCTTGATCCTGACGAACTCCGAGATGGCGCGCGCGATCGACCGGGCGATCTTCCCGGGCACGTCAGGTGGGCCGCACATGCACACGATCGCGGCCAAGGCCGTGGCGCTGAAAGAAGCGGCGACGTCGGAGTTCGCGGAATATGCGACGCAGATTGTCGCCAACTCGAGGGCGTTGGCCGAGGGGCTGCAATCGGAGGGCTGGCGGCTCGTATCTGGTGGGACCGACAATCATCTGCTGCTGCTGGATGTGGGCAGCAAGGGTCTGACCGGCAAGGCGGCGGAGACGGCCCTTGACGCGGCTGGGATTACAGTGAACAAGAACACGATTCCCTACGACACTCGGCGTCCGACGGTGACGTCGGGGATTCGGATCGGCACGCCGGCGCTGACGACTCGCGGGATGTGCGAGGACGAGATGGCGCGTGTGGCGAGTTTGATCGGTCGGGTGTTGGACAACATCGAAGATGAAACAGAACACGCTCGCGTACGCGCGGACGTGCAGGAACTGGCGTCGGGTTTCCCGATTCCGGGCATTTTGAGTTTGAACAATCTGGCCAGCTAGTTCGAGCCGGCGCCGGCTCGGTCGAGACGGAGGAGCGATACATGGCAGATGGAGCGACGGAGTACGAGATCATGGTGGTGCTGCACCCGGACGTTGCGGGTGAGTTGGTAGAAGAGCGGATGGCGCACTTGCGCGGGACGCTGACCGACTACGGCAATGATGTGACCGAGGTGATCGACTGGGGCCGGCGGCGTCTGGCCTATCCGATCAAGCAATCGTACGAGGGGCACTACCTGATCGCGCACTTCGAAGGCGGATCAGAGGCTCGGCGGGACGAGCTTGAGCAGTCGCTGCTGATCGATGAACAGGTGCTGCGGCACTTGATCGTGCGCCGCGACCA
>DAOUHS010000038.1:0-3839 GCA_034428415.1 Dehalococcoidia bacterium
GTGCTCGAAGAGGTATGCCTGGACATCCTGCTTTGTCATCCCACCTGACGCGGCGATCTCTGCGTGTTCAGGCGACATCACGACCAGTGACTGGCCATCAGTCAGCGCGCCCAGCGAGGCCATCGCGTCGGCAAAGGTGTCGAGCAAGAGTTCAGGGTCGCTCGTGTAGTGATTCTCGACGTTGTAGAAACCCGACGCGGCGAAGACGGTGGCGGTTGATACCTCGGGCGGGAAGTCGAGCGAAACGTGCAGCGGCTCCCAGGGACTGTTGAGGATGTTCTCGGCGATGCAGCAGCCGTACTTGCCCGGCCAGCCGGTCGTCGAACGATCGGAGATGCCCGGAATCATCTGAAAGATGTTCATGATCACCAGTCGCATCGCCCGACCGATGGTCGCATTGGCACGGTTGCCCGGGCCGAAGACGTTGACGCTGGCGTTCATCCCGATTTCGTCGCGGATGTCTCCGGAGATGATCACCACCGGGGCTGAGCCGCCGGTGCTGGCGGTCGAGCCGTGGAAGTTGTAGGCGTCCTCGTTGAGACCATCAAGCGCGGCCAGCACCGTGGGGAAGTACTGCGGCAGGCAACCGGCCATGACCGCATTGACGGCAGCCGACTGCACGCTGCATTCGCGTCCGGTGGCAGGATGCCGGGCGACGATCTCCTCCGGCGGCCGGCCGGCGGCCATCAGGAATCGCTCGACCCGCTCGCGCGCAGGAGGGACGACGGGCAAGCCGTCGGTCCAGCCCTGCTCATAGCACCAGTCAATGGCAGAGAGTTCGTCGTCGAGGGTGTGAGTCTTGGTGGTCATATAACGAGTCTAGAGACTGCTTTTCCAAGGGTTACTCGGTGGTTTAGAGCGAATTTGGCGCTCAGGCCGGGATTTCCTGTGTTGAGGATGTCAGATTTGGTCAGATTAGGTCGGATGAGGTCGGACGTTGCCAGATGTTGTCGGGGCCAGGTCAGATTTCGGACCATCCTGCTCTGTCCGGTCGGATGGGTTCTTGTAGCGTTCATGCCTGCTCCTGTCCAGGGGTCGAAGACCCTACAGCACCCAATGTATGAGCACTAGAGTTCGATTATAGCGCCTTCTGCGAGACCTGGAACGCGATCAAGTTCGTTCGCCCATCCGAACTGACCACCTAAACTGAGCCTGCGGCGCGTCCGGAACGGCTCCCGACGGGTCTCTGAAGAGGCGGCGATGGTGCAGAGGAATGGCGCCGGAAGCCAGCGGGTTGAGGATGATCGTCCGCTGGTCAGCGGGCCGTCGCTTGGGCCGATTCCTTACTACTGGGTCGCGGCGATTGTTGTCTGCGTCGGCACGTTCCTGGGCGTGGTCGACAACTCGGTCACGAACATTGCGCTGCCCACGCTGAGCAACGAGTTCGGCCGACCGGCCGACGACGTGGTCTGGGTCGCGCTGTCGTTCATCGTGGTCAGCACCGGCCTCTCCTTGACCATGGGCCGCCTCGGCGACATCTACGGCCGCAAGATGCTCTACGTCGTCGGATTCATCGTGCTGACCATCGCCACGGGATTGTCGGCGATATCGGGGTCGTTGGAAGAACTGATTGGCACCCGAGTCCTGCAGGCGGTCGGTTCCGCGATGACGATGGCAAACGGAGCGGCCATCATCACTGCAGCGTTTCCACCGTCGAAGCGCGGCACCGGACTGGGACTGATGGTCTCGACCGTTGGCGCAGGCGCGATGGCGGGTCCAGCGCTTGGTGGTGTCCTGCTGGATCTGATCGATTGGCGCGCGATCTTCTGGACGCGAGTTCCGTTGGGCGTCGTCGGCACGTTCCTCGCCTGGCGGCTGCTGGTTGATGGGTCTCCAGACAACCGACCGCGCGGACTCGACATTCCCGGCGCGCTGCTGTTGTTCGGGATGCTGGGCTGCCTGACATTCGGCATCAATCGCGGCGGCAGCATCGGTTGGACCTCGCCGTTCATGATCACGACGTTCGCCCTGAGCGCGGTCTTTCTGGTCGGATTCATCGTGGTCGAACGGCGTACGTTCTCACCGATCGTGGACCTGGGACTGTTCAAGGGTCGCGGGTTTAGTTTCGGCATCTCGGCGGCCATTTTGCAGTTCATGGGGATGAGCGCCTCGCTCTATCTGACGCCCTGGTTGTGGCAATTCGGGCGCGGGTTCTCACCGATTGAGATCGCCGCAGTGATGCTGCCGATGCCGATGGCGATGATGCTCTGGTCGCCGATTTCGGGGCGCATCTCGGATCGCCTGAGTTCGAGGCCGCTGACCACAGCCGGCATGATCATGGTTTGCGCCGCATTGTTCTTGCTCTCACGGACGACGGCAGATACGTCGCCAGTCGACTTCGGCCTGCGCATGCTGTTGTTGGGAATCGGCACGTCGACCTTTAGCACCCCGAACACGGCGGTGATCATGTCGGCGGTTCCGCCGCAGCGCCTGGGCACGGCCTCTGCAGCGCAGACCACAGCGCGCACAATCGGCAACGCGATTGGCGCGGCGATCTGGGTGGCGATCTTCGTCTCCGTCGCCGGCGCGGTTGGCGAGGCCGTCAGTTCGCCAGCGCTGATCATCGACGGATTCCGAACGGCGCTGTTGGTCGCAGCGATCTGCACCGCTCCGGCGATTCTGTTCTCGCTGGTCGGAGGACAGCGCGGCGTGCGCAAGGTGGCGGAGAAGGCGGCAGTGCAAGCTCAGGCCGTGCGCGAAGCAATCGAGTTTGAGATTTCCCTCGTGGTGCCCCTGTTCCGAGGACAGAAATCGGGGCTCCAAAGCGAGAATGGTCTGCGCCGAGAGAACGGTCTCAATGGCCTCCGCGAGCAACGACCGGTGAGCACCATTCAGGAGGAGGAGCAATCCAAGTGACCGATGTCATTGTCGTTGGGGCGGGAAACGCGGCATTGTGCGCGGCGCTATCGGCCAGGGAGCACGGTGCCGAGGTGACCGTGCTGGAGAAGGCTCCCGAGGGCGAGCGCGGCGGCAATACCTACTTCACCGGCGGAGGCTTCCGCTTTCCCTACGACGGCATGGACGACATCCTGAGGATCATTCCCGACCTCAGTGAGGCCGAGATCGAGCGCGTTGATGTCGGTTCATATCCGACGGCACAGTTTCGCGACGACCTGGCCCGAGTCACCGACGGATTGATCGACGACGGCATGGCCTCCGCCCTGGTTCGCGAGGCAGAACCGACGATGGAGTGGCTGCATGACCAGGGTGTCAAGTTCACCCTGATGACCGGTCGGCAGGCAAATGAGGTCAACGGCAAGCTGGTCTTCTACGGCGGTCTGACCGTCGAGGCTGTGGGGGCGGGGAAGGGCCTGTCTGACCAGGAGTTTGAAGCGGCAACACGAGTCGGCATCAACGTCCGCTACGGCGCCAAAGTCGTGAATCTATTGCGCGACGGTCGGCGCATCTGCGGAGTCGAGTTGTGGACCGACGACGAAGTGGAGGAGCTGGAGGCGGATGCCGTAGTGCTCGCAGCAGGCGGCTTCGAGGCAAACATCGAAATGCGGACACGCTATCTGGGTCCGGGCTGGGATATGGCCAAGGTCCGCGGCTCGCGGTTTAACACGGGCGATGCGATTCAGGCCGCCATCGACGCCGGCGCGCAGCCGTTCGGGAACTGGTCAGGAGCGCACGCAGTCGCCTGGGACCTGAACGCGCCACCGACCGGCAATCGAATCGTCGCCGACCTCTATCAGAAGCACTCCTATCCCTACGGCCTGATCGTCAATGTCGACGGAGAACGCTTCGTCGATGAGGGAGCAGACATTCGCAACTACACATACGCCAAATACGGCCGCGCGATCCTCTCCCAACCGGACCGCGCCGCGTTTCAACTCTTC
>DAOUHS010000039.1:0-13072 GCA_034428415.1 Dehalococcoidia bacterium
CGATAGTTGAGGCGCGCGTAGCGCCGGGCGTCCGGATGGAGGGCCGGATCGGCGGTGTAGACGCCGTCAGTGCCGTGCTTGCCCATCAGCAGTTGGTCGGCGTCGAGTTCGATACCGCGCAACGCGGCGGCGGTGTCGGTGGTGACGTAGGGATTGCCGGTTCCACCGACGCAGAGGACGATGCGTCCCTTCTCGAGATGGCGGAGGGCACGACGGCGGATGAAGATCTCGGAGACCTGGCGGACTTGCAGCGCCGACATGGTGCGAACTTGACCACCGGCGGATTCGATTGCGTCCTGCAGGGCGAGTCCGTTGATGATGGTGGCCAGCATGCCGGCGTAGTGGGCGGTTGCCTCGGCCATACCGAGCTGGCTGGCGAGTCGACCGCGGAAGAGATTTCCGCCGCCCACGACTACGCCGATCTCAACGCCGCGATTGCGGCACTCGACGATCTGGCGGGCGATGTCATTGAGCGAGGCGGAGTCGATGCCGGAGTCGCGCTGTCCCTGTAAGGACTCGCCGGAGACTTTGAGTACGACTCGCGGTGTGTGTTGCTGTTCGCTCACGAGTCGCCCTGTTTCCCCTGAGTGCAGGAATGACGTACAGGCCGACGGAGGTTACTCGCCCAGTTCGTATCGGGTAAAGCGGGCGACTTCGATTCGCTCTCCGATGGACGCGATGACGTCGTTGATGCGGTCGGCGATGGTTTGCGAACCGTCGCGGATGAATTCCTGGTCGAGCAGAGCGACGGCCCCGGCGTCTGCGTCGTCAGGGATGTCGTCGGGGCTGACGGCGGGCGGGTTCATTGAGGCGATTTGCATCGCGATGTCGTGGGCCAACTCCTGGAACGGCTCGGTCTTGGCGACGAAGTCGGTCTCGCAGCGCAGATCGACGAGGACGCCGATGCGTCCGCCGTGGATGTAGCTGTGGATCAGGCCCTGGCCGGTCGCCCGGTCGGCGCGTTTGCTGGCTGTGGCGATGCCCTTTTCGCGGAGCACCAGCCGCGCTTGTTCGATGTCGCCGTTGGCGTCGGTCAGAGCCTGACGGCAGTCCATCACGCCGGCGCCGGTCTCAGCGCGGAGCTCCTTGATCTGATCAATCGTTACGGGCACGTTGGTTGCTCCTCTGGTGGTCGGTCGGGCACTGGTTCGTTTGCAAAACGAGACAAGCCGGTCAGTTCGCGGGGACCGGATCCGGGACTGGGGCAAGCTCGTAACTGTCATCGCCCTCGACGGCGTTCTGTCTCATCATCCCACCGGCCTGGCAGGAGTCGGCGATCTGCGAGGTGAGCAGCCGCACGGCTCGGATCGCGTCGTCGTTGGAGGGGATGGGGAAGTCGATCAAGTTCGGATCGGCGTTGGTGTCGCAGACGGCGATGATAGGAATTTTGAGGCGCCGGGCCTCGGCGATGGCGATGTGTTCACGCGGCACATCAACGACGAACAGGGCGCCCGGCAGCGAGGTCATGTCACGCAGGCCGCGGAGATACCGGTGCAGTCGGGTGAGCTTGTCGCGCAGCTTGAGCGCTTCCTTCTTGGGCAGCAGGTCGAGTTGGCCGGCTTCCTCGCGACGCTCGAGCTCGATCATGTAGTCGACGCGTTGACGGATCGTTTGGAAGTTCGTCATCGTGCCGCCGAGCCAGCGCGTGACGACATAGGGCATGTTGGCTCGGTCGGCCTCGTTGCGGATGACGTCTTGCGCCTGTCGCTTGGTGCCGACGAAGAGGACTTGCTGACCGGTTGCAGAGAGTTCTTGGACGAACTCGGTGGCATCCTGGAGTCTGGTGACGGTCTGGGCGAGGTCAAGGATGTGGACCCCGTTGCGCGCGCCGTAGATGAAGGGCGCCATTTTTGGATTCCAGCGTCCGGTCTGGTGGCCGAAATGGACTCCGGCCTCCAGCAGGTCGCGCATTGAGATGGTTGTCGTCATCCCGCTCCTCAGGTGCTTCAGGGGTTCACTCACGCGGTAGCCGCCCCATATGGCGGGTCTGTGAGTCGAGTATAGGCGTGTGCTGTTGATACGCGCACTCAAACAGGCTTCGTGATAGCTTAGGCGGTGTTGTCTGCTGTTCTTCGCGGAGGAAATACGTGCCCCGCTACGTGTATGAGTGCTTCGAGTGCGGCCACACGGTCGAAAAGTTGGAAGGCTGGAGCGCGCCGGCGCAGCAGCCGTGCACGGAGTGCGAGCACACGCTCCAACGAATTCCCAGCGCACCGGCAATCGTCTTCAAGGGCTCCGGCTGGTACTCGACCGACAGCAAGAAGAGCAATTGGAAGTCGCGCCGCGACGAGGATCGCGGAGCAGAAGGCGACGCTGATGGCGGTTCCGAGTCCGAGGACGCCTCGTCGAACGGAACCGGCTCCGGCGAGCGCGAAGCGTCGGCAGCCGCCGCCGAATAGCGGGACCACCGTTCTCGCAGTCAGCGTTGGCCCATGAGGGTCGTGCTGCAGCGCGTCACGCGCGCATCCGTGGCGGCGGACGGTAACGTCTTGGGAGCTATTGGTCCCGGATTGCTCATCCTGGTCGGGGTTGCCGACGGTGACACGGCGTCGCAGGCCGATGCATTGGCGGCCAAGGTCTCGGGGCTGCGGATCTTCTCTGACGCCCAAGGGCGATTTAACGAGAGCCTGCTCGATATCCAAGGTTCCGCGCTGGTCGTCAGCCAGTTCACGCTGCATGCCGACGTGCGCAAGGGTCGACGGCCGAGCTTCACCGGCGCGGCGCGACCGGAAGTTGCGGAACCGCTCTGCGAGCACTTCGCTCAAGCGTTACGACGTCATGGCGTTCCGGTCGAAACAGGTGTGTTTGGAGCGATGATGTCGGTTGAACTGGTCAACGACGGACCGTTCACTGTGATCATCGACTCGGCCGACCTTGAACGTCCGCGCCGCGGCTGAAGCCGTTCAGTCCGCGTCGATGTCGAGCGCGATGTCGAGCGATGGCGCGGAGTGTGTGAGCGCGCCCAGCGAGATGAAGTCGACGCCGGCGCGGGCGATTTCGGGAATCTGCTCAATCGTGATCCCGCCGCTGGCTTCGGTCTTCGCGTTGTAGACCCGCGCTATCTCGACCGCCGGCGGCAGGTCGTCGAGCGCGAAGTTGTCGAGCAGGAGCGCGCTAGCGCCGGCTTCGAGCGCTTCTTTCGTCTCGTCGAGGTTGGTGACCTCGACCTCGACACCGGTCGCGGGTCCGACATGCCCAATCGCCGAACGCACCGCGTCGCCGAGCGTTCCCCCCGAGAGCCGCACGGCGGCGATGTGGTTGTCCTTGATGAGGACTCCTGCGGCAAGCGAGTCGCGGTGGTTGAGACCGCCGCCGGATCGAACGGCATAGCGCTCGGCGGGCCGGAGACCGGGTGTCGTCTTGCGCGTGTCGAGGATCTTGGTCCGCGTGCCGGCCGCGGCGACGGCGCGAGCCGTGATCGTTGCGGTACCGCTCAGCCGTTGCAGCCAGTTGAGCGCTGTTCGTTCGGCTCGCAGGAGCGGGTCGAGTTGACCGCCAACGACGGCGACCGGCTGGCCGGCCGATACCTGATCGCCGTCGCTGACTTCCGGCAGAAAGCGCACGTCCGGGTCGAGCGCGGCGAACGCGGCGAGCGCAAAATCGAGGCCGCAGATCACGCCCTCGGCGCGTGCCGTGAGTTGCGCGCTGCCCTGTCGCCAGCCGATGTATCTGCTCAACGAACTGGTTGTGAGATCGAGGTCGGCGCGGTCCTCGGCGAGCGAGGCGTCGACGAGGCGTTGCACGACGTTGAGATCAAGCGCCGTCATTCTCGAGCCAGCTGCCAGAGGCTGTGTCGCTGCCAAACGGGATCGGTCTTGGGATGGTCGAGGCGGATATGCGAGCCTCGGGATTCGGTTCGCTCGAGCGCAGCTTCGGCGATCAGTCGAGCGCTCAGCGTCGCGAGTGCCAAACAAGGATCATTGGCGTGTGCCCCGGACCATTCGTCGAACTGGGACAATGCAGATTGCAGTCGAGCGGCGTCGCGGGTGATTCCGACAGAATCGTTCATCATCCGGCGAAGCGCCTCAAAGGTCGGAGGGCTGCATAGCGGATGCAGCCTCAGAGAGCGGATCACGCCAGTCGATGGTCGTGCCGGCCCCGACCCGTTGCGGATCGCGTCGACGGCGCGGGCCGAGAATACGGCGGCCTCGAGCAGCGAGTTCGAGGCGACGCGGTTCGCGCCGTGAGCGCCCGTTGAAGCGCATTCGCCGGCGGCGAATAGTCCGCGCACCGTCGTGCGGCCATCGATATCGGTGTAGACGCCACCCATGTGGTAGTGAGCGGCCGGCGCGACCGGGATCGGCCCGGCGGTGATGTCGTGACCCCGTTCCAGTGCGCCTCGATAGACGCCGGGGAATCGGTGACGTAGATAGTCGGCGTCTCGATGGGAGATGTCGAGCAGCACATGATCGGCACTGTCGCGCGCCATCGTTTCGGTGATCGCGCGGGCCACGACTGATCTCGGCGCAAGCTCGGCATCCGGGTGGATGCTGAGCATGAACGGTTCGCCTTCAGCGTTCAGTAACACTGCGCCTTCGCCGCGCAGGGCTTCGGAGATCAGGAACGAGCTGCCGTTGCTGATCAACGCTGTGGGGTGGAACTGAACAAACTCGACGTCTTGTAGGACCGCACCCGCCCGAGCGGCCAGGCCGAGACCGTCGGCCGTGGCGTTGGGCGGATTGGTCGTCGTGCGATAGAGCGCGCCCGCGCCGCCGGTGGCCAGGATGACCGCGTCGGCGAGGATCGTCCGGTGTGCATCGGTCGTCGCACCAACGCAGCGTCCGGCTTCGATCGCGAGGTCGGCGATCGTCACACCGGTCCGAACATCGACGTTTGCGTCCGCCAAGCGCTGAACCAGCGCCGACTGGATGTGCAGACCGGTTTGGTCGCCTCCGGCGTGGAGCACACGGGGCACCGAATGTGCGCCCTCGGTTGCGAGCGCAGGGTGACCGTCGGCTTGACGATCGAATTTGACTCCCAGGGCGACCAGCCGTTCAATCGCCTGCCTTCCTTCGCGGGTGAGCGTGTGGACCGCGAGCGGATCGCAGAGGCCGGCTCCCGCGCGGATCGTGTCTTGGGCGTGGATGTCGGGGTCGTCCAGCAGCGTGATCGCGGCTGCGATCCCGCCTTGCGCCCGCTGCGTGTTGGTCTCTTCGAGCGAGGACTTGCTGATCAGCGTGACATCGGCAAACTCAGACGCCAGGAGCGCGGCGTTGATGCCGGCCAGTCCGCTGCCGATGACCAGGACTCGCATTGGCGGTGTTAGGTGATCGCCAGCATGCGGTCGAGCGCGACCCGGGCCCACCTCCGGGTGTCGTCGTCAACGGTGATTGGGTTGACCACGCGGCCCTCGACGAGGGATTCCGTGACCCAGGCGAGGTAGGCCGGATGGATTCGGTACATCGTGGCGCAGGGGCAGATCACTGGGTCGAGGCAGAAGGCGGTCTTGCCTTCGGAGGCGACCTCTTCGTTGAGCCGGTGGACCAGGTTGATCTCGGTGCCGACGGCGTAGACGCCGGGTGGGCCGTTACGCACGTAGTTGATGATGAACTCAGTCGAGCCGTCGGCGTCGGCGGCGTCGACGACTTGCTGGGTGCATTCGGGGTGGACCACGACCCGGACGCCGGGGTGCTCTTCTCGGGCTCGCTCGATCTGGTCGACGCGGAAGCGGATGTGGACGGAGCAGTGACCCTGCCAGAGCAGGATCTTGCTTTGCTCGATTCGTTCCTCGGTCAGCCCACCGTTCACTTTGCGCGGACTCCAGACGGCGGTCTGGGTGTTCGGGTCGATGCCGAGGCGCTTGCCGGTGTTACGGCCGAGGTGCTGGTCGGGGAAAAAGAGGACCTGGTCGCCCTGCTCGAAGGCCCACTCGAGCACGGCGGTCGCGTTGGATGAGGTGCAGACCGAGCCGCCGTTCTTGCCGACGAATGCTTTCAGGGAGGCGGCGGAGTTCATGTAGGTGATGGGGATGACGCGGTCGGTGTCGACAACTTCGCCGAGGTCCTCCCAGGCGTCGTAGACGTCTTCGGGCTGCGCCATGTCGGCCATTGAGCAGCCGGCGGCGAGATTGGGGAGGATGACGGACTGTTCGGGCGTGGTCAGGATGTCGGCGCTCTCGGCCATGAAGTGGACGCCGCAGAAGATGACGTAATCGGCCTCGGAGTTGTCGGCCGCTTGCTGCGCGAGCTTGAAGGAGTCGCCGCGGAAGTCGGCGAACTCGATGATGTCGTCGCGCTGGTAGTGATGGCCGAGGATCAGCAGGCGGTCTCCGAGCTGTTCCCGAGCAGTGCGGATTCGCTCGCGCAGTTCATCGCCGGAGAGGCGAAGGTAGGCCTGCGGAATCTCCGGTTGCCAGTCGGGCAGGTGCGGCTCGGACGCCAGCGGGATCGTCGCGATGTCGGTCTCGCAGGCCTCGTCGGGCAGATTGGGCGGCAGCGTTTCGGGGACGAAGTCAGTCTCGACGACGGTCGCTTCAGTCATGATGGGCTCTCAGACCGGTTACTTAGTGTCGGCGTGACACTATCAATCAGGAATAGTGTTGCAAATCTGCATGGGGGTTGTCAAGAGACGGTTGATCGGATCGTGGATCAAACGACACTCGACATAAGACGAGAGCGGCTGGACGCTCAGCTTCGGTTTGTGAATCGATAGAGCCGAGCCGGTCGGTGGCGGCCCTCGGCGCGCTTTTCGGATGTGGCCGTGATGAAGTCTGTTGCCAGCAGACGGCGGCGGAAGTTTCGCTTGTCCAGCGGCCGCCCGAAAATCGCCTCATAGACCTCTTGGAGTTCCCGCATCGTGAACTGCTCCGGTAACAGCGAATATGCCGCGTTGGTGTACTGCAGCTTGCTGATCAGCCGCGTGCGAGCGACATCGATCACCTCCTCGTTGTCGAAGGCCAACGGAGGAATTCGATCGAGGCTCCACCACGCGGGACGCCAGGCCGTGCGCTGCGCGAGCCGGACGCGAGCCGGGTCGACGAGCGCGAACCAGGCCACGCCGACGCTGCCGTCCACGGCCGACGGATCGAGGTCTGCGAAGGTGTAGAGCTGTTCAAGGAAGAGGTCGGTGACGCCGGTCTCCTCGGCCAGCTTGCGCACGGCGGCCTGTTCCAGGGTCTCGCCGTGCTGTAGGGCGCCACCGGGGATTGCCCACTGACCTTCGGCCGGCGGGGCGGAGCGTTCAATCAGGAGCACCTGGAGCGCGCCGTCGACGACCGTGAAGATCACGACCAGGACGGCAACGGCTGGGCGTCGCGCCTCGGTTGACTCGGTGTCGGGCGCACGGGTCGTCTCGGTGGTCATGGGACTATGCCGGTTGGCCCTGCAGACTCCACGCTCCGACGCGGGTGATTGCGACGGTCAGCATGTCGCCCGCCTTGTGTTCGCCGATCGGGGCGTCGAAGTGGACCAGTTTCATCGTGCGCGTGCGGCCGGTGTGTCGCTCCATGCCCTCTGAGTCAGACGGCTTCGTCGACTCGAGCAGCACCTCGACATCGGACAGCAGGTAGCGGTTATTGATCTCGAACGAGATCTGCCGCTGCAGATCCTCGACCCGGTGCAGGCGCTCCATCTTGACCTCGTGCGGGACGTCGTCGGGCTGGTTCTTCTGTGCGAACGTGCCGGTTCGGGGGCTGTAGGCGGCGACGTGGACCTTGTCGAAGCGCATTTCCTTGAGGAGGTCGTATGTGTCCTGAAAGTCTGCTTCGGATTCGCCGGGGAAGCCGACAATCACGTCTGTGGAGATGCTGACGTCTGGCCAGAGTGAGCGGACCTTGTCGACCCGGTCCTGGAACTGCGCCACGCTGTAGCCGCGACGCATGTTGGTGAGGACGTCGTCCGAGCCGGCCTGGACGGGCAATGAGAAGGCCTCGCAGACCTTGGGCAGCTCGGCCATGCCCTCGAGGATGCGGTCGGTCATGTCGGGCGGGTAGCTGGTTAGCTGGCGGATGCGCTGGAGGTTGGGGAGGTCGTGGATCTCGCGCATCAGATCAGAGAGGTCGGCGTGCTCGGTGCTGAAATCGACCGGCGGTTGGTCTTTGCCGTAGGCCTCGACGGTCTGTCCGAGGAGGGTGACTTCTCGGACCCCTCGCTGGGTGTGGGCTTCGATCTCGCGGGCGATTTCGTCGATAGGGCGGGAGCGTTCTCGGCCGCGCCGGAGCGGGACGATGCAGTAGGTGCAGAACTTGTCGCAGCCTTCGATCACGGGGACGTACGCAGTTGGCTGCGATTCGACGGGGAACACGTCAGTCCATCCTGCTGGCCAGAACTCGCCGCCGTCGTCCTCTACTTCTGGCAGTCCGGGCAAGTCGAGCAAGTTGACGACCTGGTCGAAGCGCTGGGGCTGGGCCCAGGTGTCGACGAAGGGGAATCGCTTGACGATGGCGTCGTCGCCGCGAGCGGTGTGCGGTCCGACCATGCAGCCCATGACGGCGATGCGCAGGTCGGGGTTGTTGCGTTTGAGGTGTTTGAGCGAGCCGAGCTTGGCCTGGGCCTTGTCCTCGGCGTGCTGGCGCACGGCGCAGGTGTTGAGCACGATCAGGTCAGCGTCGCGGGGCTGGTCGGTTGGGTCCATGCCGAGACGTCGCAGGCCGGCGGCCAGCTTGGCCGAGTCGGCCGTATTGACCTGGCAACCAACGGTCCAGATGTGGTACTGCGGCATCGATTTCTCGCTTGATTCCCTGGCGGAGGGTGAGGGATTCGAACCCTCGACGGAGTCTCCCCCGAACCCGCTTAGCAGGCGGGCGCACTAGGCCACTATGCGAACCCTCCACGGTCGAGAGTAACAGCGAGAGGGTCATATGCTGCGCTGGAGATTGCAGACTGGACGAGGCACGATCGGCGGCGACACGATGCGGGAACGGCTCCTGAAGATCCTCGACAGCGCTCTGCTCAAGCTGGCGCCGCCCAGTCCCGAACGACTCCTTCAACTGGCTTCCAACCGATGGATGCCGTTCGTTGGCGCCTTCGCGATGATCGTCTTGGCTCTGGCGATCGCGGTGCCGCTCGCGCTGGCGACCAAGAGCGACCAGAACGATCCGTTTGTCCTGCAGTCGGCTGACGGCGCCCGCTTTGTCGCCGAAGTGAATGGCGACGGCGATAACTGGGTGTTGCTCGGTCACATGTACCCGACGAAGCGGACCAAGCCGACTCACCGTGGGATCTGGGACAAGTTCGCCGAGCGGCTGGTCGCCGAGGGCTACCGGGTCTTGCGCTGGGACTTCCGCTGCCACGGTGATACACCCTGTGTCTACAGCGATCGGCCGATTGAGGACGTGCCCGACATCTATCTCGACTGGGAAGCGGCGATTGACTATGCGGTCGAGGAGGGCGCGGAGGGGATCTACGGCATTGGGGTCAGTATGGGCGGTACCAGCCTGATGCAGGTGGCCGCGTACCGAGAGGAGTTTGTCGCCGTCAGCGCAATCTCCAGTCCCAACATCTTTCCGAACAAGCCACCCAAGGACTCGGATCGCGCCCGAGAGGACGGGTTCGATAAGCTTGACGGGCTGAGCACAGTCGCAGAGATCCAGGTGCCCAAGCTGTACGTCGTTGGCGCGCGGAACCAATGCTCGTATTGGCAGTCGAATCGCTACTTCAAGGCGGCCGGGGAGCCGGTCCGTTTGGTGATCTATGAGACCGATCTGCACGGCACGGAGATTCTCGACGATCGGGAGATTGGCGCGGACGCGGTCCAGGAAGTGTTGGATTTCCTCGCTGATCCGTATGGGATCATCGGCAAAGAGAAGCGAAATCTCGCGCCGGAGGCCGATCCCGATCAGGAATGCTGGCCGCCGGAAGACGAAGAAGGGGAGAACGACCAACGAGACGGGTAAGACTCAGGATCTGGCACGGCGCTTAAGCAGTCTTTGCGTTATCGGGACCAGCACGATCACCGTAACCGCGCCGACGATGATCCCGACGACCACATCGACGAAGACGCTCAGGATCACCATGAGCAGGATGCCGACCAGCGGGGCGATGAACCCGGCGAGGGTCGCAATCTGCCCCTGCTGCTTCGGGCTTAGCGGGCCGTCGCTCATCGCTTAGGCCTGCTCGACCGATCCGGGCGGTTGGTACTTGCCGGCCTCTTCCAGGACCCGGCGCATGGTGGAACCGATCTCGGCCGGACTGCGCGAGATGACCGCCCCGGCCGCCTCGAGCGCGGCAATTTTGGCATCGGCCGTGCCGGCCTCGCCTTCGATGATCGCGCCTGCGTGTCCCATGCGGCGTCCCGGAGGGGCGGTCGCCCCGGCGATGAACGCGACGACCGGTTTGTTCATGCTGCGCTTGATGTAGGCCGCCGCGGCCTGTTCGGCCAGTCCGCCGATTTCGCCAATCAGCACGACGGCGTCGGTGTCGGGATCGCTGTTGAAGCGGCGCAGGATGGCTTGCTGTTGCTCGCCAATGATCGGGTCGCCGCCGACGCCGACGCAGGTTGACTGTCCGATCCCGGCGCGGGTGAGCTGGTCAACGGCCTCGTAGACGAGCGTTCCGGAGCGGGAGACGACGCCGACGTTGCCGGCCATGAAGACGTCGGGCGGGTGGATGCCGACGCGGCACCTCGACGCCGGTTGGATGATGCCCGGGCAGTTTGGGCCGATCAGCCTGCTCTTGGATCCGGCCAGCGCCGTGCGCACGCGGATCATGTCATGGACGGGCACGCCCTCGGTGATGCAGACAATCAGCGGGACTTCGGCCGCGATGTTCTCAAGGATGGCGTCGGCAGCGCCCGGCGCGGGCACATAGATGATTGAGCAGTTGGCCTGGCTATGTTCGACGGCTTCGGCGACCGTGGGAAACACCGGGAAGTTGTGGTTGGCGTGGCTGAAACTGTCGCCACCGCGAAATCCCGGATGTACCCCGGCGACCACCTGGGTACCATAGTCGAGCGACCTTCGGATCTGGTTCTGACCCTCGTTGCCGAGGCCTTGGATCATCAGTCGAGTGCGGTTGTTGAGGAGAATGCTCATGCGCCGGTTCCTGGTTGGGAGCTGTTCGGTTGTGTTTGCAGTTGGCCTCTAGTTGCTCGAGCCGGTGGGGCGGCGCCCGGATTTGGCAGCCTCGACCGCCAGCGCCGCGGCGTCACCCAACTCGTCTGCGGTCTCCACGGCGATCCCCGAGTCGTGCAAGACCCGGCGGCCTTCTTCGACGTTCGAACCGTTCAACCTGACCACCAACGGTTGCTGGATGTTGAGCTCGTTGACCGCATCGACGACGCCCTCGGCGACAATGTCGACGCGCGCCAATCCACCGAAGATGTTGATGAAGATCGTTTTCACGTCGGGGTCATTGACGATGATTCGCAATGCCTCGATCACGCGGTCCTTGCGGTTGACCGTGCCGATGTCGAGGAAGTTGGCCGGCTCGCCGCCATGCAGCTTGAGCGTGTCCATCGTGGCCATGGCCAGACCGGCGCCGTTGACGACGCAGCCGATGTTGCCGTCCAACTTGATGTAGGAGCCGATGTTGGCCTCTTCCGCCTCGATCTCGGTTGGATTCTCCTGTGAACGATCGCGCCAGGCCTCATAGCCGCCGTGACGGAACGACGCGTTGTCGTCGAGCCCGACCTTGCCGTCGATCGCCATCACGGCGCCCTCGGAGGTCAGGACAAACGGATTGACCTCAACCAACGAAGCATCCATCTCGGAGAAGACGCGGTAGAGGTTGGCGAACATGTCGCCGGCGGCGCGAATCGCCGATGACGGCAGCCCGAGCCGGTTGGCCAGTGAACGGCCGCGGAAGGCGGGGAAGCCTTCGACCGGATCGACCGGCACGCGCAGCACGGCGCCGGGATTCCTGCGGTTGACCTCTTCGATCGATTGCCCGCCCTCGGCCGACGCAACAATCAGCGGCTGTCCGTTGGCGCCGTCGACCTGAATCGAGAAGTAGTACTCCTTCGCGATCGAGGTCTGCTGCTCGATCAGTACGGCCGAGATCGGCACGCCCTCGGGTCCGGTCTGGACACTGACCAGGCGGCTGTCCTTGTCCATCAATGGGCGGAACTCCTTGAGCGCCGCCTCGACGCCGCTGGCTAGCCGGACTCCGCCTCGTCGGCGGCCGATGATCTGGCCTTCGTAGCGTTCTGGGTCGCGGCGCAGATCGTTGTGCGTGCGGCTGGTGCGGTCGCGCTTGACGACCCGGCCTTTGCCGCGTCCGCCGGCATGGACCTGAGCCTTGACCACGACGTCGGGCCCGACCTCTTTGAGTAGTTCGCGAGCTTCCCGTTCGGTCGTCGCCGCCCCACCATCGGGGACCGGGACTCCGCGAGCCTTGAACAGTTGCTTGGCCTGATATTCGTGGATGTTCATGTTCGCCAGCCGCCTGCGTCCAGAGGGAGGAATGTCGGTTACCGTCGATATCGAACATAGCTGCGGCTAGGTGGTGGGGCAATTCGCTATGACACTGAGCCGGCGCAACTTCATCAGACGACTCGGTTTGGCCGGCAGCGGGGCCGCCGCCTTGGCTCTGTTCGGCTGCAATGAGGATGAATCGACGCCGTCGTCACCACCTGACCAACCGGCGCCGCAGACCCAACCTGGGCCACAGCCGCAGCCCGAGCCCCAGCCCGTCGAACAGCCAATCCAACAGGTCCAGCAATCTCAACCTCATCAGGCTGGACAACAGGTCTCCCGGCCTGAGCAACTGGAACAGCCCCAACCCGATGATCAGCAGCTCGCCTTGGAACCGTCGCAAGCGGCCCAGGCTCAACAGGAACAACGGGCTGCGCAGCCGCAACAGGGACAGCACACCGACCCGCCTAAGCCGGCCAAGCCGCCCGCCGAACGCCGGCTGCTGGTTCCCGATGTACCGGCCGGGGACTACGAGCTGCAGGATCCCGCCTTCGATCCTGTTTCCGGCGCTCGGGTGGACTTCGGTGAGATTGCAGGTGCGGGCTATCGCGTCGAGCTGCCGGAGGACTGGCACGGCGAACTTGTGCTCTGGGCGCACGGCTTCCGCGGCCTCAACGACGAGGGCACGGGCTTCAGTCGCCGCCTGACGTTCGACGAGATTCCTGCCCGAGACCTGATCATCGGGCAAGGCTACGGCTGGGCAACCTCCACCTATCGGCTGAA
>DAOUHS010000040.1:0-3576 GCA_034428415.1 Dehalococcoidia bacterium
TCCTGATCAACCGCTTCGCCCAGGGCTTCGCAGTGGTGGTGCTGGCCAGCATCCTGGTCTTCCTGGCCATGCGACTGATTCCGGGCGACCCCGCGGCCCTGCTCGCCGGACAGGATGCGACACCTGCTGACGTCGAGGCCGTGCGCGAACGGCTTGGACTCAACGATCCGCTGGTCGTGCAGTACGGCAATTGGCTGGGCGGAGTGCTGCAGGGCAATTTCGGAGACTCATTCTCCCGCGGCATCGGGGTGAACCGCTTGATGAGCTCTGCCGCACTCCCTAGCGCGGAGCTCGCAGTAGCCGGCTACCTCTTTGCACTAGGGGTGGGTCTCCCGCTGGGCATTTTCGCAGGATTGAGACCGGGCGGTGGACCCGACTACCTCGCAACCGGATTCACGATGTTCACGCTGGGCATCCCCAACTTTGTTCTAGGAATCCTGCTCATCTGGGTGCTCGGAGTGGTGTTCGATGTATTCCCAATCACCGGGCGGGTTGCCATCACCGAAGATCCGGTTGAGGCGCTCAAGTTTCTCGTCATGCCGATGATCGCCGTGGGCGCAGGGACGGCGGCCGTGCTCGCCCGCTTCGTGAGAGCCTCCATCATCGAAACGTTGAACCAGGACTACGTCCGCACAGCCAGAGCAAAGGGACTGCGGGAGCGTGCTGTGGTGATGCGACACGCGATGCGAAACGCGCTCATCCCGGTGATTACCGTCGCCGCATTGCAGATTGGTTTCCTGATTTCCGGCGCAGTCATTGTTGAGGTCGTCTTCGCGCGGCCCGGCTTCGGCAGCCTCATCATCACGGCTGTCCAGGGCAGGGACTATCAGCTAATCCAGGGCATGCTCGTGGTGCTGGTGACGGTCTTTGTGGTGGTAAACATGCTGGCCGATATCGCATATGGGCTCGCGGATCCCAGGATTCGAGTGCAGTGATGGCGGAAGCACAAAGCCGTCAGCCGATCTTGCGCCGTGAGGATGTACGTGCCCGTGTTCTGACCTGGCGGCAACAATCTCAGTTGTTCGACGTCTGCTACCGCGTGGCTCGCGAACGTCGAGGCCAGATCGCAATCCTGATCCTGACGGTGTTCATGGTGGCGGCAGTATTCGCCGATCAGCTCGCTCCCTATCACTATGAGGTTCAACTCCGAGGCTCACGCCTCTTGCCGCCATCCTGGACGCATCCCTTTGGCACAGATGATGTCAGCCGCGACTTGCTCAGTCGGATGATCTATGGCGTCCGCATTTCTCTCCTCGTCAGCCTGGGGGCGGTTGCGATCGGGTTGCCAATCGGTGTTGCCATAGGCTTCCTCGCTGGTTACCTGGGCCGTTGGGTTGACGCGATATTGATGCGGCTGGTCGACACCATGCTGGCATTTCCGGGGATTCTTGTGGCACTGGTCGTGCTAACGGTTCTCGGGACCGGCACAAAGGAGGTGGCGATCACGCTCGGAATCGGAGCGATTCCTGTATTCGCCCGCCTCGCGCGTGGTCAGATGCTGCAAGAAAAGGAGCGAGACTATGTGATGGCAGCGCGCACTCTGGGCGCGGGGCCGATTCGTATCATCATGCGTCACGCGGCCATCAATACGTTGCCGCCGCTGATGATCCAGGCGGCGCTGGTGATGGCGTTCGCCATCATCGCCGAAGCATCGTTGAGCTTTCTCGGCCTTGGCGCATCACCCCCGACGCCGACGATCGGACTGATCCTGAACGGTGCCAGACAGTTCCTGATCATCGGCGCCTGGTGGTACGTGATCGCGCCGATAGCCGCTCTCGCGCTGATACTGATCGCCCTGAACTTCCTCGCCGACGCGATCCTCGAGGCGACCAGTCCCTACGTGCGTAACAAGTAGCTAGCGCCTCTCCGAGGCAAGAATCCGGTGACACATGGACTCGGACGAACTCGACTCGACCAGCGAGAGCAGGCCGCTGTACACGCCGCCGCCGGAATGGCGCGGCAGGATCGGCAGGACCGCGGCAGAGTCCGAACCGCACTGGCCCGATCCTCCGTCGCCGCAGGCTGGCACGCCGGATGTCGTTGTGATGGTGTTGGACGACACGGGGTTTGGGCATCTGTCGTGCTATGGCGGCGATATTCCGACTCCCAATATGGATCGGCTAGCGGCGCGCGGCCTGCGCTTCAACTCGTTCTACACCACCGCGCTGTGCTCGCCGACGCGGGCCTCGTTGTTGACGGGACGCAATCATCACTCCGTCGGAATGCGGGGCATCTCGCATTGGGACAGCGGCTATCCACACATGACCGGCGCGGTGACTCCGCAGGCCGCCACGATCGCGGAGATCCTGCAACGGGCGGGCTTCTCGACGCTGGCGGCGGGCAAGTGGCACCTCACCCCGGTGCGGGACTCGTCGCCGGCGGGACCGTTCACGCATTGGCCGCTGGGCCGCGGGTTCGATCGCTACTACGGCTTCCTGCTGGGCGAGACCGATCAGTTCCAGCCCGAACTCTGTCGCGACAACCAGTTCGTCGATCCGCCGACGACGCCCGAGGAGGGTTACCATCTGTCGGCCGACATCGTCGATCAGGCGATCCTGATGATGCGCAACTCGATCTCGCTGGTGCCGGAACGTCCGATCTTCAGCTACGTCGCGTTCGGCGCGACGCATGCTCCGCACCAGGCGCCGGATGACTATCTGCTGCGCTGGCGCGGGAAGTTCGACGAGGGCTGGGATGTCGTTCGCGAACGTGTGCATCAACGGCAGATCGAGGATGGGATTATTCCGGCGGGGACCGAGCTGGCACCGCGCAATCCGGGTGTGGAGCCGTGGGATGAGTTGTCCGACGACGAGCGGGCTTTCGCGGCCAGGCTGCAAGAGGCGTTTGCGGCGTTCCTCGAATACACCGACGAGCAGATCGGACGGTTGATCGACTTTCTCGACGAGAGCGCCCGGCTCGACAATACGATCTTCGTCTTGCTGAGCGACAACGGTGCGAGCCGGGAAGGGCAGGCGACGGGACAGTTTGACAACAACCGTTTCTACAACGGATTCGAGGAGGACGTCAGCGAAGCGGTCAAGCGGCTCGACGATATTGGCACGATTCGATCGAACAGTAACTATCCGTGGGGTTGGTCGATGGCCGGCAACACGCCCAACAAACGCTACAAAGGGACCACGCACGGCGGCGGTATTCGCGACCCGCTGATCATTCACTGGCCGGCAGCGATCCCCGCATCGGAGCGCGGCGCGATCCGCTCGCAGTTTCATCATGCGGTCGATGTCACGCCGACGTTGCTCGACCTAGTCGGTGTGGAGCCGCCTTCGACCATAAAGGGCGTCGAGCAGATGCCGCTGCACGGACGCAGCATGCGCGCGTCGATCGAGTCCGCGAGTGCAGCAACGAACCATCCCACCCAGTACTTTGAAATGCTGGGCTCACGCGGCATCTATCACGATGGCTGGAAGGCCGTCACCTATCACGAGTCCGATTCCGACCCGTCGTTCCCGGACTCGGAGTGGGAGCTGTACCACCTCGACACGGACTTCTCTGAGTGCCATGACCTCGCGCAGCGGAATCCGGCCAAGCTGCGCGAGCTGATCGACTTGTTCGACG
>DAOUHS010000041.1:0-6338 GCA_034428415.1 Dehalococcoidia bacterium
CGCTGCTCGATGAACGCCGCCTGATCATCCGCAAACTGCTCGATGCTGTAGACCGACGGATCATCCGGCGACTCAGAAGGCGGGCGTCCGCGATGATTGAGCGTCGCACACTGGAAGCGGTCGGAGAGCACATCGATCAGGTCGGCCCACAGCGAGGCGTTGCCCTGGGTGCCATGGACGAAGACGATCGTCGGCGCATCAGGATCGTCCGGTCCCTGCTCGTGATAGAAGAGTCGTAGTCCATTGATCTCCGCGAATGGCATCGGCTCGGCGTTTCGTTAAGATTCCACTGTCTCGATAGGGAGCATGCTATGACCTACGTCTGGGAGTTGGACACGCCCGCCCTGCTGGTCGACCTCGACGCGCTCGATCACAACGCCCAGTTGATGGCCCAGCGCTCCGCCGCCGCCGGAATCAACTGGCGTCCCCACGTCAAAGCCTGCAAAGCCCCGGCAATGGCGCTGAGACTGCTCCAGGCCGGCGCCGTCGGAGTGACCTGCGCCAAGGCCTCCGAGGCGCTGGCCATGGCCCAAGGAGGCATCACCGACATCCTGATAGCCAACGAAGTCGTCGGAGCCCAGAAAGTCGCTCGGCTGATCGAAGTCGCCAGGCTGGCGACACTCTGCGTGGCAGTCGACGACGCGACAAACATTCGAGAGATCTCCGCCGCTGCAGATGCCGCCGGCGTGACCATCGATCTGCTCGTCGACATCGACGTCAATCTCCACCGCTGCGGAGTGACCCCCGAGCAAGCGCCAGCGCTCTGCGCGCTGATCTCGGACCTGCCAGCAGTAAGGTTGCGAGGCCTGATGGGCTACGAGGGCCACGTCATGGGTCTCCCGGACGAAGAAAAGGAACGCGAGACCAAGGCATCGGCAACAATCGTGGCCCGAGCCAACGTGCTATGTCAGGTAGACGGACACGAGATCGGTGTGCTCTCAGGAGGCGGCAGCGGCAACTACCGCTACGTCCTCAAGCAAGGCATCCTCAACGAGCTCCAGGCCGGCGGAGCCGCGCTCATGGATCTGACCTACGAACTCATGGGAGTCGGCGGTCACAGAAGAGCGCTCAGCCTGCTCTGCCAGGTCGTCTCCGCCGCCAATCCCGAGCGAGCCGCCGGCGACGCCGGCTGGAAGTCGACCGGCCGACACACCGGTCTACCGTCGGTAGTGCAGCCAGACGGCTGGAGTTGCGCCGGCCTCAGCGCCGAACACACCCACTTCTCAAGAGACGGCGGCGACCCCCTGCAGATCGGAGACCGAGTCGAACTAATCCCCCACTACTCCGACAGCACTGTCCTCCTCCATCGCACGCTGCATGCACATCGGCAAGGAGTCGTAGAGGAAGAGTGGCGGATCAGCGGCTCCGGCGCCCTGCAGTAGCAGGTCTCAGATGTAGCGACGGAGTAGGGGCGTCACACCTGCGACCGCAAACTCGCGATCGGCGGTCAAGATTTCCGTGATTCCAAAGTCCCGCATGATCCGGATGGCGATGCAGTCTTGATAGCTCAGTCGAGTATGACGAAACTCTCCGTCAAACAAATCAAGAGCAGCCTCTAGCAACACGACGGTGTGACTCACAACAGTGAACTGGGATGCGCCTCTCATCTCTCTCACGATTGCCGCGGCGCCCGCACGCCTGTGGCTGCCTGTTCGCGAAACGTGGGCAAGAAACTCCTGGAACACGCCCTCGCTCGTGAACTTTCGTCGAGCGCGAGCATCGTCTGCTGCTGCCAGTGCAGCGTCGTGCCACTGGTCGCCTTCAAGAAACTCACCGATGAGGTGAACACTGTCAACGAACACCGGAGCGCGAGGCGTCATTCAGAGACAGGCTCCTCCTGGCTTGTCAGGAATTGGTTCAGGTACTCGACGAGCTCCGCATAACCCTCCTCACCGGGCTGGAGTCTCCTGCCGGCGAAGAGTTCTTCAAAGACATCAGTGTCGCCGCCATATCCGTCGCAGATCTCGTAAACCGTACCCATGTACTCGACCTGTTGGCACCGAAGCGTTTGGCCGTCGCGGACGACTTCGTATTCCTCGGTCAGATACTTCGGCTTCATCGAGGACTCGCTTGGGCGCTCAGTCGTAGTCATGCTCTGCTCCCGCGCTCAGCTTAACGACTGCCAACCAAGCGTTCCCCGCTTACGATACCCTTCAATCGCCGAGCGGGAGGAGCGCTGACCGATGCTGTTGACGCCGTATCGCGTGTTGGATTTGACCGATCAGCGAGGCATGCTCACCGGCCAGATCCTCGCAGATCTCGGCGCCGATGTCATCGCGATCGAACCTCCCGATGGCTCGTCGGCGCGCTCTCTCGGGCCGTTCGCCGGCGACGATCCGCGACCCGATCGTTCGCTCGTCTGGTGGGCCTACGCGCGCAACAAGCGCGGCATCACCTGCAACCTCGACCATCCCGACGGACAGGCCCTCATCCGCCAGCTCGCCGCCGGCGCCGACTTCATCCTCGAGTCCGACACGCCCGGCGCGATGTCCGCCCGAGGGCTCGGCTACAGCGACCTCTCGGCCAACCACCAAAACCTGATCTACACCTCAATCTCCGCCTTCGGCCAAACCGGACCCAAAGCGACCTACCAGGCCACCGATATCATCCTGATGGCCGCCGGCGGCCCGCTGATTCTCTCCGGAGGCGCCGGCGAATCGCCCGTCCGAGTCTCCGTCCCCCAGGCCTGGTCGCACGCCTCCGGCGAGGCAGCCATCGCCGCCATGGTCGCTCTCCGAGCCCGCTCATCCACAGGACGCGGACAGCACGTCGACGTCTCCGCCCAGCAATCCGTCGCCGCCGCCACGATGTCCGCCAACCTCGCCGCATCGATCGGCGCCGCCGAGACCGCCCGAGTCGCCGGCGGCATGGCTGTCGGACCCTTCACCGGCAAACTGATCTGGGAAGTCGCCGACGGCTACATCTCGCTCACCTTCCTCTTCGGCGCCGGCATCGGACCGTTCTCACGACGCCTCTTCGAGTGGATGTACGACGAGGGCGAGTGCGCCGTCGAAGACCGAGACCTCGACTGGATCGGCCTCGGCGCAGAGTTCATCACCGGAGCCCGCCCACTCAGCGAGTGGGACCGCCTGATGGGCGTCGTCGGAGAGTTCCTCAAGAAACGCACCCGCGACGAGCTCTTCTCCGAAGCCCAATCTCGCTCGCTGCTGATCGTCCCCGTCCCCACGGTCGACGAAGTCGCCACCTCCGAACAGTTCGAAGCACGCGACTTCTGTCGAGAGCACGAGATGCCCGGCTGGCCCGAACCCGTCCGCTTCCCCGGACCATTCGTCAAGCTCTCCGACAACCAGATCGAGTACCGACGCCGAGCCCCAACACTCGGCGAGCACAACGCCGAGGTCTACGCAGAACTCGGCCTCGACGAAGACGCGCTCAACGACCTTCGGGAACGTGGGGTGATCTAGATGACAACGCTGCCAAACACACCAGCAATCCCGACCGAGGGCGCACTGGCCGGACTCAAAGTGCTCGACCTCATGTGGGTCGTCGCCGGACCGACCGCCACACGAGCCATGGCCGACTTCGGCGCCACTGTCGTGCGCATCGAGTCGGCCAACCGCATCGAAACCGCGCGAGGTATCGGCCCCTACCACAACAACGGGCAGGGCCCCGACCACTCCGGCCTCTTCGGCAACATGAACATCAACAAGCTCGGACTCTCGCTCAACCTCGCCACATCCGAGGCACGCGACGTCCTGCTCGATCTCATCAAGTGGTGCGATGTCCTCACCGAGTCCTTCTCACCCCGCGCCATGCGCGCCTGGGGCATGGACTACGACTCTCTGCACCAGATCAAGCCCGACCTGATCATGCTCTCCACTTGTCTCTTCGGACAGGAAGGTCCGCTCTCCCGAGTCGCAGGCTTCGGCACAATGGGCGCAGCCATCGGCGGCTACATCGCGCTCGCCGGAAATCCCGGTGGCTCGCCGATCGGCCCCTACTCCGCCTACACCGACTACCTCTCGCCCCGCTTCGCCCTGCCGACGATCCTCGCCGCACTCGATCACCGCGACCGCACCGGCGAGGGCCTCTACATCGACCAGGCCCAGGCCGAATCTTCACTCCACTTCATGAGCACAGCCCTGCTCGACTACACGATCAACGGACGAGTCCCCCAGCTCGTCGGCAACGCCGATCCCGTCATGGCGCCCCACGGCTGTTACGCCGCCTCCGGCGACGACGACTGGGTCGCCATCGCCGTGCGCGACGACGGCGACTGGGCCAATCTCTGCTCCGCCATGGGCCTGGGCGAACTCACCTGCGACGACCGCTTCGCCGACCTCGCCGCCCGCAAGGCCAACGAGGACGAGCTCAACGGCATCGTCTCGGGCTGGACCGCCGGACACGGTGCCGTCGAAATCGAGTACATGCTCCAGGCCTTCGGCGTACCCGCACACGCCGTCTCCAACAGCTCGGCCGCCGCCCAGGATCCCCAGATGCTGCACCGTGGCCACTTCATCGAGATGGAACATCCCGAGCACGGAACCACCACCTTCGAAGCCGCCAAGGGCCGGATGAGCGAAACGCCACCCAGCTACCGCTCCGTCGCACCCTCGATCGGCCGCGACAACGACCTCGTCCTCCGAGACATCCTCGGCTACAACGACGAGAAAATCGCCGAACTCGCCATCGCCGACGCGCTGACCTAGCAACCAGCGCCCTGACAGCTTGACAGCTTGACAGCTTGACGCACCATTAGTACGTTTGTACCTATACGTACATGTGTGCTTAATGCGATCGGCTGCCCAGATGCGAATGACTCCGCTCTGCCCTCAGAAGATCTTCTCCAGGTCGACCGACCCCTTCTCCAACAGCTACTCGGAAGCTCTCCAAACTGACCAAACCGTCCAACCTGACCAAATCTGTCCAAACCTGACCAAAACCGCGCATTTCTGTCACAAATCCTGCCCAAAAGCCGACAAGACCAGACCAAAATCACGCAATATCGTCCACCCAAGATGCACGATCTCCCGTAAAACACTGAAGATCATGCAGAATCAACGCCCAGAGAACGAAATTTCGCACCGCCACAAGCCGAATTCGCGACTCAGCCTCCCCGAATGCGAACGAACACGTCCCAGCGAAATCGAACAAATCCAGACAGGCGCGAACACCCGGCCCGCTCGCCACCCTGATCTCAGACGCTTTTCCGACCCCTCAGCGCCGACATCCAGTCGTCACAGGGTCTACCCTCCCATCGATGTACGGCGACGGCCGTGCAAATCGAGTCGACGAGGAGGTTCCAGATGGCTGGATTACTGGATGGCAAGGTCGCCGTGATTACAGGCGCAGGTTCCGGAATGGGCCGCGCCACAGCCGAGCTGTTTGCCGAAGAAGGCGCTCGCGTACTGGTCATGGATCGCTGGGAGGAGCGCGCCCAGGAAGCCGCCTCCGAAATCGGAGAAGCCGCCCTCGCCTTCACCGGCGACGTCTCCCAGGGCGAAGACGTCCAGGCGATGTACTCGGCCGCCGTCGATGCCTTTGGCGGCATCAACATCATCTACAACAACGCCGGCATCGGTGGCCGCGAGGAGAATGTCCGCGACTGCCCCGAGGAGGTGTTCGACGAAATCATGGCAATCAACCTGCGGGGAGTCTGGCTGGGGATGAAGTACGGGATCCCTCACCTGCAGCGAGCCGGTGGCGGTTCGATCATCTCTACCGCCTCGGTCGCAGGACTCTCCGGACTCTCTGGCATCGCCGCATACTGCGCGTCCAAGGGCGGCGTGATCTCACTGACCCGCACCGTCGCAGGCGAGTTCGCCTCCGCCGGCATCCGCGTCAACTGCATCTGCCCCGGCGCGATCGCCACCCGCATTGGCGACGACTCGCCCGGCCCCGAGGACCCCGACCGCATGGACCGTCGGCGCGAACGGAACGCCACGGCGCATCCGCTCGGCCGCTCCGGCGAGGGCGCCGACATCGCCCAGGCAGCCCTCTTCCTCGCCTCCGACGAATCATCATTCATGACCGGACAGGCGATCGTGGTTGATGGAGGCTGGACCGCTGTCGATGGCCGTTGGTCCGACTTCTCCGGCCGCGACTTTTCCTAGCCGCCCGGAGAGGAAAGGAACATGACAGACCGACTGCAAGGCAAAGTCGCCGTCATCACCGGAGGCGCCTCAGGCCTCGGCGAAGCATCCGCCCGCCTCTTCGCCTCCGAGGGCGCCCGAGTCGTGATCGCCGACCTCAACACGTCGCGCGGACCGTTGGTCGCCTCTGAGATCGGCGATGCGGCAATCTTCGTCGAGACCGACGTGCGCTTCGGCGAGGACATCCAGGGCATGTTCGCAGCGGCCAACGATGCCTGGGGCCGT